>JAFSUH010000216.1 GCA_017445365.1 Kiritimatiellia bacterium | reverse complement strand
GTCCCGCCGCTGGCGGACGGCATCCTCGCCGCTCTCTCTTCCTCCGACCTCTTTTCGCTTGTTTCGCCCGTCGCTTCGCTTCCCCTGACGCTCGACCTGCGTCCCGGCGGCCGCGTCCTGCAAGGCCCGCCCCACGCCGCGCGCCTCGCGGCGATGCCGCGCGACTCCGCCGCGTCCCTCTGCGGCGCGCGGCTTCTCGAAGGGCGCTTCCCCGACGAGGCAAGCGCCGAGCCCGAAGTGCTGGCGAGCGTGTCGCTTTTCGGAACCCGCGTCCCGCAACCGCCGCTCGGGACGGCCCTCCCCATGACGCTCGCGCGCGGCGTCGCCACCGCGACCATCGTCGGCTTCTTCGACGGGACCGCCGCGGTGGCCGACTTCCCGACGCTCTACGCCAACCCCGCCGCCATCGCCGCGGTCGAAGCGAAATCACCCCCCGCCGCGTTCGCCCGCCCCTCGCTCGCGCTCCTTTCGCTCGCCCCGGGCCGCACCGCGGCGGAAGCGGAGGCGTTCCTCCGCTCGCTTCCCGGCGGGGACGCGGTTTCGTTTTCCTCGGTGGCGCAGGTCGCCGAACGCTTCCGCAACGACACCACCCGCAACCTCCTCCGGTCCCTGCCGCTCTCGCTCACGCTCTCCGTTCTTACGGCGGTATTCATGCTTTTCGCGGTGCTTTCGACGGGGCTTGCGGCGCGCCGCCGCCAGCTCGCCGCCCTGCGCTCGCTCGGCATGACGCGCGGCGGCGCGGCCAAAACGCTGGCCGCCGAAACGCTCCTTCTCGTCGTCCCCGGCTGGCTTGCGGGCCTCGCCGCGGGATGCGCCCTCTTGCAGGCGTTCCTCTGGTTCGAGCCGGGGAAGGATTTGCCGCGCGTATTGCATTTGGGTTGGGAGACGCCGCTTGCCACCGCGGCGCTGGCCTTGGTCGCGGGGGCTTGCGCGGTGGTCCGCCCCGCGCGGCTTGCTTCCCGCGTCCAGCCGCTTGAAATGTTCGCGGCCGCGGTGCCGCCGGAAAACCGCATCCGGCCGGGGCGCATCCTGCTCGCGCTGGCTTTGTTGGCTCCGCTCCCGCTCGTCGCGGCTTGCGGCACGCGGCTGGGCGCCTTCGCCCTCCATGCCGGGATGCTCGGCGTCGGCATCCCGTGCGCGGTCGCGGGGCTGGTGCTGGCGGCTCCGGCGTTGCTCCGCGCGGGGGAGCTTCTCTTCGTCCCGCCCGTGGCCGCGGCGCTTTCGCTTGACAAGCGCCTGCTCGCCCGGCGGCTTTCGCGCGACCCGGCGCGGGTGCTGGGGACGCTCGCCGCGATGGCGCTGGGATTGGGCGCGTACATCGCCATCCACATCTGGGGCGGCACGCTCATGGCAAGCTACATGCCCTCCGCCGAATGGCCCGACGCCATCTGCTCGTTCCTCCCCGGCGGCGTGGACCGCGCCGCGGCGGAAACCCTGGGCACGCTCGGAGCCTTCGCTTCTCCGCCGTTGCCAATCGAATCGACGCAGTTCCCCTTTGCGGAGGAGACGAAAGAGGCCATCGCCGCGCGCGGGGCGACCCTGCCCGAAGGCGTGGTGCTCCTTTTCGGCGCGGACCCCGGAAAGGCCTTCGCGGGGGGCAAGCCCTTCGCCCCGTTCCGTTTCACGGAGGGGGACCGGGAAAGCGCGGCCCGGGCGCTCGCGGCGGGGGATGCGGCCATCGTTCCCGCGATGTTCGCGCGCCTGACGGGATTGCATCTGGGCGACACGTTTTCGCTGGGCGGGAAGACCCTGCGCATCGCGGGGGTCGTGGAACTCAACTGGCACATGGTGACGAGCCGCGCGTTGGTGCGGACCCGTTTCGGCCGGTACGCGGAAGCACCGCAACCGCGCGGACCGCGGGGCGGCGGCCGCCCGGACGCTCCGGCGGCGGGAGGCCCGCGCGGCGGGCGGACGATCGCGATGGCGTTCGTTTCCGAGGCGCTCGTCCGCGAAATGTCCGGCAACGCGGATCGGACGTACTTCCTCTGGCTCCGCTACGGCGACGCCTTGCGCAAGGAAAACCCGCTCGCCGCGGCCGTCGCCTCCGACCGGATTCTCTCGGAAGCGCTCGCCCCCGGCGACGGATGTGCCGTGGCGACGCACGCGCGCGACGAAATCGCCGACGGCACGTTGGCGCACGGGAACGACATTCTGGGCAGCATGGCGCGCATCCCCTTCTGGTCGCTCGCCATCACGACGGCGGGGATGTTCTTCCTCCTGCTCTCGTCGGCCCGCGCCACGCGCCACGAGCTTTCGGCCCTGCGCGCCGCGGGGATGACCCGAGGGCAGCTCCGCCGCCTGCTTTTCGGCGAAGCGGTGGTGCTCGCGCTCTGCGCGCTCGCCGCGTCGCTCGCGGGAGGGCTTTTGATCGGCTGGTCGTTCACCGCGTGGACGCGCCTCGGGATGGCGGCAGGCTTGCCGGTGACGCTCGCCGTACCGGCGGGGAAGATCGCGGAGGGGCTGCTCTTCGCCTTCGCGCTCGCCTCGGCCTTCGCGGCCCTCGCCCTGCGCCGCGCCGCGCGCCTCGTCCCCGCGACCCCCGCCGACGTCGGGTGAGCCGGGGAAACCCCCTCCCGCCGCGGGCGGGAATCAGCGGACGGTCGCGCGGTAGTCGGGGAAACGTGCGGCAGTCAACTTGACCGCGCGGATGTCGCCGGGCTTGCGGCGCTTGGCGCCTTCGACGAAAACGCAACCGTCTTCCCCCGGCATCTGGAAGGCCGCGTGCGCCTTCCAGCCGTCTTCCGTCCGCTCGTCGAGCATGACTTCGATCCGTTCCCCCAGCCGCTTCTTCGCGCGTGCCTTCCAGACTTTCTTTTGGGCCGCGTACAGCGCCTTGCAACGCGCTTCCGCGACGGCGGCCGGAACCTTGTCCGGCATCTCCGCCGAGCGCGTGCCCGGCTCCGGCGAATAGACGAAAGCACCCATCGCCTCGAACTGCTGCTCTTCCACGAAGCGGAGCAAGGCAACGAAATCATCTTCCGTCTCGCCGGGGTGGCCGACGATGAACGTGGTGCGGATTGCGATGCCCGGCACCTTTTCCCGCAGGAGGTCGAGGGCGGAACGCATTTGGGCCATGCCGTGGCGGCGGCCCATTTTTTCCAGCATCCGGTCGGTGGCGTGCTGGAGGGGGAGGTCGAGGTACGGCGCGAGCAGGGGATTGCGCGCGAAGGCTTCGGCGAATTCCTTCGTCACGTGCCGCGGGTGCGCGTAGAGCAAGCGCACGCGGCGGACGCCCGCCGCGGCCTCCGGGAGCCCGTCCAGCAATTCCGGGAGGAGGGATTTGCCGCCCGCGAGGTCCATTCCGTACGCCGTCGTGTCCTGCGCGATGAGGCAGAGCTCCCGGACGCCGCTCGCCGCGAGTTCCCCCGCCTCGCGGAGGACCGCGTCCAACGGGCGGGAAACGCGTTCGCCGCGGATGAGCGGAATCGCGCAGAAATGGCAGTGGTTGCCGCACCCTTCGCCGAGCTTGAGGAAGGCGAGATGCGGGGCGCCGGAGAGGATGCGTCCGCCGTCGAGCCAGCGGAGGTAGGCCGGGGGGAGTTTTTTCCCCTTCCACCCGCGCGGGGCAGCGGCCTTTTCCCTGGCTCCGCGTTCGGCGAGCCAGGCGCGGCAGAGGGCGGGAAGGCGCGGGTAATCCGCGAAGCCCGCGACGCGGTCGGCGGCGGAGAGCATGTCCGCGAAGGCGGCGTTTCCCGCGGCGCGTTCGGCCATGCACCCGCAGGCGACAATCAACCCGCCCGTCCTCAGGCGCACCGTTTCGAGGGTTTCGCGCGCCTCTTCGCGCGCGGCGGCGAGGAACCCGCAGGTGTTGACGAGGACGACGTCGGCTTCCGCCGCGTCCGCGACGGGCACGAACCCGTGCAGGGCGAAATCGCCGAGCAACCGCTCGCTGTCAACCGTGTTCTTCGGGCAGCCGAGCGATACGACGGCGAAGGAAAGCGGCGTCACGCGCGGATGAGGGCGAGGACTTCGTCGCGGCGCGCGGCCATCGCTTCCGGCGTCTTCGCTTCGAGGTTGAGGCGGACAAGCGGCTCGGTGTTGGAGCTGCGCACGTTGAACCACCAGTCGGCGTATTCGACCGAAAGGCCGTCGAGCTCGTACTGCTTCGCGTCCGCGTACTTCGCCTTGATGCGCGCGAACACCGCCGCCGTGTCGGCGACCTCGGAATTGATTTCGCCGGAGTCGCTGTAGCGGCGGAGCGGCCGGATGAGTTCGCTCAGGGGCTTGTCCGACGCCGAAAGCAGGTTCGCCACGAGCAGGACCGCGAGCGACGAGGACTCCGCGAAGGAGTTTTCCTTGAAGTAGTAGTGGCCGGAAAGCTCGCCCGCGAAAATCGCGTCCGTCTCGCGCATCTGCGACTTGATGAAGGCGTGCCCCACGCGGCTCTGGTGCGGGATGCCGCCGGCTTCCTCGATGGCTTCCTTGACGGCCCAGGAACTGCGCAGGTCGTAGAACACGTGCGCGCCGGGGTTTTTGGCAAGCAGCGTCTGCGCGACGAGCGCGGTAATCATGTCCATCGGGATGATGTCGCCCTTCTCGTCGAGGAAGCCCACGCGGTCGGCATCGCCGTCGAAGCACGCGGCGAAGTCGAACTTGCCCGCGCGGACCGCGGCTTGCGCGGCGGCGAGCGTGTCGGTCTTGAGCGGATTCGCCTCGTGGTTGGGGAAGGTGCCGTCGAGGGTGTCGAAAAGCGGGACGGTTTCGAGCGCGCCCTTCAGGACCTCGCCTTCGTAGACGCCCATCGCGTTCGCGTAGTCGCAGAGGACGCGGAGGGGCCGCTTGACGTCGGCGAAAGCGGAGAAGTGCTTCACGTATTCGCTTTTGATGTCGTACGCCGAAACCGTGCCGGGGACCGCCGCGGGCGGGAGGAAATCCCCTTCGTTGACGCGCCGCTCGATTTCGGCGATGCCGGTCGCGCCGGAAACGGGGACGGCGTTGGCGCGGCAGATCTTGAATCCGTTCCATTCGCCGGGATTGTGCGAGGCGGTGATCATGACGGAGGCTTCCGCGTGCAGGAGGAAGTTCGCGTAGTAGCTCATCGGCGTGGAGCAGAGGCCGAGATCGACGACGTTGACGCCGCTTTCGGTCAGGCCCTTCGCGAGGGCGGCGAAAAGGGGCTCGGAGTGCGGGCGCATGTCGCGGCCGACCACGACGGAAGCGGGGCGGAGGAACGCGGCGATGGCGCGCCCGATTTTTTCGGCGATTCCATCGGTGAGCGTGTCGCCGTAGATGCCGCGGATGTCGTAAGCTTTGAAAATGCCGGCCATGGTGGTGTCTCCTTGGAAAGGGTTCGGACGGGCAGTCTAACCCTTGCGCGGCGGTACGGCAAGCCGCCGCGCGGGAGGTTTTTGGAGTGGACGGGGGCGGGGGGAAGATGGATAATCGCGGTTTGGGGGAGAACGGAGCAACCCATGAAAAAACTTCCTTTCGCGTTGATTTCGCTTCTGGCGGCCGCGGCGGCCTCCGCCGCGCCCGTCGGCATGTCCGTGGCCCGCGCGGTCGCGGAAGAACAAGTCGCGGCCTTCTTCCCCGGCGAGGCGTGGCGCCTTGCCGACGAAGTCGCCGCCGTGGACGGCGACGGGAACGCCGCCGCGTACGCTTTCGTGTTCGCCCTTTCCGGCGGCGCCTACGCCGCGGACGGCGCGGTGCGCGCGGCCGTCGCGGCAGGCGAACTCGGCGACGACGGCGAGTCCGCCCTCTACGCGGAAACCGCGACCGTCGTGACCGGCGCCAACGATACCGATTCCCTCGTCTTCCGCACCTTCCGCGGCCTCGCGGACTGGTACCGGCAGCTCGCGGCGGGCGGCGCGGGCGAGGCCGTTTTCCTCGGCGCGGGCGACATCCGTTTCGCCCCCGCGGCGGGCGTGTCGGCCAAGAGCGCCGGCGGCACCGCGAAAGCGGGCGCGGCGGTGCGCCGTCTCG
>JAFSUH010000215.1 GCA_017445365.1 Kiritimatiellia bacterium | reverse complement strand
CCCAGTATGGTACAAAATGGTCTGCCGGTTGTCCAGTTCGCTGGCATTCGTCATGGCATCCTCCGTCGTGGCGCAGGTCAAATCCCCGTTTTTCATGCAAAACACGTTGAAAATCTTCCAACTCATGGTTCATCCTCCTGTTGGGGGGCGTCCGGATTCCCGCCCAAATGGCATTTCGGCGAGGTAAACACGAAGCCGACGGCATCCGTGTCGTTCAAAAGCGTCTCCGGCTCTTCCGCGCAGGCCAAAAGCCGGGTTTGGAGATCGGCCAAACGGAATCGGCCCTCGCCGTCCCCGGTCCTTTCCGCCATCCGCAATGCCCGATTGCACTGCCTCCAGGTTTCAAACAGCAAACGGTTGCCCTCCTCCATCAACGTCCGCTGGAGCTTTTCCAGCTCTTTTTTGCGCGCGTCGTCATCCACGGCCTTGCGGTAGGCCGCCCGCGCGGCCTCGTCGGGCAAATCGTCGGGCGACTCCACGCCGGCCTTGAGGAGTACGCCCTGTCCGGGACGGTCTTCAAGCCACAGCTCCCCGATGGGGAAACGCCATTCGCGGATTTCCCCGAGAAAACCGGCCACCGCGTCCAGATGGTCCGGATCGCGCGCCCAAACGGGATTTTGGAGCATGCGTTGCATCCAGGCGGCCTTTTTGCCGAAGTAAAGCCGGGCCGCAGCAAGGCCGCCGCCCTTGGGATAGTGCCAAGAGGCGGCCTCCGCCCAAGCGTCGTTCCACGCTTCCGAAAGCCCGTTCGCCGCTTCCAGCTCCGCCAGCAGGGCGTCGCGGCTTTCCACCTTCGCCTCCCAGTCCTCGAGCGGCATCTCCAATTCCCCCGGCCCGTCAGCCAACAGGAAGTGGCTGTGGATTTCCACCCATTCCGGCGGCGGAGGACACCCCTCGTCCGCCCAGGCGGGATTGTAGGGACCGCAGTGGACATAATACGGCGGAATCTCGTCGGCGAGGGCCACAAACGCGGCCAACAGGAAGCCCGTCCCCCATGCCAACATCCACTTCATTGTCGCATTGGATTCCATGTCCTGCTCCTAATTGTGGTCAACCCGGTCGGAAAGCGTCCTCCGCACCCATTTGCCAAACTTGTGGATGGTCACCGTTCCGTTGGTCTCCACGTCGAACTCCTGCTTCCACCCCGTCATCGAACGCTCCGTCCCGGTGTCGCCGACTTTCCACAGGGCCGGTATTTCCCACTCGAAATGACCGGGACCACACGGGAGAGCAGACCAAGGCAGGGAAGAAAAAAAGTCTGCATGGTCCCAGCGACTCGGCCAACGGTTCCGCATATCCAAGGGGAACCACACGTCCGCCCCGTTCCCGACATGGGAAGGTGCCCCGTGGATGGCCCACCACCCCGTGCAGTTCGTGGCGGGCCGCCCCACCTCCTGGCATTTCACCTTGTAAAACGACACGTTCGTCGGCCCCACCACAATCGGATACAAGTGCATTCCGGCCCCCGGATACCCCGGGGAAGCCCGCTTGACGCCGCGGATGGCCGCTGACACAACCCCGGTGGGTTCCACGATTTGGAATGTCCGGGAAAGGACATGCCCGCCGAAACTCACGGACACCTCCTCGGTTCCCGCCGTGTCGGGTGCCGAATATCGGACAACCGCCCCCGTACCCAGAGGTGTCGTTTCCCCGGCACGCGTCCAAACCGCGGAACCCATGTCGGCGGGAAACTTCAAATCCACTTCTTCCCCCACGCCCAACACCGTTCTCCACCGGTTGGGAGGCCATTCCGAGACGGTTTCGCTCCCGATGGCCCCCGCCACGCTCACCGCCGTGATGGCCGCAAACGCCCCCGTGTGGTACAACCGCCCCATGGTGTCGTAGCGCAACCGCACCTGGCTGTTGGGGAGCACCAGCACCCGGCATGTGGCGCTCTTGTCCGCCATTTGGCAGGCATGGTGGTTCTCGTTCCCTTCAAAGAAGAAGGTGTTCGTGAAGGCTTCGACGGTCACCACGTCGTAGCCGGAGTTCTGATCCTCCACGCTCCCCTCCACCGTCACGTCCAGGAAAACGCCCCACGACATCAATCCCGGCACCGCCAGCGTGGCGGCGACATTCTGCCGCTGGTTGTTCGTCCCCCCGCAATTCTGGGAATCTTCAACGTCCACCCGCAACCCCGGTTCGTCGTCGCCGTTTTGAAGGTGGCACAGCCTGTATGCCAACTGCCCGTCGCTCCACGCCGGATTGTTCGCCATCCCGCCCAACACCCGTTCCAGCGCATTGGGAAACCCGTCGCCGTCGGGATCGCCGTCCGGGCCGTCTGCCCCCGAGGCCGACAGCGCATCCAGCCCGTTCCACACTTCCCATCCGTCCGGCAAGCCGTCTCCGTCCGTGTCCGAATCATTCGGATCGAGACCTCCCTGGACTTCCTCCCCGTCGGACAATCCGTCCCCGTCCGTGTCGGCCGAGGCGAAATTCGAATGCGACACGAAATCCTCGAACCC
Organism: Kiritimatiellia bacterium; assembly: GCA_017445365.1. Taxonomy (GTDB): domain Bacteria; phylum Verrucomicrobiota; class Kiritimatiellia; order CAIQIC01; family Lenti-01; genus RGIG3480. The sequence goes on along the minus strand of JAFSUH010000215.1, from coordinate 7,945 downwards.
GTCGTTCAGCCCGTCCCCGTCCGTGTCCACCGCCGGCGCCGCCGCGTAGAAACGCACCTTGCCCCGCTCCGGCGGGAATCCCGCATCCGCCAGCGCCGCCGCGCCGTTGCTCACGGCGACGCTTCCCACCCACTCCCAGGCGTTCCCGAAGCCCGCCAGCCCCGGTTCCACCGCGTGCCACGACACGTTCGTGCCCGTCACCACCGCGTTTTCGTCGTTCGTCCACGTCACCACGTTCGTCGCCGCCTCGTGCAGCGGACCGTAGGCGAACACGTCCACGTCACCGTCCTGCTCCCAAGCCAGCGAGAACTCCACCGTCCCGTTCGTCCCCACCGCCACCGACGTGAACCGCAGTCCGTTCGTGACGCCCCCCCGCACTGGGGGCGCAGGCGTCCCGCCTGCGGTTTTCCGCCCTTCCACCGCCTCCCGCACCGCCTCGTACCCCGCCCACTCCCCTTCCCCCACCAGCGCCCCCGTCAGCACCACCCCGGCCGACTCCGGCTTCGCGAAATCCGTCGTCCCCCGCCACAATTCCCGCCCCGACGCGTCGCGCACCACCGTCGCCCCGTCTTCCTGCGACACCGCCACCGGCACCGCCCACGCCCCGAACTCCCGCTCCGCCGCCGCGCCGTCCCACGCCGCTCCGAACTCCTCCCACGCCGCCGGCCACGTCCCCGCGTCCTGCACCAGCCCCCCGTCCCCCGGCGTGATCCGACGGAACAGATTCCGCGCAATCTCCGCCCGATCCGCCAAATCCACCTCCCCCAGCACCACTCCCGCGTCAACCCCTTCCGCTTCCTGCGCACGGACACAAACCGCCCCCGCCGACAGCATCGCCGCCGCCAGAAACGCCCGGAACCAAACCCGCGCCATGCGCTGGAGTCCCTTCCTCACGCCGCAGCGCCCCCCGTCCGCCTGCCCGCCTCCGCCTCCCTCGCGCTTCCCAGCAGCAGCCCCCCGGCCACCGCGACCGCCGCGACGGCGGCCCAGCGGGCCATATGTCCCATGAGTCCCGTGTGTCCCATGCGTCCCATGTGTCCTCCTCGTCCTTCTCCGTGCCTCAGTGCCTCTGTGTGAGTTTCCCTCGCGCCCTCCAGCCGCATCCCGCGCCCCCCCGCCGCGGCGGCGGCCCACCGGGCGAAAATGGTTTGGTGGTTTGGCAGTTTGGTGGTTTGGTGGTTCATGGTGCTCTCCATGTTCTCCCCTCCACGTCCTTTGCGTCCTTTGTGGCCAAAATCCTCGCACAGAGCCACAGAGCCACGGAGTCCGGCCCCGTTTGAATTTTCATTTACATTTGTGGACATTCCATCCTCCTCCGTGCCTCTGTGCCTCTGTGTGAATCCAAATCCCTTGAAAACCTTCCAACTCATGGCACATCCTCCTGCTTCCCCGCCCCATACTTCGGCGCATCCCCCTCGCACACGCACATTGCCGCGCCCGGTGCCCGCACATGCTGCCCCCAGTCCCCGCGCAGCAACCCGGCAAACGACAAATCCTCGTCGAGTTCCGGCCAATGCAACCCGTCCTCGTCCACCTCCACGCGCACAAGTTGCTCCGGCGTCGCCTGTTCCAGCCGCCGATTTCCCTCAATCGGAAATGAAAACACCACCCCGTTGCCCAACCGGACGGAAAACTGACCGTTCTCGAATGACACTCTCGCGTTCTCCTCAAGCAAAGTATTCACGCCACTTCCTCCGGATGAATTCCGCACTTGACGTGGACATGCATCGGCTCGTGTTCGTTCGAAAAGAAGTAGAACCGGTATCCGTCCTGGCTCAAAACCGTCGGCATCACCCTTCTCCTTCCCCGCCCTTCCGGCCCGAATCCTGCGTCTCCCCATACCCCGTCGCCGGCCCCTCGCGCACCATCGTCGCATCGGCCACCTCCCCCCCCTTCCGCCGCCGCGACGGCACCCGCCGTCCTGCCGGCTTCCCGGCCTGCTCCGCCAAGAACCGTTCGCGCTCCTCACGGCCCAGCCGGTCGACCATCCGGGCATACCCCGCAAGCGTCCCGTCGCTCTCCTTCCAGAGTTCGCGCCGGGTCACTTCCAACTCCATCAAGACAGGGTCGTCGTTCATGGCAAATCCTCCAGCGGTTGGTCCGGCGAAGCAAGCCGCGGGCAACGGTACCCGGCCTCTTCCACCACGCCTTGTATGCGGGGAAACTTCCCCTCGTTCACGATGTCCTTGAAATTCCAGCTCAACAGCATGTCCGCCCCTCCCACCGCCGCCAGGGCGATATGCAACGCATCGTCCTTCTTCTTCGCTTTCACGGCCCCGGCCTCCAGCAACCGCCCCGCCAGCGCGATGGCCTGGTCGTCGTAGGCCCACGACGGCAATCCGGCGATGGCGGCTTCCCGTGCCTTCGCCGCTTCGCGGTCCTTGCCCCGGCCGATTTCGGCCCAAACGTGGTACGACACCACGGGCAATGCCTTCCCCTCCATGCGCCGCCACCATGCCAATGACAACGCATGCTTCTCCGCCTGCCGCGGGTCGTCCAAATCCTGCCCGACCCAATGGCTCACGAAACACGAGTCCAAGTACACGACCGGCCTCTTCTGGACGGTTTCCGTCACGCCGCGACCTCCGCCTCCCTCGCTCCCTCCAGCCACGCCCCCGCCGCGACCGCCGCGACGGCGGCCCAGCGTCCCAATTGTCCCAGCAGTCCCGTGTGTCCCATGCGTCCCATGTGTCCTCCTCGTCCTTCTCCGTGCCTCAGTGCCTCTGTGTGAGCCCCCCTCGCGCCCTCCAGCCGCATCCCGCGACCCCCCGCCGCGACGGCGGCCCAGCGGGCGAGCCCGGTTTGGTAGTTTGGCCGTTTGGTGGTTTGGTGGTTCTCCACCGCAAACTCGTCACTCGTCACTCGTCTCTCGTCACTCGCCCACCGGGCGCTGCTGGTTTGGTGGTTAGGCAGTTTGGTGGTTTGGTGGTTCATGGTGCCATCCTTCCTCTCCCCTCCACGTCCTTTTTGTCCTTTTGTGCCCAAAATGGTTGACTCGTTGGATCGTTGGATCGTTGGATTGTTCATACCGGCCTCCATGCGCTGCACTTTGCGTTCCTTGCGTCCTTTGCGGCTGAAATCCCCACACAGGGACACAGAGGCACAGAGCCCGTTCCCGTTTCCATTCATGTTTTGCTTTGTGGACATTTGAAGTTGTTGGACATTTGTGTACATTCCACACTCCTCCGTGTCTCTGTGGCTCTGTGCGAGAGTTCCATCCATCTCTGCGCCTCCGTCTCTCTGCGCCTCTGCGTGCCCGAAAATCCTCTGAAAAGCGCCATCATCTCGCATCTCCTTCCGCGCCCTTCCGGGCCGAATCGCCTGTTTCCCCGTACCTGGGGGCCGGACTCTCGCGCACCACCATCGCGCCACACCCCGCCAACGCATCCGCCGCGCGTTCCCGGCGCCGCGCCTCCAGCCGTTCGCGCAAGAGGACATCGGGGCCCTTTTCTCGGAATTCCCTGGCAAACCGTTCGTGGTAGGCGCGCAACCCTTCCCGCGTTTCCCCGGCTTCGAGCCAGTGCTTCCGCCGGACTTCGTAGATTTCCTTGAGAATCGGGTCGTTCATGGCGAGTACTCCATTTGTCTCAACAACTGGGCCGGGTCGGTGATGACGGGGCAGACGAATCCCGCCTGGCCGATGATTTTCACCGTCTTGGACAACGTCATGGCATTGTTGATGTGCCGGCAGTTCCAGGTCAACAGGATGTCCGCCCCGCCCACGGCGGCCACGGCCACGTGCCGCGCGTCGTCGTCCTCCGTTTCCGGGATGGCGTGGGCCTCGATCAACCGGTCCGCCAACTCTTCCGACGCCGGAGTGTTTTCCCATGACGGCAAATCCCGGATGATTTCCGCCCGCTGTTCCGCGAGCTCCAAATCGCCGTCCAGAATCTCCTTCCACACGACCTGCGAGACCACGGGCGCCACCCGGTCCCGCATGAGCTCCCACCATGCCCTGGAAGCGGCCTGGTTCGCCCGCACGTCTTCCCTCGGCGACCACCGACCCGTCAGGTAGCTGACGAAGCTCGACTCCAGGTACACCACCGGCCTCTGCCGCTCTTTGCCTTCGATTCCATACCCGGGCGCCCCCTCCTTCAGGCACATCTCCTCCCCATCTCCGAGCCTCCGCGTCACGGCGCGGGTCGGATGCTGTGCCTCGAAAATCGCCTTCTGGGCCTCGATTTCGGCCCGGAGCGCCTCCGCGCTGGGAAGGACCAGCACGTATTTGGAGGCGAAAAGCTGCTCGCTCCCCTTGAGCACCGAATAGCGCGCCACGTCGGAATCCGTGTCCGCGCACAGGAGGATGCCGAGCGTCGGGTTGTCCCCCTCCCCGCGGCGCTTCTCGTCGAACATCCGCACGTACATGTCCATCTGCCCCACGTCCTGGTGCGTGATCTTCGACGTCTTCAAGTCCACCAGCACGAAGCACTTCAGCAGGTAGTTGTAGAACACCAGATCGATGAAATAGTCTTCCTTCTCCGTGTGGATCCGGTATTGGCGCGCCACGAAAGCGTAGCCTTTCCCCATTTCCATCAGGAACTTGCCCAGATTGTCCAGGATGCGCGTCTCCAAATCGCTTTCCGTGAAGTCCGTCCGCGGCGCCAGCCCCAGGAACTCCGCCACCACCGGGTTCTTCACGAACTCCAGCCGGTCCTGCAACGGCGCCGTCAGCCGCCGCATCTCCGCCTTCACCGCCCCCTTCGACTGCGACAGCAGCGTCCGCTCGTAGTACTGCGACGAAATGTTCCGCTGCAGCGTCCTGACGCTCCACGTTTCCGACGCGGCCTCGTCCAGATACCACTTCCGCGCCTCGGCGTTCTCCACCTGCAGGAGCTTGGAATAATGCGTCCAGCTCAGAAGTCCTCCGGATTTTGGAGTCAGTGACTCCAAAATCTTGAAAGTGCGGTAAAACTGCACATACTTGTATAGGCTCCCGAAGTCGAACCCAGCCCCGTATTCTTCGGTCAATTGCGCTGCCAGCTCCTTGACGGCCTGCCGCCCGTATTCCGCCCTCTCCCCCTTCAACTCCTCCTCGGCGATGCGCTTCCCGAGCAGCCAATTCCGCTGCACCAGCGCCGCGTTGACGGCCCGGTACGCGCCCGCGCGCGCCGACTCGATGATTTCCCGCGCGTCCGCGAGCAACCCCTTGCCGGCCGCCGCCGCCGCCCGGACATCCTTCTGGAGCGTCCCGCCCACTATGCGACCTCCGCCTCCCTCCGCGTCTCCGCGTGCCCGAAAACCTTCTCAAAGAATGCGTTCATCTCTCATTCTCCTTCGTTGCCCTTCCGGGCCGAATCGCTTGACTCCCCCGCCCCGTACCCCGGCGCATCCTCGCGCACCATCATCGGGCCATGGGCCTTCCGTCTCCGGCGGGGCGGCGTCCGTTTGTCCGGAACCTTCCGGCCCGCCTGCTCCTTGGCATCCGCGGCAACGGCCTCCCTTGCGATGCGGGAACAGAGTACGGCATACCCCTCCAGGGAGCCGTCGCTTTCGGCCCAGAGCCTGCGCCGCGTCTCCGCCAGTTCCGTGAAGAAATTCCCGTCGCTCATGTCCGTTCCTCCAACTCTTGCTTCGGCGAGGCCAGCACCGGGCACCGGTATCCGGCCCGCTCCACCACGCTCTTGATGAGAGGCATTTTCTGCTTGTTCACGATGTGCTTGAAATTCCAGCTCAGCAGGATGTCCGCCCCGCCGACGGCCGCCGTGGCGATGTGCAACGCATCGTCCTTCTGCGACTTGCATTTTTCGATGGCCTTCTTCCGGATCAACGCCCCCGCCAGCGCCGTGGCCTCCGGGGTGACCTCCCACCACGGGAGTCCACGGATGACATCCTTCCGCCGCGCCACGCAACCGGGGTCCCCCCTGACGATCTCGGTCCACACCAGAACCGACACCACCGGCTGAACCTGCTCCCGCATGAGCGACCACCACTCCCTCGAGGCCGCCTGTTGCGCAAGCACGTGGTTGGCCCTGGTCCTCCCGCCCGCCAACCGGCTGACGAAGCTGGAGTCAAGGTACACGACCGGCCTTCCGGCCGTTTTCTGGACATTCCCGTCCACTTACGCGACCTCCGCCTCCCTCGCGCTTCCCGGCAGCGTCCCGGCCACCGCGCCCTCCACGCCGGCGGCCCAGCGGGCGAAAATGGTTTGGTGGTTTGGCAGTTTGGCAGTTTGGTGGTTGGACATTGTGGCCTCCACTTTTACCTCTTTTTGTCCTTTTGTGCCGAAATCCTCCGCGCCTCCGCGCCTCCGCGCGAGAAATCCATCCATCTCTGCGCCTCCGTCTCTCTGCGCCTCTGCGTGCCCGAAAATCCTCTGAAAAAGCGCCATCATCTCGCATCTCCTTCCGCACCCTTCCGGGCCGAACCGCCTGTTTCCCCGTACCTGGGGGCCGGACTCTCGCGCACCACCGTCGCGTCCGTATGCTCGGCCCCCTTCCGCCGCCTCGACGGCACCCGCCGCCCGGCTACCTTCCCGGCCTTTTCCGCGGGGCTTCTCTCTTCGGCCTTTTCCCGTGCCACCTCTGCGGCAACGCGCGCACGGAACTCGCGGGCAACCTCTTCGCAGTGCTTGCTGTAGCCTTCCATGGTTCCATCGCATTCCGCCCACAGCTTCCGCCGGGTCTCTTCAATCTCCGCCAAAACCGGGTCGTAGTTCATGGCATATCCTCCAACGGATGCTTCGGCGACGCGAGCAGCGGGCACCGATACCCGGCCCGCTCCACAATCGCCTTGATTTCGGTCATTTTCTTCTCGTTCACGATGTCCTGGAAATTCCAGCTCAGCAACACGTCCGCCCTGCCCACGGCGGCATGGGCGATGTGCAAGGCGTCGTTTTTCTTTTTTCTCCTGACGGCCCCGTCTCCGACCAGCTCGTCGGCCAAGGCATAGGCCTCGGCACTCGGCCCCCACGACTCCAGCCCAAGGATGAGTTTGCCCCTTTGAAATGCCTCCTCGGGCTTCCCACCGGAAATTTCGGACCAGACCCAATGCGACACAACGGGCCGCACCTTCCCCTCCATCTTCCGCCACCACTCCACCGACAGCGCATGCTTCTCCGCCTGCCTCGGGTCGTCCAGATCCTGCCCGACCCAATGGCTCACGAAGCACGCGTCCAGGTACACGACCGGCCTCTTCTGGACGTTCTCCGTCATGCCGCCCCCTCCTCTCCGCGCCTCCGCGTCTCCGCGCGGGCCCTCTCCGCCCCGCCCGATCCCCAGTGGGCAAAGTCCATGCGGACAAGACCGCGCGGCCCTGTCGGGGCAAGCAGTTCTGGATGGATATGGGACATGGACTCTCTCCATGCAAGTCTACCCCTCCCCCCCACCCCGTGCAACCCCCGTGTGCCCCTCCCCGGGTAAACCGTTCTACCTGCGCAATATCCCGAGGCGCCCTGCCGGGCGCAGTGACGAGTGAAAAGTGAAAAGTGAAAAGATGCGGTGCGGCCTGTCGGCCGCGCCCTCTTGTCGGAGCGCGGGCGGCCCGCCCGCTTGCTTGTTTCCACCTCCCCCCCCCGCGGTGGGGCGAGCTCTCCGAGCGAGCCGCAGTCCCGCCCGCCCAGCGGGCGCACCGCCGCGGCCTGCGGCCGCAGTGACAAGTGAAAAGTGACAAGTGACAAGTTGCGGTGCGGCCTGTCGGCCGCGCCATCTTGTCGGCGCGCGGGCGGCCCGCCCGCTTGCTTGTTGTGGCCCCCCCCCGCGCGGTGGGGCGAGCTCTCCGAGCGAGCCGTTCCTCCTGAGTCCGTTCGGCTCGCACGGAGTGCTCGCCCCACCCACGGCCCGTTGCCCCCCTCCCGCCCCACTTCCGGAGGTGCGGCTTCCAGCCGCGCCCCATTCCCTTCCACTCCCCACCCGCTCCATGGTGGGGCGAGCTCTCCGAGCGAGCCGTTCTCCCGCCCGCGAGCGGCCGCACCGCATCTCGTCTCTCGTCACTCGTCACTCGTCACTGG
>JAFSUH010000214.1 GCA_017445365.1 Kiritimatiellia bacterium | reverse complement strand
CGACGGCCCGGGAGAAGACGCGGGGGGCTTCCGCAGGCACAGAGGCTCGCCGCAACGCAGGTCGGCCGGGATCCCGGTTGGCCGGAATCCCGGAAAGCCGGGAATGCGGGAATGCGCAAAAATCGGATTGGCGGCGGTTCGCGTCCATGGAAACCGCATCCTAGCGGTTCCCCACGCCGCACGGCAAGGCGGAATGTTTTGCCGCCGCCCGGCGCGGTTTGTCATAACAGAGGACACTCTTTGAAAACGGGCGAGGGAAGGGAGGGGAGCCCGTTTGTCAAATAGTGGACACCCGATGGGGTAGAACGGAGGCATGGAAAGAATGTCAAGAATGGCCACAGCCGAATACATCGGCGCCAAGCGCCGGGCGTACGCGGGGGCGACCCCCGCCAAACGCCGCCGTTTGCTCGACGAAGTCCTCGAAACGACGGGCTACTCGCGCAAGTACGCCAACCGGCTCCTGACCGGGAGCCGGAAGTTCCGCGAACGCAAAGGACGCGGCAAGACCTACACGGACGAAGCCCGGACGGTGCTCACGCGCATCTGGCAGGAGGCCGGATGCCCCTGTCCGCCCTATCTCAAGGCGGGGATGGAGCGCTGGGTGGCGGAATACGCCTCCGAAGTCGCCCACATCCCGCCCGGCATCCGCGGGGAGCTGCTGAGGATGAGCGCCAGCACCATGGCCCGCATGCTGGCCGGCAAGCCGCGGACGAAGCCCAGCTGGTCGAAGGCGAACAAGCGCTCCGGGCGCCACGGGACCAACGAAATCAAGGCGAAGGCCCCTTGCGCATCGGGCGAGACGGTCATGGGATGCCTTGTGCCGCCCGGGGACGTGCAGGTGGACACCTTCGCGTTGGGCGGCGGCGGAGCCGCGGAGGAGTTCTTCTGGATCCTGGACGCGACGGACCGCAAGACGCAATGGACCGTGCTGGCGCCGACCTGGAACCGGGGACGGCACGCCACATGCGCGGCCTTGGCGCACATCCGGGAGCAGTTTCCGTTTGCCATGCTTTCCATCCATGCGGACAACGGGGGCGAAATCCTCAACCACCACGTTGCGGCGTGGCTCGGTCTGCAACCCCGGCCGCCGTTCCTGTGGCGCTCGCGCCCGAGGAAAAGCAACGACAACGCCCATGTCGAAGAAAAGAACCGCTCGTCGGGACGGCAGTTGTTCGGCGAGGTCCGCCTCGACTGTCCGGACCTCCAGGGCGAACTCGAGAAACTGTGCGAGGAGTGGTCGGCCTTCCGCAACTTCTTCTGTCCGTGCAAGATGCTGATATCCAAGGAAAAGCGGGAAGACGGGAAGGGGTATCGTTGCCGCTATGACGCGCCCCGCACGCCCTTCGAGCGTCTGCTGGAAGAAGGTGTGCTGACGGCGGAACAAGAAGCGGCGTTGCGCAAACAACGCGACCGGCTCAGCGGGATGGAGCTGTACCGGCGGGTGAGAAAACGACTGAAGAAAATCCGCCGACGGCAGGAGGCCTACACAAACGTGAAACGGCAAGGGGCGGTGGGCGCTCCGGCTCGTCCGGCCTTGCCGCTTCGCGGCCCCCCTTCGGGGAGGGCCGTCCAGCGCCGGAGCGCCCACCGCCCCTTGGCCCCCCCTGCGCCCCACCATTCATCCCCTTCCCAAGAACGAGTTGCGAGTGTCCAGTATTTGACCAACCAAAAACCACCCCCCTATCTAAAGAGTGTCCTTTCTATTTGACAAACTGGGCGGGTG
>JAFSUH010000213.1 GCA_017445365.1 Kiritimatiellia bacterium | reverse complement strand
GGCACCGGGACCGGCTCGTGGAGGGAGCCGTCCGCCGCGCGGTCGAATTCGCCCGCGAGGACGAAGAGCCCGCGGCCTTCGGCGGAGGCGGCGCGCGCCGCCTCCCGCACGGCGGGCGTGATGTCGCGTTGCCAGACGTAGAACCCCGGCGCGGCGCGGTCCGTGGAATCCCCCGCCGCCGCAAACGCGGAACCCGCCGCCACGGCCAGGACAACCGCCGCCGCGAAGCGTCGCCATGCATCCTTCGTTCTGGTTCCTTCGTTCATGCCCGTGCGCCGAAAAACTTCCCATGTGCCACGTTTGTCGAATGGCACCCCCAACCGGATTCGAACCGGTGTTACCAGGATGAGAACCTGGCGTCCTGGGCCTCTAGACGATAGGGGCGGTGCGAACGCGGAATATGCCCGCTCCCCCCCGGGATTGCAAGACTTTCCACCGCATCCCGTCCTTCCCGCGTTTCCCGCCGCGGCATTGCGCGCGCGGGGCGGTGGCGCATGCCCCCTTCGAAGCGGAGCGCGCGTCCGGGGAAAGCTCAAGCCTTGGGGGCGTAGGAAACGGTCGCTTTCCTTTCCCGGCCGCGGGAGGGGGCCAGCCGCAGCCAGACCGAGCGGAAACGGCGGGGCAGGGCCTGCCAGACGCGCGCGCGGAGGCGGCCGGGGAGCAGGCGGTGGACCAGCGCCCGCCATCCCGTCCGGGGGAAGGGGTGGAAGAAGTAGAGCGCGTCGCTTGGCCCGTGCACGCGCAACTGGAACGCGCGCTCCATCGCGGCGAAACGGCGGAAAAGCGCGCGGTCGATGCCCGCGAGCCGCCACGCGTCCTGCACGAAGGCGCCGTGGCGTTCGACGATCCACGGATTCCGCCGGAACAGGTAGTGCAGGGAGCGGAAAACGGGAAAATCGACGGGGACCGGGAAATCGAAGGTGAACTCGTAGTCCACGAGCGTCATGCCGCCCTCCGGCGCGAGGAAGAAGTTGTCGAAATTCATGTCCACGTCCGTGACGGGGGCGGAGAGCAATCCCTCCGGCAGGGGCCGGGCGCCGAAAAGATCGGCGAACTCCGGGGTCGGGCGGAAGGGCCGGTCCGCCGCGGCGCGGAGGAGGGCGAAGACGCTGCCCGCGAGGCGCAGGGCCCCGGCGGTGTCGTCGCGGCGGAGGGCCGCGATGATGTCGCCGTAGAGCGTGCGCGCGTCCAGGAATTCGAGCCGGTACGCGTCGCCCGCCGTTTCGCCCCGGTTGACGCGGAGGGGCGTTCCCGCGTAGAGCCGCGAGAGTTCCGCGTCCCAGCGCGCGAGGGCGGCGATGTGGGGCGCGGCGGCGGCTTCGAGCGGTTTCTTTTCGACGAAGCGGGTCCCGTCGGGCTGGCGGAAAATGGACGTGCAGATTCGCAGGTTTCCGTCGCGGATGGCGCAGATTTTCGTGAAAACCGGCAGGAGCGCGCCGTCCGGTTCCGGCGCGGCGGCGGCCGCCGCGGGGCGCGCGTGGAGGAGGTACGAATTGGAGACGGCGGGGAAACGGCCTTCCGCGATCAGCCGGTTCCAGAGCGCCGTCGCGTCGAAGGCGGGCGGGGTGCGGTCCCACGGGAAGGAATTGAAGTAGCAGTATCCCGGCGCGGGCAGGGAATCGTCCGTGTAGAGGAAAAGCGGGAAGCGGTGGTCGGGGTAGGGGTAGGCCACGTGCGGCGGGGCGAACCCGGCGGCGGCGAGCCGCGCGCGCAGGCTTTCGAGCCGCGCGCCGCAATCCGCGGGCGGCCGGTCGGCGGCGGGCCAGTGCTTGACGCCCTGCGGGTTGTCGCAGGCGACGGCAAGCGTCCCGTCCGCGGCGAGAAGCGGGCGGATGGCGGCGAGGAGCGCTTCCTCCGGCTCGACGTCCACGAGGACCGCGAGATCGAAGCGGGCGCCTTCCGATTGCAGGCGCGCAAGCGTCTCCGCGTACGCGCCGGAGCGGTAGTCGATGGCGGAAAGCGCGCGGTTGCGCAGGGCGTTCAGCCGCAGGGCGTCCGCGTCTTCGTCGAGGGCCGTGACGTGCCGGACGCGCCCGGCGAGGAAGCGGGTGCGGGTGCCGCATCCCGCGCCGAGTTCGAGCACGTCCATGTCCGGGGCGAGCGGCGTGGAAAGGAGGATGTACGCCCGCTCGCGGCAGAGCGCGTGGGCGACTTCGAGCGAGCCGGTGTCCAGCGCGGCGGCGTTTTCCCGGTCCGGGCGGTTGCGCGCCACGATGCGGCGGATTGCGCGTTGGAGGCGGGGGTTCATGCGCGGCGGCGGAAGAAGCGGCGGATGCGGCATGCGTGGCGGCCGAAACGGCGCGACAGGGCCGGGCGGACGGACTTGAGGCAGTGGAGGAAGACCGCCTTGGGGGAGGGGATGGCGCGGAAATACGAGGCGAAGTCGGTGAACCGGAGCCCGAAGGCGGCGGTGAAGCGGCGGGCGGAGAGGTCGAGCATGCAACGGAGGTTGGACACCTGCGTGGCGGCGGTTTCCGCCGTCATCGTCCAGCCGCTGGCGTACGAGCGGCCTTGGGCGACGAAAGGAACGGCGCGTTCCAGCGCGGGGAGAAGGGCGGCATCGTCGAAATCCCGCGCCGTCCATCCGTGCGAAAGGAGCGGCGCGAGCGCGTCGGTGCGGACCCACCACGCGTTGCCGAGGACGAACGGCGGGCGGGACGGGTCGAGCGGGACGGAAACGCCGAGTTTCGCGAGCAACGCGGCCGCGGGCTTGAAGCGGCCGCCGCTCCAGGCGTTGAGGTCGGCCTTGAAGAAGTCCGCGTGGTTCGCCAGCGGCGGGGCGAGAAGGCCCAGCCACGGGGTCGAAGCGAAAAGGTCGCGGACGCGCTGGACGTACGCGACGCTGGGGAGCATGTTGTCCCATTGCAGGCGGAAGGTGGCGTCGTCGACGCATGGCCGGTCGCCCCGGAAAATCCCCGTGTCGTGGACGAGACCGACCAGTTCCGTCCCTTCCGGGAACGGGCGTGCCGCCAGGAGGAACGCCTCCATTTCGTGCCCGCCGGCGAGTGCGTCGGTCGCGGCGACTTCCGCTTCGGGACGGACGGCGGAAAGCGCTTCGGCGAGGCGCGCGCGATGCGGTTCGCTGTCCGTCAGGACCTTGAGGGCGCAATCGCGCGGCAGGTTTGCGAGATACGGGAGCGTGCGCGAAAAGCTTTCCTCCCGGACGAGGCAGGCGACCAGGAGGGTGCGCGGGCGGGGCGCGGCGGGCGCGGGCGGCGGGCCGTCGGCGGGCAACACGAAATCGAGGTTGAGCGCTTCCTTGAGGTCGGCCGCCGCGTACTTGCGCAGGAGATGCCGGAACATCGGCCGGAAGTCGTACGCCGGGTATTTCGCGTGCGCGGCGGCAAGGGCTTTCGGCAGGGTGGTGGCGTCGCCGTGCGCGAGGTACTGCGCCTTGGCCACGCGGAAGGAGCGGCGCTTGATGACCGGATACCGGCGGTGTTCCACCATTTCGGCCAGGTCGTGCGTGTGGTGGTCGTAGTTCCGCTCCGGGACGGTGTCCAGGTCGCGGGTGTCGCTGTACGCGCTCCACGAGTAGCCCAGATCGGCGAAATGGCGGGTGAGGACGCCGCCGAAGCCTTCGGCGACCGAGCGGAAGGTCTTGTAGCGCGGTTGCTTCTTCCAGAAGGCCGCGAAATCGGCGGAGTGGAAGAGGCGGGCGCGGAAAACGAGGAAGTAGGTCTGCAGGTAGTCCGGCCGGAAGCCGTACGGGCAGGTCCCGTCGCCGGGGATGGGGCCGTGGACGGAAAGACCCCAGAAGTCGGCGCCGTCGCCTTCCATGGCGCGGAAGATGTCCGCGAACGGGCGGAACGGCTCGAAAAAGGAGTCGTTGAGGAGGACCAGTTCGTCGTAATCGGCGAAATGCGCTTCCCCGACGCGTTCGAAAAGCGCTTCCTTCCAGGCGCCGGTGTCGAAGCCTTCGTTCGGCCGGACCACCAGCTCGTCGGCGAGCGGGGCGAGCAGGGCGCGGGAAGCGTCCGCCAGTTTGCCGTTGGCGACGACGAGGAGGCGCGAAAGGCAGGGGCGGATGGAGCGGAGCAGGTCGGCGACGTAGCCGTCGGCGATGCCGTCCGCGTCGAAAAAGAGGAAGATGCCAAGCCGTTTTGCCATGGGGAAGGTGCGGAAACGGCAAGGATACTGCGGGGAAAGACCGCGCGCCGTCAAGAAATTCCGCGGGTTCCCCCGCTCCGGGGCGGAAGGAAAACGGCCGCGCCGGAGCGCGGCCGTTCGGGATGTCGGTCCTACTTGGAGGGGATTTTGCCGGGGCCGACGTAGAGCTGGCGCGGGCGCATCAGTTTCGCGCCGGAGCGCTTGAGTTCCATCCAGTGGGCGATCCAGCCGGGCAGACGGCCCAGGGCGAAGAGCACCGTGAACATGTTCGTGGGGAACCCCAGCGCGCGGTAGGTGAGGCCCGTGTAGAAATCCACGTTCGGGTACAGCCCGCGGTCGGTGAAGTACGCGCTTTTCGCCGCCTCCTCCTCCAGCTCCAGCGCCAGATGGAACAACGGCTCTTCCAACCGCTTGCGGCGGATGGTTTCGCGGCAGAGCGTCTTGGCGATTTTCGCGCGCGGGTCCGTCGTCTTGTACACGCGGTGGCCGAAGCCCATCAGGCGGAAGCCGGAGTTCTTGTCCTCCGCGCGGCGGACGGCTTCCTTCGCGGTCAGCCCCTCCGCGAGGATGCCTTCGAGCATCTCGATGACGGCCTGGTTCGCGCCGCCGTGGAGCGGCCCCCAGAGCGCGTTGCAGCCCGCGGCGATGGAAGCGTACAGGTTGGCGCCGGTGCTGCCCACGAGGCGCACGGCCGTGGTCGAGGCGTTCTGCTCGTGGTCGGCGTGGAGGATCAGGAGGCGGTTCAAAGCCTGGATTTCGCAATCCTTCGCGCGGTAGGGCGAGACGGAGGTGGAGAACATCATGTTCAAGAAGTTCTCGCAGTACGAGAACTTGTACGACGGGTAGACGAACGGCTCGCCCACCGATTTCTTGTACGAGAAAGCGGCGATGGTCCTGAGTTTCGAGAGCAGGCGCGTCGCGGTGATGTCGGCTTCCTCCTTCGCGGAGAGCGCTTCCAGTTCCGGGTAGAAGCTCGAAAGCGAGATCACCATCGCCGAGAGCACCGCCATCGGGTGGGCGCCTTCGGGGAAGTTGCGGAAGAACATCCGCATGTCCTCGTGGATGAGCGAGTGGCGGTTGAGGAGTTCGGAGAAGCGCGCGCGCTGGTCGGTCGTCGGGAGCGCCCCGTGCAGGAGGAGGTACGCCACTTCCACGAACGAGCAGTGGTCGGTGAGCCGCTCGATCGGGTGGCCGCGGAGGAGCAGTTCGCCCTTGTCGCCGTCGATGCGGGTGATGGCGCTTTCGCAGATGGCGGTGTTGCCGAGGCCCGGGTCGTAGGTGACCAGGCCCGTCGCCGCGCGCAGGTCCGTCACGTCGATTGCGCGCTCGCCGGAGGCGCCGCGGAGGATGGGAAGCTCCCAGCTTTTGCCGCCCACGGAAAGCGCGGCTTTCGCGGCCATGGGGGCGGGCGGCGGCGCGGGCGGGGTGGCGTCGAGGGGGGCGGGATGGGCTTTGGGGGCTTTCGGACGGCGGGGGACGGAGGAGTTCTTCATCTCGGGTTCCTTTGGGTAAATGCGGCGCGCCCCGCGGGCACGGGGGCCGGCGGAGCGCTGGGGCGGACCCGCCGGGGAGCGGCGGGTTGCTGGGAGGGGAATTTGCTACGCCTTCGCGACCTTGCCCGCCTTGATGCACGAGGTGCAGACGGTCATTTTGCGGGTGCCGCCGCCGGAGACGGCCGCGCGGACGGTCTGGAGGTTGGGCTTGAAGGTGCGCTTGGTGACGGCGGTGGTGTGAAGGCCGATGCCGCCTTTCTTCTTGGAAAGGCCGTGACGGACGATGCGGGCGCCGCGGACGGGCCCCTTGCCGCAAATTTCGCAGATGGAAGACATGTTGAACCTCTTTTTTTCGGGGGTAAAGCGGTGCGGACCATACCCCGCGGCCGCTTGCGAGTCAAGCGCGGCGTCGCCGGGACGCGGCGCGCGGCGGAGACCCGGCGCGCAACGTGCCTCCGCCGGTGCCGAACCCCGGGCAAAATGCGGATTGAAGGGGGAAGGGGAAAGCGGTAGGATGGAAACGACAAGTTCTTCCCATCCACCCTCTTCCCCCGTTCCCCATGACAAAAAAGAAAGTCCTCCTTCCCGTTCTTGCCGCGCTCTGCCTCGTGGCCCTCGCGTCCCTCTCCGGCGGGTGTTCCCCCGCCGCCGATCCGGCCGACGCTCCGTACATCGTCGTCGACCTTTCCGCCGGTTGCGACGCGCCTTCCTACCCGGTTTCCACGCTTGCTGCCCCTCCTTCCGGCGGCTGGACCGACGAGTTCAAGACCACCAAGCTCGTCCTCCGCCGCATCCCCGCGGGCAGCTTCGTCATGGGCTCCCCCAAGACCGAAACCGTCCACGAGGAAAACGAGGTCCGCCACGACGTGACCCTTTCGGAGGCCTATTACATCGGCGTTTTCGAGGTCACCCAGAAGCAGTGGGAGCTTGTCGCCGGCACCCAGCCGGCCTGGTTCCGCAAGTTCGGCGACACCCGCCCCGTCGAGGCCGTCAGCTACGAGGACATCCGCGGCGAAGGCCGCGGCGCCGGGTGGCCGAAGACCGACGGCGTGGATTCGTACAGCTTCCTCGGCCGCCTGCGCAGCCGGACGGGCATCCCGTTCGACCTGCCCACCGAAGCGCAGTGGGAAAACGCCTGCCGCGCGGGCACCGAAACGGCGCTCGGCAGCGGCGAGGACCTCGCCGACGCGAAGACCGACCCCGCCCTCTCCCGCATCGCCCGCTACTCCGGCTCCGCGCGCAAGTCGCTCGCCGGGGTCGCCAAGAAGCAGGTCGGCTCCGTCGCCACGGACTGCGGGACCGCGACGGTCGGAAGCTACGAGCCCAACGCCTGGGGCCTCTACGACATGCACGGCAACGTCTGGGAGTGGTGCCGCGACTGGTACGGCGAGTACGACCTCGACCAAAGCACCGATCCGACGGGCCCGGAGCACGGCTCGCAGCGCATCGAGCGCGGCGGCAGCTGGTACGACCAGGCCACCTGGTGCCGGGCCGCCACCCGTGCGCACGCGTGGACGGGCAACGCCAACGGCAACGTCGGCTTCCGGCTCTCCTGCCCCGCGGGCGCGTGGATTTCCCAAATCGGCGCGAAAGGTGGTCCCCGCCGCGGTGCCGCGAAAGCACAATAGCCCCCCCGCGTTTCCCGTCTTCGAAGGACTCCGCCCGTGAAAAAACGCCTCTTCCTCCTTTCCCTCGCGCTTCTCGCCTCCGCCGTTCCCGTTTTCGCGGGCGACGACGACAAGCCGGACACCGGCGACATCTCCGCCGACGCCAACTACATGGCGGACAAGGGCTGGTACTTCATCTGCATCCAGCTGACCAACCTCACCGGCTACCCCGTCTGCATCGACGAGGTGTCCGGCTCGGGTCCTTCGCGCACCTACCACGGCGCGGGGTACGTCATCCCCATGGACGAGAACAACCCGGGCTATTCCGCCTGCTACATCGGCTGGCGGCGCAACAGCGGCCTCTTCGAAGGCCCGGACATGAACGTCAAGTTCCACCTGGTCGGCCGCGAGGGCTCCTCCCCGTGCACCCTCCGGGTCGTCAACCACTACGCCTTCTGGGACGGCAACGAGATTTCGCCGTCCCGCTGCTTCCCCGCCGACCAGTGCCCGCCGATGCCCGGAGGCGACACCTCTCCCGCCGTGAACCTGTACCACAACGTGGACTTCATGGAGCACGGCCACTACCTGACGGTCGTCGCGACCCTCGCCTTCAAGGATCTCTTCGGGCCGGACCGGCAGATGCCCCGGGCGTTGCAGAAGGAGGCGGTGAAGACGATTTCCAACTCGACCGCCCGCGCGAGGACGCTCACGGAGGACGACCTGCTGGGCGGGAAGATGAGCGAGGACGAGTTCCTCAAGTAGGTGCCGCCCGTGTCCTCCTTCCGCCGCGTCCTCGCCCTGCGCGCCCGCCGTTTCCGGCGGGACGACTCGGGACAGGCCCTTCTCGCGGTGGGCATCCTCTCGCTCGCCCTCCTCCTCTTCGCCACGTCCGTCTTCCCGATCGGCGGCGCGGTCCGCCGCCGCATCCGCGCGCAGACGGCCGCGGACGCCGCGGCCCTCGCCACGGGCATCTGGGCGGCGCGCGGGTGCAACATGGTGAACGCGAGCAACGCGCTTTCCTACGACATCCACGTCGTCTACCACCTGATCATCAACGGCATCACGATCAAGTGGATCGCGAAAATCGCCAAGGATTGCTCGCAACTGCCGTGGGGACCCATCGTCGCCATCGGCGACTGGTTCGAAGGGCGGAAGGAGATCGCCACCTGGTGGGCGAACCTGGGCTTCGCCAACGACTACGTGGACGCGGGCGTCCTGGCCGCCACGCCCGGGTACGACCACCTCGCCCTCTCCGAGGCGAGCGAAGTCGCCCGGTGCATGGGGGCGGACAAGATCGGCGAGGCGGAAATGAAGGACATCTTCTCTTCGCTGGGCGTCGCGGCCCCTTCGGAGGGCTACTCCAAGCTGAAGACCGAGCTGGACAAGTGGTACGGGACGGGAACCGTCCTCAATTCCCTGCGGGACTTCGTCAGGAACGCCCTCGCCATCGTCCCGGCCCTGGGGAAGGTCCTCTCCAAGGTCGCCGACGGGCTCCTCCCGAATCCGAAAAAGGAAATCGACCTGTACTGCTGGCCGCTCGCCCCGGACGTCCGTCCGCACAAGGCCTGGGAAATCTCCCGCCTGGTCGAGTGGCCGACCGGCAACGACACCTACCCGCCGGAAGCGGGGCGGACGGTGTTCCTGCGCGCCTCGCCCCTCCACACCGCCGCGTACGACCCCTTCGCGCTCGACATGGTGTTCCTCAAGTTCTTCAGCTGGAACGCCAAGTACGCCCGCCTCGCCGGCGAGGCGGACGGCACGGAAAAGGACCTGGAGAAGTCGGGCAACTGCCGCTTCACCACCGCGGTCCGCTTCGGCGCGACGAAAAAGGAAGACAGCTGGTTCCCGTCGCTCGCGAAGCTCTGGTACGGCGGGGAAAACGGCGTGACGGCGGTTTCGTCGGTGCGGCTCAAGGGCGACCGGCTCACCGACGCGGGGTGCAAGACGGACCACCGGATCTATTTCACGATGGGCATCCTCGCCGTTCCCATCTGGCCGATCCCGCTCATCCGCGCGCCGGCCTACGGCGGCGAATTCGACTACGAACCCTGCCCGGTCGTTTTCCGCGACAGCTGGAAGGCGAAGGAAGTTTCCGGCGAATCGAAACTGATTTTCCACTGAACATGGAACGGGTGCTGTCGAGGATTTCCGCTTTTTGGGGCGACGAACGGGGCCAGGCGATGCTGGAGACGGCGATTGTCGTTCCGGCGCTGCTGGCGCTGTTCCTGGGCCTCTGGCAGCACGTGCTCCTCGAACTCGCGCAGACCCGCGCCATCCTCGCCGCGCGCCATGTCGCGTGGGCCTCGTCGTACCTCCACGAAAGCGACGCGGACGCGCAGAAGCGCGCCAAGGCGTTTTTCCCGGACGGGGCGGCGGTTTCCGCGACCTGCAAGGGAATCTCGACGAAAAACGAGGCCGCCAACGCCGCGGCGCAGGTGGCGCTGGTCTTCGCGGATCCGGAAACGGGAAAGGACTGGAGCGAGGCGACGGTGCAGGCGACGGTGCCGGCCTTGCCTTTTGCCGCGCCGTTGCCGCCGGGCGGCGGGCCGAACCGCGGGGCGGTCCCGGACTTCCTCGCTTCGGTCAAGACGCACGCGGAAACCTGCTACGCGGTCAACCGTTGTCCGGGCACGGTCGCGTACTTCATCAAGGCGGTCGTCCTTCCGATCTGCCGGCTGGACCTGGTCGCGGCGAAAATGATTCCGCGCCTCTTCCGCATTCTCATCGTCAAGGGCTTGAAATCGGCGCTGTTCGGCGGCCAGGACGACGCCACCAAGGAAATCCTGGGCGTGATTTTCGACGTGGTCCTCGACGGCGTCGAGAAGCTGGTCGACCGGATCTTCGCCTGACGCGGCGCATGCGCCGCGAAAATCCGCATTTTGCCAATGTTCGGCAAATTTGGCCCGATTTTGCCAAACATTGGCAAAATGTTTCCCGCGCGCGGCGGATGGTTTTGCCAATGTTCGGCAAATTTGCGCGTTTTTTGCCAAACATTGGCAAATCCGCAGCCGGGGCGGGCCGAAGCCCCGGCAAGCCGTTCCCCGTGCGGGGCCGGAATCCTTGCGGGGCACCGGGGCACGCGGTAGGATGCTCCTTCAACCCCGAGGTTTTTCCATGAACGGTTTGCGTCGCATCCTCCCCTTCCTCGCCCTCTTCGCCCTCCTCTGCGCCAATCTCGCCGCGGGCGGCCGCCTCTACGCCGCCGAGGCCGCCAAGGCCGCCGCGACCGCGGACGCGAAGGAAGACGGCATTTCCGCCTACGACATGTACGCGCTTTTCGCCCGCGTCGTCGAAACCGTCCGCGAGCACTACGTGGACCGCGACAAGGTCGAGTACCAGAAGCTCGTCGAAGCCGCCCTCGACGGCATGCTCCAGGACCTCGATCCGCATTCCCACTACATGGACAAGAAGGCCTTCGACGCGATGAAGGCCGACACCTCCGGCCACTTCGGCGGCCTCGGCATCACCGTGGGCATGCGCGACGGAATCCTCACGGTCATCTCCCCGATGGAGGAAACCCCCGCCTTCCGCGCGGGGCTCCTCCCAGGCGACAAGATTCTCGAAATCGACGGCGAACCCACCGACGGGCTCATGCTCGACGAGGCGGTCTCGCGCATGCGCGGCGAACCCGGCACCCGCATCAAAATCAAGGTCTTCCGCCCGAAGACGCAGCTGGTCAAGACCTTCGCCCTCGAACGCGCCGAAATCCGCGTGCCTTCCGTCAAGGACGCCGAAATCTTCGACGGCGGCATCGGCTACGTCCGGCTCGTCCAGTTCGGCGAGACGACCTCGCGCGATTTGCAGAAAGTCCTTGACGACTTCGCGGAAAAGAAGGTCCGCGGGCTCATCCTCGACCTCCGCGGCAACCCCGGGGGCCTGCTCACCTCCGCGGTCGAAGTCGCCCAGAAGTTCCTCCCGCGCGGAAGCCCCGTCGTCTTCACCCGCGGGCGCGACGGCCGCGTGGAACAGTCCTTCTCCGCGCGCCTGCGCCATCCGTTCCCCGACGTGCCGATGATCGTCCTTGTCAACGGCGCCAGCGCCTCCGCCGCGGAAATCGTCTCCGGCGCCCTGCAGGACCACAAGCGCGCGGTGCTGCTCGGGGAGAAGACCTACGGCAAGGGGTCGGTGCAGACCGTCATCCCGCAGCAGAACGGCGGGGCGATACGCCTGACGACCGCGAAGTACTACACGCCTTCCGAACGCGTCATCCACGAAAACGGCATCGAGCCGGACGTGGTGGTGCCGATGAACATGGAGGAGTGGCGGAACGTCCTGCTCGCCCGCAACGCGAAGGACGTCCTCGACGAAGCCGACGTGCTCCCCAGCACCGACGCGGACGGGCAGAAGGCTTCCGAAGGCTGGCACGCGCTCGACGAGGGCGTGGACGAAAACCCGACGATGGGCGAGGCGGTGGACCTCGACGAAACCCCGGCGGGGGCGGCCGCCGACACGCAGCTCGCCCGGGCGAAGGACATGCTCTCGGGCCTGCTCCTCTTCCAGCCGCGGGACAAGTAGCCCCATGCGCGTGCTCGGCATCGAAAGCTCGTGCGACGAGACCGCCGCCGCCGTCGTGGACGACGGCCGGCGGGTGCTCTCGAGCGCGGTGGACAGCCAGATCGCCCGGCACCGGCCGTACGGCGGGGTGGTCCCGGAAATCGCCTCGCGCGGGCACGTTGAAAGTTTTCCGCGGGTCGTGCGCGAGGCGATGGACCGCGCGGGCGTTCCGTGGGAAAGCCTCGACGCGGTCGCCGTGACGACGGGGCCGGGGCTGGCGAGTTCGCTCATCGTGGGAACCGCGGGCGCGCGGGCGCTGGGGCAGGCGTTGGGAAAGCCCGTCTGGAGCGTCAACCACATCGAAGCGCACATCGCCGCGGTGTTCCTCGACCCGGAGATGCCGCCGCCGGACGAAGCAACCGACATGCTGATCTTGATGGTGAGCGGCGGGCACACGTGTTTGTTCCGCATGCGCGGCATCGGCCGGTACCAACTGCTCGGAACCACGCTGGACGACGCCGCGGGCGAGTGCCTGGACAAGGGAAGCAAGATGCTGGGCTTGGGGTACCCGGGCGGCCCCGCCATCGAAAAGGCGGCGGCGGGCGGGAACCGGAAGTTCGCGGAATTTCCGCGCGGGATGGAGCACGCGAAGGAAGAGAGGAGTCCCGAGGGGCTGGACATGGGGATGTGCTTTTCCTTCAGCGGGCTCAAGACGGCGTTGCTGTACCGCTTGAAAAACCACCCGGAAGAAAAGGAAACGCATCTCGCGGACCTGGCGGCGAGCTACGAAGAGGCCGTGGTCTCCTCGCTCGCGCGGCGGGTGGAGCGGGCGGTGGAGGCGACGGGGGCGAAGAAATTGCTCTGTGCGGGCGGCGTCGCGAAAAACGCGTCGTTGCGCGCGCGTTTGGCGGCGATGGGGGAGAGGCACGGCTTCACGGTGCGGTTGGCGCCGATGGCGTACTGCACGGACAACGCGGCGATGGTCGCGGCGGCGGCGGGGCTCAGGGCGCTCGCGGGCATCGGCAATCCCCCCGCGGGGGAAATCGACCCCACCCGCGAGCTGGAGCGGACCGCTTTCGCGTAGCCCCGCCGCGCGGGGGCGCATTTTGCCAATGTTCGGCAAAACCGACCGGTTTTTGCCGAACATTGGCAAAACGCTTGCGGCCGGGGCCAATCCGCACTATCTTGCGCGCGCGTTTGGCGGACCCGTTCCCGTCCGCCCTTCCACCCCTTCCCAAGGAACCCCAACCATGGCCATGCTCATCAGCAAGTTCAACAAGCTCATCTCCTCGCGTCTGCTCTGGGGCGCCATCCTGGTGCTCATCATCTTCGCCTTCGTCGTCTGGGGCATGCAGTGGCCCGCCGCTTCCTCCGCGGCCGCGTCCGCCAACGCGCCCGGCGAGCTCGACGGCAAACCCGTCCCGCAGGAGGAGTACGCCGCCGCCTACAACGCCGTCTATCTCGCCTACGTCCTGAGCAACGGCCGCGAAAGCCTCGGCACCCCCGACGCCGAGCAGGCCCTCCGCCGCGGCACCTGGAACCGCCTCGCCCTCCTCCGCGAGGCCCGCAAGCTCGGCCTCTCCGCCACCGACGAGGACGTGTACGGCGCCATCCGCGGCAACTTCTCCGACCGCGACGGGCATTTCCAGCTCGACGCCTACCAGTCGTTCGTCTCCGAAACGCTCGCCGGCCTCGGGTACTCCGAAAGCCAGTTCCGCGCCTTCATCGAGCAGGAAATCCTCGCCCGGAAGCTCGCCGCGCTCGTCGGCGCGCAGGCCGTCGTCGTCCAGCCGGAAATCGACCGGATGGGGCACCTGCTCTTCGACTCCTGCACGGCCGCCTTCGCGACCGTCGCCGAAAAGGACCTCGCCGAAGCGCCCGCGCCGTCGGACGAAGACGTCCGCGCGGCCTACGACGCCGACCCGGCGCGCTGGACGCTCCCGGAAAAACGCGCGGTTTCCGTCGTCTCCTTCCCGCTGGCGGACTACGCGGACGCGGCCCCCGCGACCGATGACGACGCGCTCCAGGACTACTACGACCAGCACATCGCGAAGTTCGCGCGCGCCGTCACCAACGGGGAAGGCGAAGTTTCCACCGAAATCGCCGACCTCGCCGACGTCAAGGACGAAATCGTCTCCGCCCTCGCGGAAACCGCGCAGGAAGAGGCCGCCGAAGGCGCCGCGCGCGATTTCGCCTACAACGCGCTCCCCGGCGACGACAACGTGATTCCCGATTTCGCCGCCGTCGCGGAAGCCGCGGGCAAGTCCGTCCGCGCCCTCGACGCCTTCGACCGGCTGGCCGACCCGCTGCCCGAAGCCGGCGCCGCGTTCGTCCCGGCGGTCTTCGCGCTGGAGCAGGGGCCCTTCGAGCGGATTTCCGCCCCCGTCCGCGGGGAAGACGCGTATTTCGTCGCGTGCCTCGCGTCCATCGAGGAGCCGCGCGTGCCGGAATTCGACGAGTGCGCCGACCGCGTCCGCGAAGCCGTCGTTGCCGAACGCACCGCCGACGCGCTCAAGGCCCGTGCCGACGAAGCCGCCGCGGCCGTCGCCGCCGCCGTGAAGGAAGGCAAGAGCTTCGCCGAAGCCGTCGCCGCGGCGGGGCTCGACGCGGACGGCGTGCGGACGCTCGACGCCTTCACCGGGCTCGAAGCCAACCAGCAGCCCGACCCGGTGCGCCGCGCCGTCTCGCAGGCCGTCCTGCCGTATCCGGCGGGTGCCGTCGCCAAGCCGGTGCGCATCCCCGGCGGCTACGCCGTCGCTTTCGTCGGAAGCCGCACGCCGGTGGACGCGGAGGAACTCGCCGCGTACGCGCCGCAGATCGCCCAGTCCATCCGCCAGTCGCGCGCGATGACGCTCGTGCAGAACTTCCAGGAGGGCCTGCTCGGCAAGGCCGGGTGGAAGGACTACCGCGCCGCGGCCGACAAGGCGGCGGAGGACGAAGCGGCGGAGGAAGCCCCCGCCGCGGAAGGGGAAAGCGAGATTTAGCAGAACACCGGCGGCCAAGCCGCCCGAAAACCCGGAGGACAACCCATGATCGTTACCACCAAACAGCTCTTCGCCCACGCGTACGGCAAGTACGCCATCGGCGCCTACAACATCAACAACCTCGAGCAGACGATGGGCCTTTTCGAAGGCAACGTCCGGAGCAAGGCCCCCTTCATCGTCCAGCTCTCCAAGGGCGCGCGCAACTACACGCACAAGCTCATGCTCGAAGCGATGATGAAGACCGCCGACGAAATCTTCCCGGACGCCGTCTTCGCGGTGCACCTCGACCACGGCGACGAGAAGACCTGCATGGACTGCATCGAAAGCGGCGTGTACTCGTCCGTCATGATCGACGCTTCGATGTATCCCTACGAAGAGAACGTCGCCATCACCAAGCGCGTCGTGGACGCCGCCCACGCCAAGGGCCTCGTCGTCGAAGCCGAACTCGGGCAGCTGAAGGGCGTCGAAGAGGACGTTTCCGCGGCCGAGCACGTGTACACGAAGCCCGAAGAAGTCGAAGATTTCGTCTCCAAGACCGGGTGCGACTCCCTCGCCTGCGCGATCGGGACGAGCCACGGCGCGTTCAAGTTCTCCGGCGACCAGAAGCTCCGCTACGACATCCTCGAAGAAGTCCAGCGCCGCCTTCCCGGCTTCCCGCTGGTCATGCACGGCTCCTCCTCCGTTCCGCCCGGCGAAGTCGCCCGCATCAACGCGGCCGGCGGCGCCATCAAGGGCGCGAAGGGCGTGGACGCGACGCAGTTCCTCGGCGCCGCGAAGCGCGGGGTCACCAAGATCAACATCGACACCGACGGCCGCTTGGTCTGGACCCGCGTGCACCGCGAGTTCTTCCGCGACAAGCCGGAGAAGTTCGACCTGCGCGATCCGGGCAAGATCTTCATGAAGGAATACGCGGACTTCATCTACGAGAAGAACTGCCTCTTGGGCTCCGCCTACCAGGTGGACGACGCGCGCGCCTTCATCGAAAAGCAGAAGTAGGCCTTCCGCGTTTCCCGCAAAAAGCCCGCCTCCCCGGCGGGCTTTTCCGTTGTTTGCCTCACGCCCAGCCGAGGAGGCGGTACCAAAGGAGCGCGACCCATTCGCGCGTGGCGTCGAGGAGGGCGCGCGCGTTGCTTTCGAGTCCGTAGCGGAGGAAGAGCTCGCCTTTCCCCGCCGCCGATGCCGCCTCCACCGCCTCCCCGGCCGCGTCGTCCGCAAGCGGGAGGTCGCTCGCGAAATCGCCGTTCCACGCCGGGAGGACGCAGAGCTTCGCCCGCCCCAGGACCTTGCGGACGGCCGCCGCCGTGCGGCGCACGTGCGCGGGGCTCGTCACCACCAGGATGCGCGCGCCCGCCGCGTCCCAGACGGGAATCGCTTCCGCCAGCCGCAACGCCTGTTCGCGCGTGTTGCGGCCGGTCACGACCTTGATGCGCTCCGGCGCGACGCCGCGCAGGAGCAGTTCCTCGCGGTACGCGGCGACCTGCTCCGCTTCGGCGGGAAGCGCCAGCGCCACCTGCGCGCGCGGCGCGCGGCGAGCCGCTTCCCCCGCCGTCCAAAGGCGCATGAGGGCGCTCTCCGAGGGCATCCCCGCACCCGAGGGGACGAAAATCACGTGGGCTTCCTCCGGCCTCCCTTCGACGCCGTCGGCATGCGCCATCCAGTTGAGGAACCGTTGCGGGAAAGCCGTGCAGAGGAGGAGGCAGAGCGCCCAGAAGAGGACGCCGCCCGCCAAGAGCAAGCCGCGCAGGAAGCGGAGGGCCTTCCTGCCCAAGCGCTTCCATTTCTTGGCGACCTGCCGGGAAAAATCGTCTCCCATGCGGAGCCCTTCAGGGGGTTTGGGCGCGCGCGGCGGCTTCCAGCCGATTCACGCGCGATTGCAGGGAATAGAGCGTCGCGTCGCGCGTCTTGAGCGCCTCCTGCAACCGCTCGATTTCCTTCTTCTTTTCCTTCACCGCTTCGCGCGCCTCGCGCATCCGGTCGAGGTTGGCGGCTTCCAGCGCGTGGAGCTTGCGTTCTTCCTGCTTCCAGACGGCAATCCCCGCGACGACCGCTCCGCAAACAAGGGACAAGATGGCGACAAAGACGACAACGAAAACGAACATGGCCCCAATCTACCGCTTCCCGCCCGCCGCGGTCCAGCCCATCTTGCCGTTCCCGGCTTCCGGCGGAAACACGGCGGCATTGCCGCCGCGGGCGCGTTGCGCTAGACTGCCTGCATGCCGCATTTCCGCCACTCTCCGGGCCTCACCGCCGTCGAGCTCCTGCTCTCCCTCTTCCTCGCCGTCGTGCTCTGCGCCATCGCCATCCCCGCGGCCCGCGCCACCCGCACCAAGTCCCGGATCGCCCGTTGCGTCGCCAACCTCGCCGCCATCGACCACCTCTCCGCCGTCCATGCCGAACGCCACGGCGCTTTCCCTTCCTCGCTCGACGAGCTCTTCTCCGGCGGCACCGTCCCCGTCTGCCCCGCGGGCGGCACGTACACCCTGGGCACCCCGGAAGGCGACCCGCCGCGCTGCTCCGTTCCCGGCCACGACCTTTGATCCCATCGAAAGGCTTTCCCATGACCACCGCCCCCACCGTCAAACGCATCCTCCTGAAACTCAGCGGCGAAGTCCTCCGCCGCGGCGACGAGGCTCTCGCGCCCGAAGTCCTCTCGGAAATGGCCTCCTCCATCGCGGAACTCCGCGCGATTGGGCTTGAAATCGGCGTCGTCATCGGCGGCGGCAACATCTTCCGCGGCCTCTCCGGCGCGGAAAAGGGCGTCGGCCGCGCGCAGGGCGACTCGATGGGGATGCTCGCCACCGCCATCAACGCCCTCGCCCTCCAGAACGCGCTGGATGCGGCGTCCGTTCCCTCGAAGCTTTTCACGGCGGCCCCGATGCCTTCCGTCGCGCCGCTTTTCACCCACCGCGCGGCGCGCGAGGCGCTCGCCGCGGGCGCGGTCTGTCTTTTCGCGGGCGGGACGGGGAACCCGTTCTTCACGACGGATTCGGCGGCGGCGCTCCGGGCCGCGGAAATCGGCGCGGACGCGCTGGTCAAGGCGACCAAGGTGGACGGCGTGTACACGGCGGACCCGAAGAAGGACCCGACGGCGGTGAAGTACGACCGGCTGACGTACGAGGAAGCCCTCGCGAAGCGCCTCCGGATCATGGACGCGAGCGCCTTCGCCATCTGCCGGGACAACGCCATCCCGATTCTCGTTCTCGACTTTTTCGAAAAGGGCGCCATGATTCGCGCCGTCACGACCGGCGGCGCCGGCACGTGGATCACCGAGTAATCCAACCCACCCATCCGAAAGGACCCCACCCATGTACGAATCCAGCGACGAAGTCCTGCTCGAAGCCGACGACAAGATGACGAAATCCCTTGACGTCCTCAAAAACAACCTCTCCGGCCTGCGCACCGGCAAGGCCTCGCCGAGCCTCGTGGAGAACATCTCCGTGGAGGCGTACGGCACGCAGACGCGCCTCCGCGACATCGCCCTGATTTCGACGCCGGAGACGCGCCTGATCGTCGTCAAGCCCTTCGACCCGAGCACGCTCGGCTCCATCGAAAAGGGGATCCTCGCCGCCAACATCGGCATCACGCCGCTCAACGACGGGCGCGTCATCCGCGTGCCGATCCCCGAGCTCAGCGAAGAGCGCCGCAAGGAGATGGTGAAGGTCGCCTCGAAATACGCGGAGGAGGCGAAGGTGTCGGTCCGCGCGGTGCGCCGCGAGGCGAACGACGCGGTCAAGGCGCTGGAGCGCGAAGGGACGATCACCGAGGACGATTTGACGAAAGCGCTGGAAGACATCCAGGGCTACACGGACGGCTACGTCAGGAAAATCGACGAAGCCGTCGCCGCCCGCGAAAAGGAAATCATGGGCGTGTAGTGCCGCGGGCACTTTGCCTTGCTGGGCCCCCCTGCGCGTGGCCCTGCTCCCGCCTTCGAACGGTTTTGCCGATGTCCGGCAAAGCCGCTTTCTTTTGCCGGAATCGGGACATTGAAAAGCATTGAAAGCTCCCTGCGGGGACATGGAAAACATCCATCCGCAAAGGGCGCAAAGAAAGCTCGCGCGGAGGCGCGGAGCCGCGGGGGGGACGGGTGTTCGGACCGGATTGGGGGGCGGAGGTGCGGCGAAACCCCACGAAGCAAGCTTCGCGGGGACCCCGAGTCTTGTCGCGCCGTGAAAACGAAAGGAATCTACCCGCAGAGGCACCGGGACACGGAGAGTTTTGCGACAGGATTTACGGGATTGCCAGGATTTCGCTTCGAGATCACGGAAATCCGGGAGGGCGCATGTCCCCATGCGCCGTAGGACGGGGGATGCCCTTTGGGAATGGGACGGCACACTTATCCCGGATTTTTGGAATGGGGCGGGATAATTCCCCAAAAAGAAGCCGTTGGCGGGGGGGCAACCCGGAAAGCCGGGGAGAAGAGGGTCGAGGCCGGCGATGCGGGCGTGGAGCTTTTCGAGGAGGAGTTGCGCCGCGCGGGGGACGAGAACCCGGTCGATTCGCTCCCGGAAGGCGATTTCGCGCGTTTCCACGCGGGAGGCGGAGGCTTCCGCCATGATGCGGAGGGCGCGCGGGACTTCTTTCCGGGCAATCTCTTCGGGGATGCCCGTCTTTTTCAAAAGGTCGAGGACGGCAAGACCGCGTTGGAT
>JAFSUH010000212.1 GCA_017445365.1 Kiritimatiellia bacterium | reverse complement strand
GCGAACGCGTCCTTCGACGCCGTGCGCCGGAGGTTGCGCCGGCAGCTGGACGTCATGCCCCTCGATTCGCCCCTGCCCGCGTCGTTGCCCGACGGGCGCTTTTCCGCCGAAACGCTCGCGTTCCTGTATTTCCCGGCGCGCGCGCGGGACGAACTCTGGCAGGGCCTGCGGACCCGGTCCCTGCAGGAGGTGCAGCGCTCGCTCCTCGCCCGCCGGAAGACGCGCAGCGCGTGGGAAAGGAGCGCGCACGTCTCCTTCGCCCTGGCCGCCGCGGCGGAAGGGGAACGGGACCTCGCGCGGGAGCTGTACCACGACATGGTGGCGGGAGCGTACCCGCGCGGCTGGCACGCGTGGGCGGAGAATTACTCGCGCAACGACCCGCTCGCCCCGCGCCGCGCGGGAAGCATGCCCTCGTGGCTGGCGCTTTCGGAGTTCGTGCGCACGGTGGCGGGCCTGATCGCCGAGGAGGATGACGGCGCGGTGTGGATCCTGCGCGGCGCCCCGGCGGAATGGCTGGAGGGGGAAGGAATCGGGGCGGAAGGCCTCGCCACGCCGTACGGCAAGGTGGCCGTCCGCGCCAAGTGGGAAGGGAAGAAGCTTTCGGTGGAGCTGGACGCGACGGGCTCGCCGCCGGGCGGCTGGCGGATCGCCTGGCCGACGGGCGGGATCGCGCCGGCGCGGGTGATGTCGGGGGGCCGTCCCGTGCGCGGCTGGGACGCGACGGGCATCCGGCTGGACGGGGCCTTCCGCGGGCGCATCGACGCGTACTTCCCCTGCGACCCCGCCTGGGTCCGCACGCCGGATTGAGGTGCCCTCCGGGCACGTTCCACCCCGCGGAGCGAAGCTTCGCGGGAACCCCGTTGCCTTGCGGCGGCTCCGCTTCCGCGTGCCGCCGCGTCCGCCTCCCGGCCGGGCTCCGCCTTCCGGGCGGCCCCGAAAGGCGCCGTTGTTTTCCCTTGACGGCATCTCCCCCGGAAACGGATTTTCGTTTTTCATTGACAACCGTTTCCGCCTCCCCGCGAAACGGTTCCCGGCCGGCACGGGTCCCGCCCCTCCCCCGGAAATCTTTTCCGCTTGACAAGCTTCCGCCGCAAAAAAGAACGCCCCGGCGGGGCCGGGGCGCGAAAAAACCGCGGCAAACGCCGCGGTTTCCGGTTCGGACGGGGTCCGGACTACTTCGCCGGGAGGATCGCGTCCTTGGCGGCCTTGGCGATGCGGAACTTGAGGACCTTCTTCGCCTTGATCTTGATCTGTTCGCCGGTGCGGGGGTTGCGGCCGGTGCGGGCCTTGCGGGAGACGACGACGAGCTTGCCGAGCCCGGGGATGGTGAAACCGTCCTTGGCGCTCTTGTACGCGAGGGCGACGATGCTGGCGATGACGGACTTGGCCTGCTTCTTGGTCAGACCGTTGTCGTCGGCGATCTTGGTGATGATTTGGGTTTTGGTGAGGGGCTTGCCCATTTGGATTTCTCCTGTGTGGTTTTGTGTTCGGGGTTGGTTCCAACTAAAAGGTGTGGTTTTTATCCGGTTTTGCGCGGGAAAATGCAAGAGAATTTGCGCGTTCCCGGCGAAAAAGGCGCCTCTCCGCCCGCAAAAGGCCGTCAAACGCCCCCGGAGGGCCGGAAAACGAGGCCCGCCGTGGAAAATTCGGGCCGCATCATGCCGGTCGGTTCCGCGGCGACGCCGAGGCTGCGCTCCGCGTCCAGCGCGCGCAATACGGCGACGTTGGCCGTCGCGTCGGGGAGGAGCGGATACCCCGGCGCGCAGCGGAAACCGGTGGCGCCCGCGTCCGCCGCGATCGCCGCGGCCGCCGCGTCGGCCAGTTCCGCCGCGAATCCGCACCAGAGGTGGTAGTTTTCCGCCTCTCCGCCCGCCTGCGAGCCGTGCAGGAAGTCCTCGAAACGGCCGTCGGTGACGCTGGCGGCGAAAGCGACGGCGTCTCCCGCCTCCCCGTCCGGGAGGATGCGGCGGCCCCGATAGCGGGGGAAGGCGATTTCGCGGCCGAGGAGGAAGGCGCTCCCCTCCCCCGTCCGGCGCCACGGCACGCGGACCCAGGCGCCGCGCGGGGCGAAGAGCGGCGGCCGGGCGCGCAGGAACCCGAGCATGGCGGAAAGGCGTTCTCCGGCCAGCGCTTCGCCGTCGGCGCCGCGGAACCCCCAGCGGGCGACGAAAAGCTCCCGGCGCGCGAGCAGGGGCAGGAGGCCGGGGACGGAGAACCGCCGCACCGCCACCCCGCCGGAGGACCGGTCGGAAGGCGGACGCATGGGGGGAACGGTGCCTCGCTTTTCCATGGGACGCGGTCCGGGCTCAATACGCCGCCTTGCCGGGGATGACGGCGCGGACGCCGCCGCGCGGGTGCGGGTGGTCGCCGTCGCGGCGCGGTATCAGGTGGAAATGGCAGTGGAAGACCGTCTGGCCCGCGCACGCCCCCGCGTTCGCCCCGAAATTGAAGCCGCCGATGCTTGCGTCCCCTTTCCGCAACGCTTCCGCGCACTCGCGGGCCAGCGCGAAAATGGCGCCCGTCTCCTCTTCCGTCAAATCGAGGAAGGTCACGGCGTGGCGCTTCGGGACAATCAAGGTATGCCCTTCCGAGACCGGAAACGCGTCCCGGAACGCGGCGGCGAGAGCGTTTTCCCCGACGAGCGCACGGTTGGCCCACCCGCAGAAGATGCACTTCGTTTCCGTCATTTTCCTTCCTCCCGCTCGACCTTTCCTCGCCACCCGCGCGCCGGCCGCGCCGCGGGAAATCCGTCCCACGCGGGCGAGTCGGGCATCTCGCCGGTGAACACCGGCCAGCGCACGGCTTCCCGGCAGTGCGCGAGCAAGGGCAGCTTCGCCGGGTCCCAACCGAACACCCGCGCGGCCATCCAGTCGCCCACGACGGGGTTGACCGCCGCGAGAATCGCCCCGGTGGCGAGCGGCTCGGGCGCGAGCGGCCCGTCGCCCTGCCCGGCGACCACGGCGTCGACGAGGGAAATCTCCCGGCGTTGCGGCGTGTCGCGGAGGCGGCCTTCGCGGTCCGCGTACAGCAACGCGCGGTTCAGGTCGAGGCAGGTCCGCCAGATGGTGTCGTTGCCCCACCAGTTGCCGTCGAGTTCCGCGGCTTCGTCGGCCGCGGCCTCCGCGG
>JAFSUH010000019.1 GCA_017445365.1 Kiritimatiellia bacterium | reverse complement strand
TTCGCCGCCGCCCGCTTCCGCGGCGGCGGCGAGCACGCGGGCGTGGCCGAGGTGCACGCCGTCGAACTGGCCGAGCGCGAGCGCGCGGACGGTGGGCGAAAGGACGGAATCGAAGGGGGCCGCTTGCATCACTCGAACTCGATGGTGGCGGGCGGCTTCCGCGTCAGGTCGCAGAACAACGGCCCCGCGCCTTCGATTTCCCTGACGGAGCGCGCGAGCGCGGCGAGGCGGTCGAGGCCCAGCGGGAAGACGTCGGCGGTCATCGCGTCGCGCGAGGTGATGGCGCGGAGGACGCAGGCCTGTTCCCCGCGCGGCGTGTACAGCGGCAAGGCCACCACCGGCGCCTGCCAGACGTCCGGCTCGCCCGCGAGGGCCGCCGTGAGGAGCGAATCGACTTCGCGCAGGCGTTCCAGCACATCGCGCTCGAGGAACGTGCGGCGGAGGCGGAGGGGTTCGCCGGTCGTCCGGACCAGCACGCGGTTGATGCTTTCGCAGGCGTTCACCGCGCGCGCGGCGAAGGCGGCCAGTTCCTCCCACGGGGCGGGCTTCCGGCCGGGGAGCGGCGAGAGGGCGAGGGGGAAGCGGTACGTGCGCCCGTCGCCCTGCACGCCCACCGAACGGACGGGGAGGATTTTCGCCGCGAATCCGAGGTCGCGCGCTTCTTCGGCGAGCTCCGCCGGCGGCTCCGGCGGCGGGGCCGCGGGCGCGTCCGGGTCGAAGCAGACGACGCGGATGCCCAGCCCCGGCCCGGGGAACGGGTGGCGCGCGAGGAGCGCTTCCGGGAGGCCCAGCGCGCGGCCGAGTTCGCGGACTTCGTCCTTGTAGAGCTCGCGGAGGGGTTCGAGCACTTCGCCGCGCTCGATCAAGGAAAGGATTTCCGGGACGCGGTTGTGGTGGGTCTTGATCTTGTCCGCGTGCTTCGTCCCGCCCGACTCGATGGTGTCCGGGTAGATCGTCCCCTGCACGAGCTTGAGCTTCCCGGAGGGGAGGGGATGCTCGCGGAGGTGCCGACGGAGGACTTCGACGAAAAGCCGGCCGATGATCGCGCGCTTCTGCTCCGGCTCCGAGACGCCGCGGAGGGCCTGGAGGAACACCGGTTCCGCGCGCACGCAGTCGATGTTGCGGAAGCCCTGCGCGGCAAGGGCGGCGAGGACCGCGTCCGACTCGCCCTTGCGCATGAGGCCGGTATCGACGTGGAGGGAATGGACGCGCTCGGCGCCGACGGCGGCCACGGCGACGGAGAGGGCGACCAGGGAATCCACGCCGCCGGAGAGAAGGAGGAAGAGGTCGGCGTCGCCCGCGGCGGCGCGGGTTTCCTCGACGATGCCGCGGGAAATGCGCCCGCCGTCCCAGCGGTCGGCGACGGCGCAGCGGGTGAGGAAATTGCGGAGGATTTGCTCGCCGTGCTCCGTGTGGACGACTTCGGGGTGGAACTGGACGGCGTAGCGGGCGTGGGCGTCGTCTTCGATGGCGGCGACGGGGCAGGAGGCGGTGGAGGCGACGATGCGGAAGCCTGTCGGGACGCGCTCGACGTGGTCCGCGTGGCTCATCCAGACGGTCTGGGAGGGCGGTGTGAGGGCGAAGAGGCGGGAATCGGGGTCGGCGGAGAGGGGGACCGCGCCGTACTCGCGTTCGGTGCCGCGGGCGAGGCTGCCGCCGTAGAGGCGCGCGAGCAGCTGGTGGCCGAAGCAGATGCCGAGGACGGGGCGGGGGAAGGAGGCGATGGCGCCGCGGAGGCGGGAGACGAGCGCGTCGGAGACGGACTGGGGGCCGCCGGAAAGGATCAGGCCGGCGAGGTCGGGGTTTTCGAGGGCGGAGAGGTCTTCGGGCTGGGAGACCGTGCAAAAGACGCCGAGCCGGCGGATGCGGTTGGCGATCAGGTGGGCGTACTGCCCGCCGAAGTCGAGGACGGTGAGGTGCTGCATGGCGCCGCGGAAAATACTTCGCCTCCCCCCGCGCCGCGAGTGAAAAGTGCACGCGCCGCACTCAAACGGCCCGCAATGGCGCGACCGGGGAAAGGGCGCGGATTCCCAAGGTGACGCCGGATGGGGGCGGGCGCCGCTGGCGCGGGAGGGATGGCCACCAGACGAAGGCGGGCGTTTCGAAGGCCATCGAAAGGCATTGAGGGCCGTCGAAAGCCATCGGATTTGACAAGCGGGTTTCCCGGCGGGAAGGGCAGGCGGGAGCGACGCCGTCGCCCCCGAAGGCGGGCGGCTTGCATGCCGGACGCGACAAACAGCGGCTTCTCCCACGGACACGCGGCCGGAAGCCGCATCTCCCAAAATCCCGTCCCTTCTGCCAATTCTCCCGAAAACCCCTTTTTCAATGCCCGCGAAGCGGAACTCAATGGTTTTCAATGTTGCCTTTCGGTTCGCGGCGGCGGGGAACGGCTTGACTTCGGGAGGCTTGTTTGGTGATTTTCAATTGCCTTGCGAATGTCCCCCGCTGCCGCCAATCCCATGAGGAAGATTCCCCGTTTTCCCGCATCCCGTCTTTCCTTCCTTTCCGCCCTTTTCTCCGCGGCGATTGTTTGCGCCGCCGTTTCCGCATTGGCGGACGAGGTTTTCCCGAAAGACGGCTGGGTGCCGCGCCCGAGTCCCGACGCGAACCCGCTCGCGCCCAAGGGCGGGACGCTCACGACGCAACTGGGACCCTACCCCAAGTCGCTCAACTACTACCTCGACTGCAACACGATGTCGGCGGAAGTCTTTTCCATGCTCTACGAGCCGCTCCTGACGCAGAACGACGAAACGCTCGAAAACGAGCCGTGGCTCGCGGACCGCTGGACGGTATCGGACGACGGGATGGAGTTCACGTTCCACCTTTCGGACAAGGCGCGCTGGAGCGACGGCGAACCCGTCACGGCCGAAGACGTCGCCTGGACGTACGGCGCGGTCATGGATCCCGGCTCCCTCACCGGCCCGCACAAGATTTCCCTCGGCCGCTTCGACCCGCCCGAAGTGCTCGACCCCGCCACCGTCCGCTTCCGCGCGCACGAGCGGCACTGGGAGAACCTGCTCGCGCTCGGCGGCATGGCGGTCCTTCCCAAGCACGCGTACGCGGGAGGCGACTTCAACCTCCTCAACTTCGAGTTCCCCGTCGTTTCCGGGCCGTACGCGATCGAGCGGCTCGACGACGGCGTGCTCCTCTCCCTGCGCCGCCGCCGCGACTGGTGGGCGGCGGACGACCCGCGCGTCGCCGGGCAGTTCAACTTCGACCTCCTCCGCTACCGCTTCTTCGAGGACCGCAGCAACGCCTTCGACGCGTTCCTCCGCGGAGACCTCGACCTCTTCGCCGTGTACACCGCGCACCGCTGGGCGACGCAGACGGACGGGAAGAAGTTCCGCCGCGGCTGGATCGTCAAAAAGGAAATCGCCAACCGCAAGCCGGTCGGTTTCCAGGGCATCGCCCTGAACATGCGCCGGCCGCCGCTCGACGACGCGCGGGTGCGGCTCGCCCTCGCGAAGCTCTTCGACCGCCGGCGGATGAACGAAACGCTCATGGCCAACGCCTACACGCTGCACCGCTCGTATTACGAGGACCTGTACGAAACCCCGCCGCGCGAGCCGGTCGCCTTCGACCCGGCGGGGGCGGCGGCGCTCCTGCGCGAGGCGGGCTGGACCCGGGACGCGGCGACGGGCGCCCTCGTGAAGGACGGGAAGAAGATGGCGCTCTCCTGGCTTTCGCGCGGCAGCACCGACGACAAGTTCGTCGCCGTCTTCCGCGAGGCGCTTTCGGCGCAGGGAATCGAGCTCGCCGTGGACCGGAAGGACTGGTCCGCGTGGGCGAAGGACATGGACACGTACGCTTTCTGCATGACATGGTGCGCGTGGAGCGGCGGGCGGTTCAAGGACCCCGAAAGCATGTGGTACTCGGAAGAGGGCGCGCGCGAGGGCGGGCAGAACCTGACCGGCTTCGCCGACGCGCGGGTGGACGAACTGGTGCGCGCGGCCCGCACCGAGGAGAGCGCCGCCAAGCGCCACGAAACGGTGAAGAAAATCGACGCCATCCTCTGCCGCGAAACGCCGTACATCCTTTTGTGGTTCGCCGAAAGCACGCGGCTCTGCTTCTGGAACCGCTTCGGGATGCCCGAAAAGATGCTCGGGACCTTCGGCGACGAGTCCGCGGCGCGGCGGCTCTGGTGGCACGACCCGGAGGCCGCGCGGGCCTTGGCGGAAGCGCAGGAGAAGGACCGCGACCTGCCCCCGCCTTTCGGAGTCGCCCCGTGAAAACGGCGATCCGGCTGTTCCTGGCCCTTGCGGGAACAAGCGTTTTCGCCGCGTCCGCCGCCGGACAGGCGTGGGAAACGCGCGAGGGGTGCCGCCTCGCGGCCGACGACGCCAACGACGCCGACAGTTTCCGCGTCTCCCGCGGCACGGAGGAATTCCGCGTCCGGCTCTACTGGGTCGATGCCTGCGAAACTTCTTGGGATTTCCCGGACCGGGTGAAGGAACAGGCCGCGTATTTCGGCATCACCCCCGCCCGCGCCCTGCTCCTGGGAAAGGAGGCCTCGCGCCGCACGGAAGACTTCCTGCGCGGCGGGTTCGCGGTGGCGGGCCGCGGCGAGAACGCGGGCAACGGCCGGACGTACGCCAATGTCACGGCGGGGGAGGGGGATTTGGGCGAAATGCTGGTCGCCGCGGGCCTCGCCCGCATCCACGGCAAGCACGACGGCAGCGGCAAGTTGCGGAATCTGCTCGTGCTGGAGGAAAATGCCAAGCGTGCGGGCTTGGGCGGGTGGCGGAGCGAAGAGGCGTGGCAGGAGGCGGAACGCGCCGCCGCGGAACGGACGAAAGGCTTGCTCGCCGTCTTCCTCCTCGCCGCGCTCGCGCTCGCGCTCTACGCCGCCCTTCCCGTCCGCCGCCGCCGGAAGTGAGCCGTTCGGCGGCAGGGTGGAGCGGGAAACGCGCGGCGGTCAAGCGCCGCGGACGCGGCGGTAGAGCGCGACGTATTCCCCCGCGCTCTTCTCCCACGTGAACCGCGTCTCCATCGCTTGGCGGCGCAGGGCCGCGCAGTGCGCGGGCCGGTCGAAGTACGTGCTCGTCGCCCAGCCGACCACGTCGTGGAGCGCCGCGGGCGAGGGGTGGTAGAACTTGAATCCCGTCCCGCTTCCCGACGATTCGTCGTATTGCCGGACCGTGTCTTCCAGCCCGCCCGTCGCGTGGACCAGGGGCAGCGACCCGTAGCGCATCGCGTACATCTGGGCGAGCCCGCACGGCTCGAAAAGCGAGGGCATGAGGAAGAAGTCGCTCGCCGCGTACATCCGCCGCGCGAGCCGTCCGTCGAAACCGATGCGCGCCGCCGCGCGCCCGGAATGGCGGGCGGCCACGTCGCGGAAGAACTGCTCCGCGCCCGGGTCGCCGGTCCCCAGCACCGCGAGGGAAATGCGCATTTCGTCGAGGCACCAGTCGAGCGCGCCGTAGAACAGGTCCAGCCCCTTCTGCGGGACCAGGCGCGTCACGAGCGCGAAGAGCGGCGCGTCCGGGTCGGAAAGCCCGAGTTCCTCCCGGAGCGCGCGCTTGCACGCCGCCTTGCCCGCGAGGTCGCCGGAGTCGAAATGCGCGGGGAGGGCCGGGTCGGTCGAAGGGTTCCACGCGGCGTAGTCCGCGCCGTTCAGGATGCCCGCCACGCCGCGGCGGCGCAGGAGCGGCGAAAGGCCGTTGCCCGCCGGTTCGCTCGTGATTTCGCGCGCGTAGGTGGGGCTCACCGTCGTGATGGCGTCGGAGAACACGATGCCGCCTTTCAGGAGATTCACCCGCCCGAAGCTCTCCAGCCCGTCCGCGGAGAAGAAATCGCCCGGCAGGGCCAGCGCGCGCATCAGGTCGGAAGAGGCGTATCCCTGGTGCGCCTGGTTGTGGATGGTGAGGACCGTCCGCACCGATTGCGCGAAGGGGTCGGATGCGCGGCGCGCCGCCGCGACGATGGGGGCGACCCCCGCCGTCGGCCAGTCGTTGAGGTGGAGGATGTCGCTTCTCCAGTCGTTCGCGCGGGAGAACTCGTAGGCGGCGCGGCAGAGGAAGGCGAAGCGCCAGGCCGCGTCGTCTTCGCTGCCCTCGTAGGGATTCGCGCGGGAGAAGAGGTCGCGGTGTTCGACGGCGTACGCGGGGACGCCCGCGAGGTCCATCCGCCAGATGCGGCAGGCGCCGAGGCCGAAGGGCAGGGACAGCGCGCCTTCGTCCTCGCGGGGGAAGTCGCCGCGTTCGATGGCGGGCCAGAGGGGGATGAAGAGACGGGCGTCGTGTCCGGCGGCGCGGAGGGCCTTGGGGAGGGAGCTTGCGATGTCGCCGAGGCCGCCGACGGAGGCCCAGGGCGCGATTTCCGGGGAGAGAAGGAGGATGTTCACGCCCGCATCTTGCCATGCGCCGCGCGGCGCGGCAACTCCCGAGGCGGCGGGTCCGGCCGCTCTTCGGTCCAGACGGCCCACAGCTCGCAGTTCGCCGCATGCCAGCAATCGGCGTAGTTGCGGCGCAGGGCTTCGCGGATTTCCCGCGCACGGGCGAAGCCGCGGACGAGGCCGACTTCGCTGATGTCGGCTTTCCCGAAAGCCAGCGGCATCGGTCCGCAGTTGGTGAGGAGGCTGTTGCCCGCGCACTCGTCGAGGATGTCGTACCCGAGGAAGCGGAAGCCGGGCAGGGAAACCGTCTCCGCGGGCGCGGCGGGTTCGCGCCGGACCGCGAGCAAACGGCAACGGCGGAAGCGGGAAATCCGTTTCCGCAACCACTCCCCGTCGCGGAAACAATCGAGGAGGAAATCCTCGTTGACGCAATGCTCCCAATCTCCGTCGGAATACCGGTCGGGATCCAGGAGCGCCGGGCAGAGCATCGTGTCGAGCGTGACCACTTCGCGGAGCAGCGGCAAATCGTCCCGCCACTCCCGGTACGCGCGCCATCCGCGGCCCCGCGATTCGTCGAAGGGGCGGACGGCGATGTACCAGACGGGTTGTTGCGGGGAATCCATGGGGCGGGGAACGGGCACAAAAAAATGGTGGCGAGAATCGGAATCGAACCGATGACACACGGATTTTCAGTCCGTTGCTCTACCAACTGAGCTATCTCGCCGCCAAAAGCGTGCGCGCTTTATAGGCAAACCCGTCGCGGAAGTCAACGGCATTTCCCCGCGCGGCGGCGTGTCGGCGGAAGCCGGCGGCACGTTGGGCGCGGCGGCTCCGCTTTCGCGTGCCGCCGCTTCCCTTTCCCAACCGTTTCGCGAACTGCAAGAAAGAGACCGGAAGCGCACCCGCGCGGAGTGGAGGAAGGGCAAGACAACGGGCCGACGTCCCTTGCCCGCGCCCGGGCGCGAATGGCGCTTGCGGGCGGGGAGGGGAGGCCGTATGCTTGAAAGTCAACACCCCTTTTGAACGAAAGGTTCCCCATCATGGAAGAAAAAACTGTCTCCTCGATCGGCTCCGACGTCGAAATCACCGGCACCGTCACCTCCGGCGGCTCCCTCCACCTCGCCGGGAAACTCGACGGCACCCTCACCTGCGGCGGCGACGCCACCCTCCTCGAAGGCTCCGTCGTGAAGGGCGACGTCAACGCCGAAAGCGTCGGCCTCGCCGGCAAGATCGACGGCAACGTCATCGCCCGCAACCGCATCGCCATGAAATCTTCCGCCGTCGTCAACGGCGACATCAAGGCCAAGAGCCTCTCCGTCGAAGACGGCGTGACGTTCGTCGGCCGTTGCGAAGTCGGTCCGTCCGTCGGCGTGTAGGTCCCCTTTCCCCGCCGGGACGCATTCCGCCCCGGCGGCGGATTCCCCCTTTCCCCGTGGCGGACAAGCGCAAGACCGAGATCATGCCCGGCTTCGAGCTGGTGCGGTCCCTCGGCAAGGCCCAGGAAGAGGCGCGCAAGCACGCGCCCCCTCCCGTGCAGGCCGCGTCGTCCCGCGCTCCCGCCGTCCCGGGGGCCGCGCCGCACGCCGTCTTCGCCCGCACGGTGGAGCCGACGCGCCGCACGGTCCGTTGCTTCCGCTGCGGATACGAATTCCGCTTCGCGGGCGGGGCCAAGGACGTGTACTGCGCGAAGTGCCACGCGAAAATCGACCTTTCCGACCGCACCATCGCGGGCGTCTTCTCCGGCGAAATCTCCACCGCCGGGCACGTCTGGCTCAAGCCCGGTTCCCGGCTGGAAGGCGCGCGCATCGTCGCCGGATCCGTGCGCTTCGAAGGCGCGATGGACGAAACGAGCCACCTCGAAGCGACCCGATGGCTGGAACTGGGCCCGGGCGCGGCATTCGAGCCGCGGCTGATCGACACCGAGTCGCTCCGCGTCGCCGCCGGGGCGAAGGCCGTCTTCCGCAACCGCTTTTTCGTCAAGCACCTCGACATCTTCGGCACCGTCGAAGGCGACGTGGAAGCGAGCGGGCTGGTGAGCATCCGCGCGGGCGGGTTCTTCGCGGGCAAACTCAAGTCCCAACACCTCGAAGTGGAAGAGGGCGGCGGCCTTCGCGCCCGCTGTTTCATCTGGCCGGAGGGGCGGTAGTGCCCCGCGTCCACGTCGTCGGCGCTTCGGGAACGGGCATGAGCGCCCTTGCCGAACTGTTGCTGGACCTGGGGCACGAAGCGAGCGGGTCCGACCGCTTCCTCGACGCGGGGCGGACCACCGGAACCCTCTCGGTCCTCGAAAGGGAAGGCGTCGCGCTGTTCCCGCAGGACGGAAGCGGTGTCGCTTCCGCGGACGCCATCGCCGTATCGAGCGCCATCGAAGCGGACAACCCCGATCTCGTCGCGGCGCGCGCGAAAGGGATTCCCGTCTTCCACCGCGCGGAACTGCTCGCGAAGCTTGCGGCCGACGCGGGGGCGGAAGTGGTCGGCGTCGCCGGGACGTGCGGAAAAACCACCACCACCGGGATGCTGGGCGAGGCGCTCGAAAAGTTGGGCGCGGACCCCACCGTCGTCGCGGGCGGCGCCCTCGTCGATTGGGAAGCGGGCGGGACGCGGCTGGGGAGCGTCCGTTCCGGCGGGAAGCTCTGGGTTCTCGAACTGGACGAAAGCGACCGGTCTCTTTTGCGGTTTTCCCCGGCGGAGGCCATCGTGACGAATCTCGCGGAAGACCACTTTCCCCTTGACGAAACGAAAGCGCTTTTCCGCGACTTCGCGGGCAGGGTCGCGGGGGACATCGTCTGCCCGCAGGGCGTTCCCGCGATGGTCGGCCCCGCTGCCGCGCGTTGGCGCGAAGCGGTGGGGAGCCCCGCGGCGGACGGCCGCGGGGGGACGTGGCGGGGAACGTTCCTCCGTTCGGGCGGGCCGGGGGTGCACAACTTTTTCGACGCGATGCTCGCGGGGGAGATGTGCCTCGCTTTGGGTTGCGGGGTGGAAGAAACCGTGTCGGCGCTTGCGGCGTTCGGCGGGATGCGCCGCCGCATGGAGAAAACGGGCCCCCGCGTCTGGGACGATTACGCGCACAATCCCGACAAGGTGCGAAACGCGATGGCCGCGGCCAAGCTCGACGCCCCGCGCCTCGGCGTGGTGTTCCGCCCGCACGGCTACGGGCCCCTCCGCAAGGGACTCGCGGGCTTCGCCGCGTCCTTCGCCGGATCGCTGGGGGAGGGGGATGCGCTCTGGGTGCTTCCGGTTTTCGACGCGGGCGGGACGGCGCAGCGGGACATCGGCGCGGAAGACCTGGTCGCGGCCATCCGGGCCCGCGGCACGAAGGCCGTTGTCCAAGCGGTGGCGGGCATTCCCGAAGCGCAACGCGCGGCGGAAGCGTTTTTGAAGACGGGCGGCGGCGTGCTCGTCATGGGCGCGCGCGACCCCGACCTCCCCCTCCTCGCCCGCGCCATCGCGAAGGCGGATTCCGCCGGGCGGTAAGGGCGGAATCCGCCCGCTTCCATCGGAAGGGAAAACCGCTTCTCGGACATTGAAAAACGTGAGTCGCAAGGAGCGCAAAGAAAATCTCACGCAGCGGCACAGAGCCACAGAGAGTTTTCGGACGGGATTTACAGGATTGTCAGGATTCGGGGGGAGCGGCTTCCAGCCGTGTGTCTGTTGGGGAAAAAGCCTCGCGCGAAGTCCGCAAGGTCCACAAGGAAACGGGACATTGAAAACCATTGAAACCCGCTTCGCGGGCATTGAAAAAGGGCTAGAAGCCACAAAGAACGCATCTATGTGGTACGTCAAGCGGTTTCTGAAAAGATTTCGGTTGTTGGCGGTGGTTCCGGCAAGTGGCCGTAGAGGGTGGCAATGACGGAACTGGCGTATTCCGAAGAGGAGGCGTATCCGGCTTTGTGGACGGCGGT
>JAFSUH010000211.1 GCA_017445365.1 Kiritimatiellia bacterium | reverse complement strand
TGTTTCTTCGGCTGGTGCCGGGTGGTATAACGACGGGTCATTGGATGTCCTTTTGGTTGGGTTGTTTGTTTCAGTTTCAAAAAGTGCAGTCTGCCCGAAAGGGCATCCTTTTTCGATGGCGGGGGGATGGGGCCGCGGCCCCATCCCCCCTCCTCCCCCTCCGACCGGACTTTCTCTGCTTCCTCCCGCCCGGTCCAGCTCATCTTGGAATTTGCACAGACGGGCGCCCAAGCGTTTCCCCCTTGTCCCCGCCCGCCGTTCAATGCTAGCTTGGCGGACCGCCAAAAAACTCCCATGAAATACGTCGCCAACATCGGTCTCGAAGTCCACGTGCAGCTGAAGACGCGCACGAAAATGTTCTGCGCCTGCCCCGCCCACCGCGAAGGCGACGCGCCCAATTCCCACGTCTGCCCCGTCTGCCTCGGCCTGCCCGGGGCCCTGCCCACCGTCAACGGCGAGGCGGTCAAGAAGACCGTGCAGGTCGGCCTCATGATCGGAAGCCGCATCAACCTCGCCAGCCGCTTCGACCGGAAGAACTACTTCTACCCGGACATGCCCAAGAACTACCAGATTTCCCAGCAGTACCTGCCGCTGTGCACGGGCGGGGGCGTCGAAATCGTCCTCGCGGACG
Organism: Kiritimatiellia bacterium; assembly: GCA_017445365.1. GTDB lineage: Bacteria > Verrucomicrobiota > Kiritimatiellia > CAIQIC01 > Lenti-01 > RGIG3480. The sequence continues at coordinate 12,301 of JAFSUH010000211.1, read as the reverse complement.
GGACGAAGAAGTTCATCCGCGTCAACCACATCCACCAGGAGGAGGACGCCGCCAAAATCTCCCACTGGGGCGACGCGAGCGGCATCGACTACTCGCGCGCCTCGACGCCGCTCATGGAGCTGGTGAGCGAGCCGGACATGTCCTCGCCGGAAGAGGCCGTCGCGTTTTTGTCCGCGCTCAAGGAGATGTTCCTCCACGCGGACATTTCCGAATGCAACCTCGAAATGGGCCACATGCGCGCCGACGTCAATTCCTCCGTCCGCCCCGAAGGCAGCGACGCGCTCGGCGTCAAGTGCGAGATCAAGAACATGAACACGTTCCGCGGTATCCAGCGCGCGCTCGCGTACGAAATCCGCCGCCAGACCGAAACGCTCGAAAGCGGCGGGACCCTGCGGCAGGAGACGCGCCGCTGGGACGACGAGCTGGGCGTGACCGAGCCGATGCGCTCGAAGGAATACGCGCACGACTACCGCTATTTCCCCGAGCCGGACCTGCCGCCCGTCGTGCTGGACGGGGCGACCGTCGAGGCGTGGAAGGCGGAATTGCCCGAACTCCCGCGCGCGCGGCGGGCGCGGTTCGAAACGGAGTACGGCCTGCCCGCGTACGACGCGGGGGTTCTCGTCGCCGACCGCGCGCTGGCGGACTGGTTCGAGGAGGCCGCCGCGGCTTCCGGCAACCCCAAGGCCGCGAGCAACTGGGTGATGGGCGAACTGCTCCACGCGCTCGACGAAGCGGGAAAGACCTTGGCGGACTGCGCCATCACCCCGGCGGCGCTGGGGAAACTGATCGGCCTCGTGGAAAAGGGGACGATCAACATGCCCGCCGCCAAGCAGGTGTTCGCCGAACTCTTCGCCAAGGGAGGCGACCCGGAAACGATCGTCCGGGAAAAGGGGCTGGCGCAGGTGGACGACGAAGGGGCCATCGAGGGGATGGCGCGCGCCGCCATCGAGGCGAACCCGAAGTCGGTGGCGGACTACCAGGCCGGGAAGGCCGCGGCTTTGATGTATCTCGTCGGGCAGGTGATGAAAGCTTCCCGCGGCAAGGCCAACCCCGCCAAGGCCCGCGCCCTCCTGGAAAAGCTCCTCTCGTAGCCGATTTGCCGATGTCCGGCAAATGCCGCGTGGTTTTGCCGACCATCGGCAAAACCTCCTGCCGCCCCTTGTTCCCGTTTGGCATTGCGGCGGAGGGAGAAGGCGGGGTAGGATGCCCAGGAAAACGCGGCCTTGCCGCATCCGCTACCCCCCCCCCGCAAAAAGGACAATTCCATGATCCGCCGCTTCCTCCCCGCCGTTTCCGCCGCCGTGCTCCTCCTCTCCCCCCTCCCCGCCGTCGCGCAAACCGCGCCGCAACGCCCGCAATTCCAGCGTCCGCAATTCCAGCGCCCGCAGTTCCAGCGCCCCGGCACCGCCGCCGCGGCTCCCGCCGCGGAACCCGACGCGGGCCTCGTCGAGCTCTTCGGCTCCGCCCTCCTCACCGACAAGGGACACAAGGCCGAGCTTTCCGAACTCAACGGGAAGATCATCGCCGTCTACTTCTCCGCCTCCTGGTGCCCGCCCTGCCGCGCGTTCTCGCCGCTTCTCGTCAACCTCGCCGACAAGCTGCAAGAGGAAGGCAAGCCCTTCGCGCTCGTGCTCGTCGGCCGCGACCAGGACAAGAAGAAGGCCTTGGCGTACATGAAATCGCACGACATGACCGGCTACCTCGTTCCGCCGGAGGCGAAGGAAAACCGCGCCCTCTGCGAGCGCTACAGCGTCCGGGGCATCCCGTATCTCGTCATTGTCGATTCGTCCGCGAAGACCATCGACGCGCAAGGCCGCGCCACCGTCCAGTCCACGCCCGACACCGCGTGGGACAAGTGGACGCGATAGCATGAAGTAAGAAGTAAAAAGTAAGAAGTGAGGACTGTTTTCCGTTCCGCCGATTGCGGGCGTGGCAACGCCTCCCTCTTGTTTTCGCGTGCCGCCGCCCGCGCCTCCAACCGGATTTGCCAAACCTTGGCAAAATCACTCGAAATTTGCCGAACATTGGCAAGCAGCTCGCCGGGGACGGCTCGCCCCACCTTTGGCTTTTGCCAAACATTGGCAAAAATTCCCCGTTTTTGCCGAACATTGGCAAAACGCATGACGCGCGCCGCAAATGATTCCCCAGCGGACGGGGACGTTTGCGCGGCGGAGCCGCCGCTGCCGCACGTCTTGCTTCCGGCTTCTGCCTCCTTCCTTCGCCGCAAGGAACCGCAACGATGAAAAAGAGCCCCTCCGGCAAACGGAAACGCTGGCCCTGGGTCGCGGGCGCGCTGGTACTCGCAACCGTCCTTTTCTTCACGCCGCCGGGCGAGGTCCTCTGGGTCGGCCTGTATCCGGTTCTCGTCTGGTTCCACGTCGACCGTTGGTTCCCGTGGAGCGCGGACATCGAACTCATGGACGTCTCCGGCCCCGACGTCGAGGTGGCGGGTTCGCCGGCGCGCCGCCTGGAAGTCGCCAAAGTCGGATTCCTTGCCTGCCGCTTCACCGACATCGACTTCGGCTGGCGCATCCTCGACCCCGGTTCCGGGCCGACCGTCCGCGTGCATGTCCGCACCTGGCATCCGCTGAAATCGCGGCGGTTGGCCCATGCCATCCGCCGCGCCTACGCCGAACACCCCGCCGATTCCGAGGCCCGCCTGGCGGTCAAATTCGCCACCGACTGGCCGGAGCACACGTTCGACGGCGAACGCCTACCGCCGAGCGTCGACTTTCCGCCGCCCGTCCGCGGCGTCCCGTGGGAACCGCTTTTCGACGAAACGGCCCGGCTCGTCCTGCGCGCGGGAACCAACGCCGTCCCGCACCTCCTCGAAATCGCGACGCGCACCAATCCCGGCTGGTACAACCATCTCGAAGCCCACGTCCTCCTCTGCAAGATTCTCGGCGTCCGCTCCCGCGGGGCCGACGACGAATGGTGCGGCATCCGCGCCAGCGATTGGTTCGAAAACCGGCGCGACACCCCCGACATCCGCGCCATCTGGACTCCCTTCCGCGACACGGGCGCCCTCCCCGCGGACGCCGACGGCTTTTTCACCCTCCGCGAGGGCCCGCAACCATGACCGCTTTCCACCGCCCGGCAATGCCGCCCGCAACCCGAACGGGAGGGGCACCGGGGGCCCCGCGAAGCTTTGCTTCGTGGGGTGTCCCACCGTCCCCGGTGCCCGCGGTTCCCGGGAAAAGGGGGCGGACTCCGAAATTTCAATGGCAAAACGTTTTGTCCGTGACAACCAATGATAACCGCAAGCCCGTGGAAGCAGGCTGTCGGAAAGGGAGCGCAAAATGAGAACATGCAACATCGCGCGGACCGCTTGCATCCTGTTGGCCGCGATTGCCATGGGATGTGCCGGTGTACGAAGCGAACGGAAAAAGAACGAAGTCGCGATGAATGGCATGCCGATCCGTTCCGAAGAACATGCCGTCTCCGCTCTTGCAGAAGAAATGAACGGGAAAATCAAAGTGAAAATCGACGGTGCCGTATTCCATCCCGGTGAATACATCATGGACGAAGGCGGCACTTTGGGAGATTTGATGGATATGGCCGAAGTGGATTCGAGCGATCCTTGGACTGGGGCTGCATTGCAGGTTGTGTGGGTTAGACGCAATATCGACGGTCAGCGGAAAAAGATCCGTTGCAATTGCAAGCCCGGGAAAGAGGGCCGCAGTTTCGTCCTTCAAAATGGAGACGAAGTACTGGTGGACCGTCTGTTGTAGCGGCAATCAACGGGTCCGGCCCCATCATCACGGCGTGGACACGAATGGACAAAGGAGCAACTCCATGGTGAAGATTATTGAATTGATTGCATTGCTCACGGCCACCGTTTGTCTTGCCGGACCGTTGACGAATGCGACAGCGTTGGTCGGGGTCCCCCTGACGACGAACGAAATCTTCCGCTTGCCCTCGTGTGACGCATCCACTCCGGACACGGTGTTCCTTGGCACGGTCAGGGCACTCCAGACCGGCAACCTGCGGGAACTGTACTACCATTTCGAACCGGATTATCTCCATGGCTTGACGGGATACCGCAATCCTTCGGATGTTCCCGCGGAAACAGCGGCTTCGTTCCAATCCGTCATGGGCGACACGAATTTCTCCCACATCGTGATCGACGCGTACGCCACCTCGACAAGCGATCGATTCGTGCGGGTCGCGGCATCGTTGCGGGAGAACTACACGACCCGGGTTCTGTCCGAACCCATGGCGCTGACGCTTTGCAACGGCACGAACGGCTGGAAAATCGCCGTTTTCGACGACGACAAACGGGACGAGTAGTTCCGGCATCGGGACCAACGGAATCGTCCCCATGACCACCCCGCCGGAAACGCCTCGAAATCTTTTGATTCCGGCAAAACCGCCTTCGAAAACCCATCCTGTCCATCCTGTAAATCCCGTCGGAAAAACTTTTCCGTGTTTGAAAAAGCGCGACAAGATGTCGCATCCCCGAAAGTGTGTCTCCGCGGAAAGTTCTTTGCGGACGTAGCGAACTTCGCGCGAGGCTTTTCCCCCGGACCCGACAAGCTGGTCCCTCCCCATGCGGCTGGAAGCCGCACCCCCAAAAATCCTGTCCATCCTGTAAATCCCGTCGGAACAACTCTCCGTGTCTCGTTGCCTCTGCGGGTTGATTCCTTTCGTTTTCATGGCGCGGCGGGGATGGGGTTCCCGCGAAGCTTTGCTTCGCGGGGCTTCGCCGCACCTCCGGTTCCCAAATCCTCTCCGAAAACCCGTTCCCCCTCCGCGGCCCCGCGCCTCCGCGTGAGTTTTCTTCGCGCCCTTTGCGGCTGGAAGTTTTTCAATGCCCGCGAAGCGGCTTCACCGGCTTTCCATGTCCCATCCCGTGCGGCTCCGCGTCTCCGCGCGGGGCGACAGGTCATTTCCCCGCGCGCCCGGGAATCCCCTCCGCTTCGCGGGGGACGAAGGGACCGGGCTTGCATTCGAAGAGGACGCTCGGCTCCAGGCATTCGAGGCCGTGCCAGACGTTTCGGGGGATGTCCACCCCGTACCGGCCCTCTTCCCGGCCGAGCACGCAGGAAGAGAGCACTTCGCCGCCGTCGGCATGGGTCGACACCCGCACCTTGCCTTTCAACAGCACGAGGGTCTCGTCCTTGTCGGGATGGCGGTGCACGGGAATCTTCGTTCCGGGTTCCATGGCGTTGAGGAAGCGCTGGCACTTGTCGTCGAAGCTCCGGTGGAAATTGCGGTTCATCCTCAAGCGCGGGGATTTCTCCGCCTCTTCCTGCAAGGCCGCAAGCATGTCGTCGTCGATGATGGTCATGGTGTCTCCCGTCGTTCCTTGCGGCGTCAGAGCGCTTGCGGGGGCAGGAGGCGGTTGCTCTGGAGGTGGCAATACGCCAAGGCCAGGGCGTCGCACGCGTCCTCCGGCGGGCGCTCCCGCAAGCCGAAAAGCGCCATCACCATCTTCCCCACCTGCTCCTTGCCCGCCGCCCCCCAGCCGGTCACCGCCTGCTTCGCGTCGCGCGGGGAATAGCCGAAAATCGGAACGCCCGCCGCCGCCGCGCACGAAATCACCACGCCGCGTACTTCGCCCAGGATCATCGCCGTCCGCGCGTTTTTCGCGAAGAAGCCCTCTTCCATCGAGACCGCCTCCGGCCGCCCGCGCGCGAGGAGCCCGTCCACCGTTTCGCGGATGGCGAGGAGGCACGCCGAATGCGGCGCGTTGGCCGCCATGGGGATGGTCCCCCACGCTTTCGCCCGCGCGGCGGTGCGCGTCCCTTCGAGGACGGCCCAGCCCGTGCACCGCAACGATCCGTCGATTCCGAGAATGACCATGCTTCCGCTCCTTTCACGCGAACGCGGCGAGGAAAACCGCCGCGGCGGTGTCGCTTCGCAAAATCCGTCCGTCCCCCCACGATACCTTTTTCCACCCCAGCCGCGCGAAAAGCCCCAGCTCCGCTTCCGTCCAGCCGCCCTCCGGGCCGATGGCGACGCACGCGCGCCCGTTTCTCCGCTTGAGGTCCGCCGCGACGGCGAAAACGTCCTCCGCGCCCGGCCCCGGGTCGGCCACGAGCAAGGCGGCGGGTTCGCGCGAAGGGATGTCGTCTTCCAGGAGCTCGCGCAGGTGCTTGTGGATTTTGACCTCCGGCTCCCAGGTGCTGCGCGCCTGTTCCATGCCTTCGGCGAGGCCCTTCCGCCAAACCCCTTCGGAAAGCGCGTCGCTCGCGAAGTACGGCTTTTCGACCTTCCACGCGTTGGTCAGGTCGATGCGCCCGGCGCCCACCGCGCCCAGGACCGGCCAGAGGCGCTTCAAGACCTTGGGCCGCGGGAGGGCGAGAACGAGGTCCGCGCGCGGGCGGGGGGAAGGAGCCCCGCTCCACTCGCACGCGAGCCGGAGGCCATCCGCGCCGTCGGAGAGGATCGTGCCGGTGCCGAGCGGTCCGCCGCGCAAGCCGATGCGGATGGTGCCGCCGGGTTCCTTGCGCAGGACCTCGCGGACGTGGCGGGCGTGCCGCGGGGAGAGGACGGCTTCGGCCGTCCCGCCGCCGGACAGTTCGCACGTCTCGAGGAGGAGCAGGTTCATGCCTCCCCCGCTTACCCGTCCCGCCCCGTCCAAGTCAAGCCCCGTCCGAAGGCGTTTGCCGGTGCCTGCGGCGTTCACAGCGCGCGGAGCTGGCGGAGGGTGTCGAAGGCGTCCTTGCAATAGAAGACCTTGCCGCCGTACACCGGCGCGCACTCCTTCTCGACGTAGTCGCGCGAGAGCGCCGCGCCGCCCAAAAACACCGGCACCTTCATCCCCGCCGCCGCCATCGTTTCCAGGTTCGCCTTCATCGTCTGCACCGACCGCACCAGCAAGCCGCTCATCCCCAGCCCCGCGGCCCCTTCCTTCGCCACCGCCTCCATCATTTGCTCCACGGGCACCTTGACCCCGAGGTTGACCACGCGGAAGCCGTTGTTGGAGAGGATGATGTCCACGAGGTTCTTGCCGATGTCGTGGATGTCACCGGCCACCGTCGCGATGACGAAGGTCTTCGGCTTCTCCCCGCCCGCCGCCGCGGAAAAATGCGGCTTCAACACGTCCACCGCCTTCTTCATCGTTTCGGCGCTCTTCAGGACGAACGGCAGCTGCAAGGTCCCGTCGTTGAAGAGCTGCCCGACGCGCGCCATGCCGGGAATCAAAACGTCGTTCAAAATCTCTTCCGCGCGCATCCCCTCCGCGAGCAAGCGCGCGGCGGCTTCTTCCGCGGCGGCCGGGCGTCCCCGCACGAGCGCCTTTTCGAGCGCCTCCGCGGCGGTTTCGTTCTCCCCTCCGCCGCCGTCGCCGGACAGCAGTTCCTTCGCGGTCCCGTCCGTGAAAAGCGACAGGAAATCCGCGAGCGGCCGCTCGTCGTCTTCCGCGCAATCAATCAGCCGCTCCGCGCCCGCGCGCATCTCTTCCGGCACCGCGGGCAGGGCGAGGAGGTTCGCCGTGTTGACGATGCAAGCGTCGAGCCCCGCGTCCACGGCGCGGGCGAGGAAGACGGCGTTGAGCACCTTGCGCGCGGGCGGCGAAGCGCCGAAGGAGACGTTGGAGAGCCCCAGCACGGTCAAAAGGTCCGGTTGCGCGCGCTTGATGCGGCGGATGGCCTCCAGCGTGGCGGCCGCCGCGGTGCGCAGTCCCGCATCGCCGCTTACGATCGTGAAGGTGAGCGCGTCGAAAAGGATGTCCCGCGGCGCAAGCCCGTACTTCGCGGCGAACGAAACGGTTCGCTCCGCGATGGCGACCTTTTTCGCCGTCTCCCGCGCCATGCCCGTTTCGTCGATGGCGAGGGCGATCACCGCCGCCCCGTATTTCGCCGCGAGCGAAAACACCTTCCCCGCGCGCTCCTCCCCGTGCTCGAAGCTCGCGGAGTTGAGGATGGCCCGCCCGCCGTAGAGCTTGAGCGCCGTCTCCATCACCGCCGGATCGGTCGCGTCGATCACGAGCGGCAGGCGGCAGTCGCGCGCGGCCCGCGGGACGAGCACCGCCATGTCGCGCGCCTCGTTCCGCCCCGCGTATGCGACGGAGAGGTCGAGCGCGTGCGACACGCCGTTTTCCTGCGCAAGGAGCATTTCCTCCGCGCGGTCGAAGTCGTCGGCGAGCAGGGCCTCCCGGAACTTCTTGCTGCCCGTCGCGTTGGCGCGCTCGCCGATGAAAAACGGCCGCGGCGACTGGCGGAGGGCGCTCGGGGCGAAGAGCGAGGCGACCGCGGGCGCGACCGCTTCCGGCGCGCGCGCTTCCGCTTCCGGCATCCCGCCGCGGGCGAGTTCCTCCCGCAAGGCGCGGATGTGCCGCGGGGTCGTCCCGCAGCAGCCGCCCGCGACGGAAAGACCGAAGCGGCGGACCAGCGCCGCCGTCTCGCTTGCGAAGGCGGGCGGTTCGAGCGGGTAGCGCGTTTTGCCGCCTTCGAGCACCGGCAGCCCCGCGTTGGGCATGCAGCCGAGAGCCCCGCCCCACGCGCGGCGCAGGGCTTCGAGCCGCGGCGCCATCGCGGCGGGTCCCGTCGCGCAGTTGACGGCAATCACGTCCGGCCGGAAGGGCGCGAGCACGGCGGCGGCGGCTTCCGGGCTCGCGCCGCAGAGGAGCGCGCCGTTGGCTTCCACCGTCACCGAGACGCCCACGGCCGTCTCCGGGAAGGCGCGGCGGACTTCGCGCGCGGCGGCGAGCGCCGCCTTGATCTGCAAGAGGTCCTGGCAGGTTTCGATCCAGAACGCGTCCGCGCCGCCTTCCGCGAGGCCGGTCATCTGGTCGAGGTAGGCGGCGAAAAGCGTGTCGTAATCGATCTGCCCGAGCGAGGGGAGCCGCGCGCCGGGGCCGACGGACCCGAGGACGAAGCGTTGGCGGCCCGTCCGCGCTTCCGCTTCGCGCGCGGCGGAGGAAGCGATTTCCGCCCCGGCGCGGGCGAGTGCGCGCGCTTCGCCCGCCAAGCCGTACTCGGCCAGGGTCGGCGCCGCCGCGCCGAAGGTGTTGGTTTCGACCGCGTCCGAACCGCCGTCCAAAAGATATGCCAGATGGATGGCGCGGATGGCCTCCGGCGCGGTGCGGTTCAAAATCTCGTTGCACCCGGCGGCGCCTTCCCACGCCGCGGGCGGCAGGTCGGCCGCCTGGATCTGCGTGCCCATCGCCCCGTCGGCGAGGAGGAGGTGGCGGGAAAGGAAGTCGCGCAGGTTCACGGGGCGGCGGGGCGGGAAAGGCGGCGGGCGTCCGCTACTTGGAATCCTTCAAGGTCGCGATGCGGTTGAAGACCGGGGCGCCGGGCTTCGCGTCCTTGTCAACGGAAAAATATCCGATGCGCTCGAACTGGAAGCGGCCGCCCGGTTCCGCCGCGGCGAGCGAAGGCTCGATCCACGCGGAGACGATCTTTTCGGAATCCTTGTTGAAGAACTCCTTGTAGTCGCGCTCCTTGTCCGCGCACGGCTCGGGGACGGTGAAGAGCCGGTCGTACAGCCGCACTTCCGCCTTTTGCGCGCTTTCCCGCGCCACCCAGTGGATGGTCGCCTTGACCTTGACGGCCGCCTCCATCGGAGAAAAGCGGCCGACGAGCCCCGTCACCCTGCCCGCCGCGTCCTTTTCGACCGCGGTGCAGGTCAGGAACCCCGCGTGGCGCAGGCGGACGTTCCCGCCGGGGACGAGGCGCTTGAACTTCGGCGGCGGGATTTCCGCGAAATCCTCCCGCTCGATGAAAAGGTCGGCCGCGAAGGGCACGTCGCGCGAGCCGCCGCCTTCGGGGTCTTCCGGGTTGTTGACCGCGCGGACGGCGGCGGGCAGGTCTTCCGGGTTTTCGAGGCGGACGGGCAAGGGGTCGAAGACCGCCATCGCGCGCGGCGCGGTGCGGTTGAGGACGTCCCGGATGCAGTGGTCGAGGAGGGCGGGGTCGGTGAGGGAGTCGTATTTCGTGACGCCGATCGCCTCGCAGAACGCGCGGATGGCTTCCGGCGGCACGCCGCGGCGGCGCAGGCCCGCGAGGGTCGGCATCCGCGGGTCGTCCCAGCCGCGGACGAGGCCGAGAGAAACCATTTCGAGCAGGCGGCGCTTGCTCATCACGGTGTACGCGAGCTCCAGCCGCGCGAACTCGCGCTGGCGGGATTCGAAGAGGCCGCATTCGCGGATGACCCAGTCGTACAGCGGGCGGTGGACTTCGAACTCGAGCGTGCACATCGAGTGGGTGACCCCTTCGATGGCGTCCTCGATGGGGTGGGCGAAGTCGTACATCGGGTAGACGTTCCACCCCGGCGCGTTGGGGTGCTCGGCGTGCAAAATGCGGTAGAGGACCGGGTCGCGCAGGTGGAGGTTGGGGCTCGCCATGTCGAGCTTGGCGCGGAGGACCTTGCTGCCGTCGGGGAACTCGCCCGCGCGCATGCGGTGGAAGAGGTCGAGGCTTTCTTCCGCGGGCCGGTCGCGGTACGGGCTCGGCCGGCCGGGGGCGGTGGGGACGCCGCGGTAGTTTTTCCATTCCTCCTGCGGCAGTTCGCAGACGTACGCCTTGCCGGCGCGGATGAGCTTTTCGGCGAGTCCGTACATCGTTTCGAAGTAGTCGCTCGCGCGGCGCAGGGGCCCGGCCCATTCGAAGCCGAGCCAGCGGACGTCCTCCTGGATGGCGCGGGTGTACGCGGGGTCTTCCTTGACGGGGTTGGTGTCGTCCATGCGCAGGTGGCACTCGCCGCCGCAGGCCGCCGCCATCCCGAAATCGACGCAGACGGCCTTGGCGTGGCCGATGTGCAGGTACCCGTTCGGTTCGGGCGGGAAGCGGGTGACGACGCGGGAGACGCGACCGGAAGCGAGGTCGGAATCGATCCATTCGCGGAGGAAATGGCGCGGGGCGGAAGAATCGGAAGCGGGAGAGGTCATAAGACGGACGAAAATACTCCTCCCGGCCCTGCGGTTTCAACCCGTTTGCCAAGGGTCGTGCGACCCGTTGCTTGCGGCGATTCCGCTTCGCCTGGCGCCGCCTCCACCCCCAAGAGCGTTTTGCCAATGTTCGGCAAAAATACCCGCATTTTGCCAAACATCGGCAAAAAGTTTTTCGCGTGCGGCCGATGGATTTGCCAATGTTCGGCAAATCCGCCCCGTTTTTGCCGAACATTGCCAAAGGGTCGCACGCCCCTTTCCGCTTCTCCCGCCTTCCTTTTCCCGTTGGCATCCGTTTTGCCGTGAAACGCCTGTCGTTCCTCGCCGCCGGCTTCCCCGCATTCGCCTTTCGGGCCAAGGCGCTCCACGGCGGATGGCCCGATGTTTTCGAATTCCACGGCCGGATGCAGCCCTGGACGCGCGTGTTCGAGTGGAGCGAACCCGTGCTTTTCGTTGCCGGAATCGTTGCGGGACTTCCCGCGCCCGTGGCGGCCCTCGCCCCGGACACCACCTTCTCCGCCACCCTGCCATCCTGCGAGTCGGCCCCGGCCTTCCGCGACGCTTTTCCCCACCCCCCCCGTCTTCAAGCCGTCCTTTGAGGGCTTCGGCTTCGGATTCCCGCAAATGCCAAGATGGGCCGGAACGGCAGGAGGGGACACGCCCCGCGCAAGGGATTTGAACATTGAAAACCATTGGAACCCGCTTCGCGGGCATTGAAAACTGCAAGCCGCAAAGGACGCAAGGAACACAAAGAAAACTCACGCAGAGGCACCGAGAAACAGGGTGTTTCGGGCAGGATGTACAGGATGGACAGGATGGGGCGCGTGTTCCCAAGGCCCCACGATGGCAGAACGGCCATCTTGGTCGTTCGTTGATTTCGGGAATGGAAACGGGCCGTCCCGTTCCGGCGGTCAAGGGCGGAAGCGGCAGCCGGCGCCGCGGACGGTCTCCGGGCACCCCGCGGCCGCGCCGGGTTTCTTCCCCGCCTGCCCGATGTGCTGGTCGAGCGCGCGGCTGGCGGCGAAGCAGTGCTCCCCCACGAGCTCCGTTTTGGTTTTTCCCTTTCCCTGTTCCCTCGCTTCGCCGCGCCATCCTGCCGGCACACCGCCCTCTTTGCTCTTGCTTCGCCGTCCCTCTTCCGGGAACATCATGCATCGATGGTTTCCCCCTCCGCATCGCCTTCCCCTCCCTCGCTGGCCGTCCGTCCCGACGGTCCTTCCGCCGCCATTCTCTCCCTCTCCGGCGACTGGACCCTCGCTTCCCCGCACCCCGACGCCGACCGCCTCCTAGCCTCCTCCGCCCCCTTCGGCGCCGCCACCCGCGTCCGCGTCGACGCCGCGGCCCTCGGCCGCTGGGACAGCACCCTCCTCGTCTTTCTCCGCGCGCTTGCCGCCCGCGCCGCCGCCGCCACCCCGCCCGCGGCCCTCGACCTCTCCGCTCTCCCCTCCGGCGCCCGCACCCTGC
>JAFSUH010000210.1 GCA_017445365.1 Kiritimatiellia bacterium | reverse complement strand
GCGCCATGAAACCCTGCAAAAGTTTCCTACAGAGAGAGTTTTCGGACAGGATTTACGGGATGGACAGGATTTTTCGGAGGTGCGGCATCTTGCCGCGCTGCTTTGTGATTGCCCGGACAAGCCCGATTGGCATTGCGTCCGCTGCGGCGAAGCCCCACAAAGCAAAGCTTCGCAGGGATCCCATCCCCGCCGTGCCATGAGAACAAAAGAACAATCTCCCACAGAGGCACCGAGCCACGGAGAGTTCTCGGACAGGATTTGCAGGAGGGACAGGATTTTGGGCACAAAACGGCCTGTTTTTTCGTAATCTCGCACTTCCACCCATTGTGCATTGCTTGCCACCCACGGCAGCAAACTGCGCAAAAGAAGAACCGGGACGCGGTTTCCCGCATCCCGGTCGGGTCCCCCACCCCGCTCCGCCTCATTTCTCCGGCAGGACGCGAATCTCCCGCACCACCGGCGGGACGTCCCCGGCGGGGAAGGCAATCCAAACGTATTGCGCCTTGCCCGGTACCCCCTCCTGCCAGTCGTCGGCATCTTCCGAAAGGAGAAAACGCGTTCCCTCCGGCAGGTTCTCCCCTATCACTTCCACGTCTTCCACCGTGCAGAGCGACGAAAGCGTCAGCACCACCCACGACCCGTCCGCCGTCCCCGGCGTCCACGAGGTCGTTTCGTCCCCGTCCACGACGGCTCCCGCGTCATTTCCCCCGCTCGCCGTCACCAGCACGTCGGGACGCCACACCGCGTAGAGCGTCGTCGTCCCGCCGTCGGTCCTGAGGTTCTTCACCGCCTGCCGGTCCGTGTACGCAACCGTCCCGGTCGGCGTCTTGGCCCATCCCGCGAACACGCAACCGGCACGCTTGAACGCGTTCTTGCGGAGATCCGCCGCGGTCCCGTAAGTCATCCCCTGCACCGCCATCGACCCGGTTCCTCCGTTGGCGTCGAAGGCGACCTTGTAGCTCTTCTTCGCCCATTTGGCGTACAACGTCACGATTTTCCCGTCGCTGCGCAGGTTCTTCACGGCCTGTGCGTTTTGGTACGCCACGGGACCGCTCTTGCCCTCCGCCCAGCCGAGGAACAGGCATCCGCTCCGCTTGAAGGCATTCTTGCGCAATTTCGCCGCCTTTCCCCAGGTCAGCGTTTGGGCGGCCATGGTTCCGGTTCCCCCGTTCGCGTCGAACGCCACTTTGTAGGGTCTGGCCTTCCACTTCGCGTACAACGTGGTTGTCTTCCCGTCGGTACGCAGGTTCTTGACGGCTTGGGCGTTCTTGTACGCGACTTTCCCGGCCGCGGTCTTCGCCCACCCCTGGAACGAATACCCCGTCCGCTCGAAGGCGTTCGCCCGCAATTTCGCCGCTTTCCCGTACTTCATCTTCTGCGCCGCCATCGTCCCCTTTCCGCCGTTGGCGTCGAACGCGACCGCGTACGTCGCTTTCGCCCACTTGGCGTACAGCGCGACCGTCTTGCCGTTGCCCGCGAGTTTCTTCACCGCGGCCCGGTCGGCATGGGCGACCGGCCCCGTTTTGGTCTTCGCCCAACCGATGAACACGAATCCGTCCCGCTTGAACCGGTTGGCGGAAAGCTTGGCAGTCTCGTTCCGGGGAAGGCCCTGCTTCGCCATCGTTCCCGTGCCCCCGTTGGCGTCGAACGAGACGGCGCAAGCTTCCGTGTAGACGATTTTGCATCCTTTCGCCACCTTCAGCTTCTTTCCCTTCAGCGTCGAGGGGAGATGCAACGTTTGCAACTTGTTGCAGTCCTCGAAGGCATCGGCCGCGATATCCGTCACGCTGGCGGGAATCGCCACCGTTTTCAAAGCGCACCTGGAAAAGGCTCTCGCTCCGATATTCGCCACGCCATAGCCGATTTTCGCGTTCTCCAGGCTGAAACAGCAATTGAACGCCTCGTCCCCGATGTTTTTCACGCTGCCGGGAATCGCCACGCCCGTCAAGTTCTCGGAACAGGAAAACGCATCCTCCCCGATGCTTTTCACGCTGGCGGGAATCGTCACCGTTCTCAAACCATCGCAACCGTGAAGCGCCCTCTCCGCGATGCGCGTGACGCCGTTCGGGATTCCATACACTCCCTTTTTGCCTCCGGGGACGCACAAAAGCGTTCGCTTGTCCTTGGAAAACAGGACGCCGTCCACGCTCGCGTATTTCGCGTTGCCGGGCGCGACGGCGATGCATGCCAACGCTAAGCACCCGTAGAATGCGCCGGTTCCGATGTACGTCACACTGCGGGGAATCGTCACGGATTTCAAACTCGTGCAACAGGCAAAGGCGCCGCTCCCGATTTCCTTCACGCTGCCGGGAATCGCCACGCTTGCCAAGTAGTGGCAGTCGACAAAGGCGCCGTCGCCGATGGCTTCCACGCCCTTGCCGAGAGTCGCGCTTGTCAACCGGATGCAATGATCGAATGCCGATTCCCCGATGCGCTTCACGCTGCCGGGAACCGCCACCGCCTTCAGCTTCATGCAATAGGCAAAGGCATGCCCGTCGATGTTCGTCACGCCGCCGCCGATTTTCACGCTCGCCAGGTTGCTGCAATCGCGGAACGCGTTCCAGCCGATTTCCTTCACGCCGTTGCCGATTTTGACCGTCGTCAGTCCCTTGCACCCGTAAAACGCATCTGCTCCGATGCTCCTGTTGGCGGAAATGGCGACCGTCTTCAGTTTGCCGCATTCGCGAAACGCTCCATCCGCAATTCCCCGGATGCCGCTCAATTTCAAGTCCGCGGGCAACGCGCCCGTGCGGCCGACGACCCATCCGTCCACGAGACGGATCCCGGGAACGGTCTTCGAGTCCGCGAACGGGAACGCCTCCTCCCCGAGATGCATTACGCTGTCGGGGATTTCCACGCTTCCGGATTCCATGCCGTCAAACGCTTCCCCGCCGATGTCCGTCACGCCGTCGGGGAGCGTCAGCGCCTTCAATCCGCAACCGCGAAACGCCGCAAACCCGATGATTGCCACCCCCTTGCCGATGGATGCGTTCGTAAGGCCGCTCCCGTCAAAAGCATAGTTTCCGATTGTCTTCACGCTGCCGGGGATTGCCACCGTTTTCAACCCGCTGCAAGCCGAAAACGCCTCGTCCCCGATGGCCGTCACGCCGTCCGGGATGGCATACGTTCCCTTTTTGCCGCCGGGAAAACAAAGCAGCTTTTGCTTGTTTTTGGAAAACAAAACGCCGTCCACGCTCGCAAATGTCGCGTTGCCGGGAGCAACGGCAATGTCCGTCAGCCCGCTGCAGCGGGAAAAGGCCCCCGCCCCGATGTTCGTCACGCTGGAGGGGATGTTCACGTTTGTCAGCCCGGTGCAATAAGTGAACGCCCCGCTCCCGATGCTCTTCACGCCGGCGGCAATCGTCACCGTTTCCAGTTCGCTGCAGCGGGAAAAGGCCCCCGCCCCGATGTTCGTCACGCTGGAGGGGATGTTCACGTTTGTCAGCCCGGTGCAATAAGTGAACGCCCCGCTCCCGATGCTCTTCACGCTGGCGGGGATTGCCACGTCCGTCAGTCCGCTGCATTGGGAAAAAGCATAGTTTCCGATGCTTGTCACGCTGCCGGGAATCGTCACGCCCGTCAGGCCCGAGCAATTGTCGAACGCATTGTCCCCGATGTTCGCCACGCCGGAAGGAATGGCATAAGCACCTTTCTTGCCGGGGGGACAGAGAAGGAGCGTTCGTTTGTTCTTGGAAAGGAGAACCCCTCCCTCGCTCGCGTATTTCGCATTGCCGGAATCCACGGAAATGTTCTCCAACCCGTCGGGAAACCCGTAATATTCGTCGATTTTCGTCACGCTGGCGGGAATCGTCAATCCCGTCATCCCCTTGCACCCGTAAAACGCCCCGCCCCTGATGCTCGTCACCGTGTAGCCGCCGAGCTTTGAAGGGATCGCCACGTTGCCCTTCGCACCCGCCATGTCATTGATCGTGGCGTTTTTGCCGTTCGCTTCGAAGCCGTAAAGCACCCCGTCCGCGATTTTGTAGAGGTTCGTGACGCCGTACTCCACCTTTTTGCCCTTGGCGGGGATGGGGAACATCTCGATGCCCTGCCATGTCTGCCCCCATTCCAGCCCCCAGCTCTCCGGGCAGAATCCCACGAGGGAACTCCCGGTGAAAACGCCGCTCCCGCAACTCGGCTTTTTCCCGAGAAACCGGACCGCCCTCAGCTTCGTCCCCGCGAGGCATCCCGCCTGGAGCGACGTGACCGACTCCGGCAAGACAAAGTATTTCCCCGTCTTGCCTTCGGGATATTTCACGAGGGCCAAGGTCTTCGATGAAGTCAGTTTGTAAAGCACGCCATTGCTGGAAGCGTAATCCCCCGCTTCGTTCCAACGGAAAGGGTCTCCATCCCCGCCCACCCCGGCATGGATCGCCCGCAGGTTGTTGCATCCCCGGAAAGCCGGAACGCCGACGCCCGTGATGCCGCGGGAGAGGGTCACTTCGTGGACGAGGGACCAGTTCTGGAACGCCGAAGACTGGATGGAGACAAGGGGGACAGGTCCTGCGCCGGGGTTGACGGGGATATATTGTTGGCTGGCGTGTTTGTCCCACATGACGATATGGGGAATGACCAGATTGGAAACTGCCGTAGCGGACCCGGAAACGCTCCTGAGATAGCAGTGGGGAGGGAATTCGGGGTCCTTCCCCATCCAATCGGACTCGGACACGCCAAGTTTGAAGGTCACGTTTCCTTGGGTATAGGAATTGGCCCAAAATCCCGAAACCTTTCCCGAGCCGGCGAAAAGGGTGGCGATGGACAATATCGCCGTGGCAAAACATTTCCCGAACCGTCCGGGTTCCGTGCCGTTTGCGTTTTTCGTTTTCATGTTGTCGGGTCCTTTCCGTCCATCCGGATTCCCATTCGGGAAAAGACCTTCATGAAAAGTGCCTCTTCCCAGCATTCTTGCCACAGGCTCGTAGGATTGGCCAAACTCGAAAACACAGAAAGAGGCGCACGCATCACGTGCGCTCTGGTTGCATGTTCGTTCGAGTCCGAATGTTCCTACGATTCGTGGCAAACGACTGCTTGCAGAAAGCAAAATGGACTGTTCGGGGTGGTTGGGGTCTGGGTTTGTTCCTTGGGGGTTGTTTGGCGGCCGTTCGCCGGGAACGGCCCGTCACCCCGCATCTTGCCTTCCGCCCCGCCCCGTTGCAAGCCCGCTTCCTTGCCTTTTGTCCGTGCGGGGCAATCAAGGCATCTTGGCATCCGGGTGGTGGCCCGTTGAAAAGGAAGTGCCCGGGGCGGGACTCGAACCCGCATGGAAAATCCGACGGATTTTAAGTCCGTTGCGTCTGCCATTCCGCCACCCGGGCAAAATATGGATTTTCTAAGGTTTTTTCATCCTTTTCGCTTTCGGAGCGTTCGGCCGTTTTGGGCCGTTTGAACCGTTTTGGGACACTTTTTGCACACTTTTTGCACAGGGCAGGAGGGCGAAGAATTCCTTTCCGTCCCCCGGCTTTGCCAACGCCCGGTAGTGCCGGAAGAACACGTCCGTTCCGGCGTGCCCCATGTCCGCCGCCACAGCAGCCGCGTTCTTGTCCCGCTCGTAAGCGTATGTCGCAAAACTGTGGCGGAGGCAATCTTTGGGCCAGTCCGCAAGCCCCGCCGCCTTTCTCGCCTTCTCCGTCCCGTTCCGCAGGACGGAAGGCGACACCTTCCGGTACGGGTACGCCGCCAGCCATGCGGAGAGGTTGTCCCGGATCGGGACCGTCCGCGCGTCCGCCGTCTTCGTCACCGCCCCGGCTAGCGTCACGTACCCGTTCGCCACGGCGTCATCCGGCAGCCGGACGATTTCGGCCGGGCGCACACCCGCGAAAAGCTGGATGGCAAGCGGCGCCACCACCCCCGGGGCGCACTTCTCGGCGGCATGGAGCAGGGACGCCGCCTCTTTCGGCGAGAGAACCCCGCGCGGCGCTTCCACGTTCCGCGCCATTTCAACCTTCTTGCACGGGTTTTCCAGCGCCCACCCACGCTTGACGGACCACGAAAAGAACCCGCCAAGATGCCGCAAAAGCGCGTTCCGGGTCGATGGCTTCGCGTCCGCGACGAACGCGGACACGTCCTCCGGCCGGATGCCGGACACCATCCTGTCAACCCCGGCGGAGGCGGCGAAGCGGGTCAGGACGGACATGTAGAAGGTGACGGTCGATGGGCGCAGGAAGGCGGAACGCTCTTCCTTGAAGACGCGCAAGGCCTCTTCCATCGACACCGACTCCGCGGTGCGGACGGAGGCGAGCCACGCGCGGGCGGCTTCCACGAGGGAGACGCCCTGGGGGAGCAGGGAGCAGGCGGACTGGGCTTCGGCGTACTGCGCGTGGGTCAGGGGCGGCAAATCCTTCTCCTGCGCGTCGAGCCAGAGGCGGGCTTCGTCGTAGGTGGCGCAACGGTGGCGGCGCATGACGCCATGCGAGGGGCGCATGTAGGCCATCCATCCCGTGCCAGCGCGGTAGATGGAACGGCCCGGCCCGAACGGGTTGACGGGGCGGCGGCGGTGTTTCATGGGTACCTTTCGCCGCCACCTTACCGCCACCGGCGGCCGGCGTCAAATGCCGTAGCGGTAGAGGACGCCGCGCTTGCTGCCCGCCGCTTCCGCGGCTTTGGTGGGGCGGGTCGGAGGAACCGGCCGCCTGTCGTAGCCGGTCGTGGAGCGCCCCGCGCCGAGAATGCGGAACGCGGCCGCGCCGTAATTCGGCATGGGGCGGGTTGCCACGTCGCGGATGCCGCGCGCGGAGCGGACCACCGGGCCGATGGGTTGCCCGGTCGCCGCGCCCGCGAAGGAGCTCGCGCGCTCGCCCACGGTCCAGAACTTCTCTTCGTCCCATTCCTTCCCGTCGAGGGTCTTGGCGAGAAGGTCGAGGCCGTCGTCCACCATGTCGGTCCACGGCATCATGGAGGAAGCGGTGTTGCCGTAAACGGGTTGCTTCGTCATCTTCTTGTATCCGGTCTCCGCGAGCCATCCGAGGACGGTGTACCCGCCGAGCGGGGCGGTGAGGACGCTTTCCAAGGCGACGTTCAGCCACTTCTTCGCCTTGTCGTCGTCGTCGCCCCACCCGAGACCGAAGGCCGCGGCGGCCGCCCGGAACATTAACTGCGCGAGCGTGACGTAGAGGAGCTTCATCGCGGCGTCCTTGGGCTTGCCCCGGTGGAGGGCGAGGTCGCGGATGGCGTTGACGTAGATGCGCGAGTACGCGAGCGGGTTGGTCTTGAAGCTCGTGAGGAGCGAGGAGTACTGCCCGAGCTGCATCGGGGAGAGGTCAACGTCCGCGCCGGACTGCTGCGCCCTTGCGACGGCCCGCTCGAATTTGCGGAGGGCTGCGGCCTTCGCCTGCGCGGGCGGCATGCCCTGCTTCTGGTAGTGCCGGAGCCACGCGTCATAGACGCCCTTGGTCGAAACGAGCGCGCCGAATTTGTCGCCGAAGGCGGGGAACTTGCTCATGAAGTCGGCGAACCCGCCGGGGCGCTGGGCCCCGACGATGCCGCCGCTTCCCGCGTACCGCATCGCTTGGGAGAACTCCTTCGCCCCGTGGTACCGGGCGCGCCAGAAGCTGCTTTCCCGGTTGAGCATCCGGTCGAAGTCGCGGAGGCCGCCGAGGCTTTCGAGCGTGAGGTTCTTGAGAACGCTCGCCGCGTAGCGGGCGTGTGAGAATCCCGGCGGCATCATGGAGCCGGACGCCACGATGCTCGTCATCTGCTTGAGGCCGACGAACGGGTTGGGAATCACCGCGCGGGCGAACTTGCGCTGGAACTTCTTGAAGACGCCCGCGCCCATGTTGGAAGCCCCGACGTTGAAGACGTCGATGTAGCGCAGGACCGCCTGCCGCCCGCGCCGCCCGAGGTGCCAGTCCATCGCCGCCTGCGTGTCGGACGCGCGGAAGACGCGGTTGAAGTGGTCGGCGGCTTCGTAGTGTGTCGCGACGTGGTTGATGTCCTTCAAGTGCTCCGTGAAGGCGGAGAACATGTCCTCTATCTCGAAGTCGGCCATGCTGTTGGAGCGGGGCCGCATCCACGAGCGCGTGATGGAGGCGCATCCTGGGCTTCCGCTTGCCGGGGAAGCGCTGTAGTGCGTGCGGCGCAGGCGGAAGTAGAAGGCGTTTTTCGGCGGCACCGCGTAGAAGAGGGACTTGCACACCTTTTCGACGAGCGGCCACTTTTCGGTTTCGATGAAGTTGACCATGCCGGTGGCAAGGTCCGTGAGGTCCTTCCCGAGGGCGTGCTCGATTTCCCGCATGGTTTGGGTCGTGTACCCGCGCGAGAGGAGCGCGAGCATCGGCGATTCGTTTCCGGTCCCGCCGCGGCGCTCCTCGATGGGCTTGAACATTTCGAGGTCGTCGGTGAACTTGTGCCCGGCGGCTTCTTCCGCCTGCCGCATGGCCGTCCAAAGGTCCATCATTTCGGCCTTGGAGAGATTCAATTCCGCCGCCTTGGCCCGCCGCCCGTCCTTGACGGCTTCCATGACGGCCTTCCGCCCCGCGCCTTCCTTGACGGCGAGCGGGCGCGCGAAGACGCCGCTCTTGCCGCCCTTGGGCTTCTCGCGGAGCTTCTGGATTTCCTTGGCGGCGGCGACGGGGTTCTTCGCCTTGAGCGCCCGCATCCAGAGTTGCGCGGCCTTCACCTGGTCCTCTTCGTCCATGATGCGGTTCGCGTCGTCGGCGTCGTGGATGGCGGAAAGCATTTCGACGGCGCGGCCGCTTTCGGAAGCGACGTTCCGCCGCCGGTCCAGCCAGTCCATCATGGACTCGCCGGAAGCGTGGGCGAGGTGGAATCCCTTGAGGAGGTCCGCGAGCCTGCGGAAGCCGCCGCGGTTGTTCTCGCGGAGGGCGGCGTTGCCGGGGCCGGGCTTGCCCGCGTTCAATTCGTCGATGACCTGTTTCTTGTCGGCTTCGGCGGCGGCGCGGCGGGCGTTCTCGCGCTGCATGTACCCGTCCCGCCCGTTCTTGATGAGTTCTTCGAGCCGTTCGGAGGCGTTGCGGAGCCGGTCGAGGCCGTGGTCGTGGTCCAGCGCCCCGAAGGCGTCCAGCAGGGAGAGGCGGAGGGAAAGGTCCGCCTTCTCCTCCGGGGCGAGTTCGGCGTCCTGCGTCTGCGCATTGGCGGATTCGCCGCTCGCGGAGTCGAGTCGTTGCGCAATGCTGTCAAGTTCCGCCTGCACGTCCTCCTGCGGGCGGGACATCATCTCCGGGATTCCCGCGATGAGCGGGGACGCGGCGTTCCGCGTCCTGAGGACCTTCCCGGCGGTGTCGCGGCGCTGGGTTGGGTCGAGGCCGGCGATGCGGGCGTGGAGCTTTTCGAGGAGGAGTTGCGCCGCGCGGGGGACGAGAACCCGGTTGATGCGCTCCTCGAAGGCGATTTCGCGCGTTTCCACGCGGGAGGCGGAGGCTTCCGCCATGATGCGGAGGGCGCGCGGGACTTCTTTCCGGGCAATCTCTTCGGGGATGCCCGTCTTTTTCAAAAGGTCGAGGACGGCAAGACCGCGTTGGAT
>JAFSUH010000209.1 GCA_017445365.1 Kiritimatiellia bacterium | reverse complement strand
TGCCCCCGGGTGGCGAGGAGCCGGTCGATGCGGTCGAGGTCGAAGCCCCCGGCGCAAGCGATGCGCGACGGCGGGCAGCGGAGGATGCGCGCGACGGCGAGGACTTCGTTCCGTTCCTGCAAGTTCATCTTTCCTCCTTGCCTTTCCCCGGCGCGCGTGCTTTGCTCGTGGTCGCCGGAAGCACCCCCCCCGGAAGTACCAAGCTGAGGCACGGGGAAGTAGCTGGCGCCAGTTCGCCGCGAGGCGACGAGTGCGGCCGGGACAGCAAAGCGGACCAGACACCTTCCGGCATTTCTATTCACCCTTTTCGACAAGGCGGTGCTCCTTCCTGATCCGGGCCACGTAGTCGGGACTGTCGGCCGTGAACCCCGTGATGAGATAGTGGTTCCCGGCGTTCATCTTCCGCAGGGAAACGAAATTCTTCTTCTTGACGATGAAGTACTTGCCGTTGGCTTCGTCCTCGTACACGTCGCCGTAGGCAATGACGCCGGGAATCATCTGCGCGTCCGCCTTGTGCTTGCCCATGATGTGGCAAATGCCCTCGGTGTCGTCGCCCCAGATGAAATCGATTTTGCCGATGGAATCGCGCTCCATGGCCCCGACTTTGTCCTTGTGGGTCTTGGCGACTTCATCGAACGCGGCCTTGCCCGCCTCGTGGTTCGCCTTCCGCTTGGCGCAGAAGCTGCACGGGCCGTCCTTCGGCATGTTCCGGTGGCACTGCGGGCAGGGATTCGCGATGTCGTTCGCCAGCTTCTCTTCCTTTGCGTCCTCTGCGTCCTTTGCGGCTTCCAGTTCCCCGGCGGCCTTCATGGCCTCTTCGAGCGCGGCGGCGGATTCCGTCCCGCATTCCCGGAGAATCCGTTCGAGCCGGCGCTTGAGTTCGCCCGGGCCTTCCCCGCGGGCCAAGGCCGTCCGCAAGGCCTCTGCAACCGGCCGCAAGTCCTTCTGCAAGGCCCGTGCAAAGGCGGTTTCCTCCTTGCCAATGGGGTCCCCGGGGAGCTTGCTTCCCGGGGCTTTCTTCGGCAACTCCGGCTCCTTTTTGCCGATGCTTGGCAAAATCGGGCCGAATTTGCCGAACATTGGCAAAACGCCCCGCGGGCGCGGGCAACGCGGCGGACGCCACCTGCGGCGTTGACTTGGCGGGGGGGGACGCGGGATACTGCCCGACGCCATGAAAAAGTTCCTTCTCCCCGTCTGCTTCCTTTTCGCCTTCGCGCTTTCCGCCGCCGCCCACGACAGCTGGGCGCGCGTCGGCGATTTCACCGCCAAGGGCGCGCAGGAAATTCCCGTCAACCAGTACTGCGACCGCATCGAGTTCCAGAACGTCGGCGGCTCCGTCGCCATCACCACCGTCTGGGTCCGCGAAGGCGGCAGGAAGACCGAGCACACCCTCGCCCGCGGCATCGCCCCGAAGGAGAAGGTCTCCATCTCCTTCCCCGCGGCGAACGTGACGGGCCTGCGCATCTCCTCCTCCGGCGGCGGCACGTTCCGCGTGCTGGCGCGCAAGGCCTCCGCCCCGCACCGTTCCTCCTCGCATTCCTCCCACCGCGACAACTACTACCAGCCGCAACCGCAGGTGGTCTATCCCGCCCAGCAGGTGGTCTATCCGCAACAGGTGGTGTACCCGCAGCAGCAGGTCGTGTATCCGGCGCAGCAGCAACTGGTCTATCCCGCGCAACAGCCGCAGGTCGTCTACCCGGCGCAGCAACCGCAGGTGGTCTACCCCGCCCAGCCCCAGGTCGTGTACCCCGCGCAACCCGGCTATTCCTACTGATTTCCGTTCCCCGCGCCCTTCCCGTCCACCCCGAACCCCAGGTTTTCCCATGAAGAACAAATCCGGCTTCACCCTCGTCGAGCTGCTCGTCGTCATCTCCATCATCGGCATCCTCGCGGGCATCGTCCTCGGCATGAGCGGCGGTGCGCAGGCGAACGCGAACCGCAAGAAGGCGGAATCGGAAATCGAGCGGATTTCCGCTTTCGTCACCTCCTACCAGATGGAATACGGCCGCGTGCCGGGCTTCCCGCAATACAAGGGCAGCACTTCCGAGGCGACGAAAGAACTCAAGAAGCAGATGGCCGGCGCCAACCACGAACTGAAGGAATTGACCGATCCGTGGGGCGACAGCTACCAGTACCGGCCGACGAGCGAAATGACCTTCTGCCTGTGGAGCTTCGGCGGCGACGAGAAGAATTCGGGCAAGTACATCGGCGAACCGTACGGGGAGTAGGCGATGAAGGGCATCATCCTGGCCGGCGGGGCGGGAACGCGGCTGCACCCGCTGACGCTGACGATTTCCAAGCAGCTGCTGCCGGTGTACGACAAGCCGCTGATCTACTATCCGCTGTCGACCCTGATGCTCGCGGGCCTGCGCGAAATCCTCCTGATTTCGACCCCGCAGGACCTGCCGCTCTTCCGCGCGCTCCTCGGCGACGGCAGCGGCTTCGGCATCTCCCTTTCGTACGCGGAGCAACCGCGTCCCGACGGCCTCGCGCAGGCATTCCTCATCGGCCGCGACTTCCTCGCGGGCGACGCCGCGGCGCTGATCCTGGGCGACAACATCTTCTACGGGATGGGGCTGACCGCCCTCCTCCGCCGCGCCGCCAAGACGACTTCCGGCGGGTGCGTGTTCGGGTATCCCGTCGCCGACCCGGAGCGCTACGGCGTGGTCGAGTTCGACGCGTCGGGCAAGGTGCTCTCGCTCGAAGAGAAGCCCGCGAAGCCGAAGTCGAACTACGCGATTCCGGGGCTCTACTTCTACGGCGGCGACGTGTCCGAAAAGGCGGCGCGCCTCAAGCCCTCCGCCCGCGGCGAGCTCGAAATCACCGACTTGAACCGCCTCTACCTCGAAGAGGGGACCCTGCGGGTCGAACTTCTCGGCCGCGGCTTCGCGTGGCTCGACACCGGCACGCACGATTCGCTCCTCCAGGCGGGGAATTTCGTCCAGACCATCCAGGCGCGGCAGGGGTTGAGCGTCGCCTGCCTCGAGGAAATCGCCTTCCGCCAAGGCTGGATCGGCCGCGACGCGCTCCGCGCCCGCGGGCAGGCGTTTTCGAAGAACGCCTACGGACAGTACCTGCTCTCGCTCGCCGCCGCGCCATGAGCCCGGCGGAAAGCCCCGGCGGCGGGGAACCGACCTGCGTCGAAACGCGCGGCACGGCGGGGGACTTGAGCTGCCCCGAACTCGCGAAGCGGATCCACTGCCGCGCGTGCCCGGCGTACGCGGAAATCGCGGGCGCCTTTTTCGCGCGGCCCGGCGCGGAAAAGGATTTTTCCTTGACGCCGGAGGGCGAAGCGGAAGCGGCACCGGCGGCGGGGACCCTGTTCCTGTCCTTCCGGGCGGGGGACACCGCGTGGGCGTTTCCGGTGGAGAACATCGAAAAAGTGGTTCCCGCGGGGGAACCCAAGCCGTTGCCGGAGCCGTTGCGCGCGCCGCACCGGCTGGGGCTGGCGGCCATCGACGGGGAAGTGGTGCTGGTGGTGCGGCTGGACGGCGGGGGAGGGGACGGCCCGCCGCCGGAATACGGGATTCTCGCGAAGGCGGGCGAAACGCGGCTCGCGGTCGCGGCGGACGGCCTCGGCGGGTTCGTGCGCGCCGCGGAACCGGGCCCGAAGCCGGAGGGCGCGCCGCCGTACGTCGCCGGAACCCTCGGCGACGCCTGGGTTCCCGACATGGCCCTCCTCTTCGCCGCGCTTTCCTCCTCCGCGCCCGTCTTGCCGTAAAACATCCCTCGCGCAAGGGTTTCCGGGACTACAGGCCGTATTCCAGCCAGCCGAAAAACCGCTTCGTCCGCAATGCGAGAATCGCCCGGGAGACCAGGGCGGCGCATCCCAGCACCACGGAAAAGTGCAGGAAGCTGTTGTCCCAGACCGGGGAGCGGCGCAACGCGAGGTGGTTGACGAAACTGCTGAAGGCGAAATGCGTGACAAAGACCAGGATGCCCATCTTCCGCAACGTCAGGAAAACGGGGCGCGGCTTGATGTTGCAATTCAGGAAAACCAGGAACAGCGCGACGACGAAAGCGGGTTTCACCAACGGTTCCAGGTTGCGGAACAACATCCCGCCATACAGCACGGGCAAGAGGACCGCGGGGGGAAGTCCCTTGGAAGGGGCGGTGCAAATGGACGGGGAAGCCAACAAGGCCCCGATGGCAATCCACAGCAGGGGCGGAAGGAATGAAAAGCGGTACCGCACGATATCGGGCCACCAATCCGGATATTGAAAGGGCAAATGGATGGCGAACGCGACGAACAGCAGAACAAGCGGATGGACCATTTTGCGCGCCAGCCAGACGACGGGAACCCCGATCATCAACGCCATGATGAACCAGGACCCCCTGAACGTCGAGGCGAGAAAGAGTTTTTCGAGAAAAACCAGACAATCGAAATGGGCATGCCACTTGCGAAGTCCGATCGTCACCGGCAGAAGCATCACGAACCAAAACGCATAGAACAAGGCAAGCCGTTTGACATAATGCCCCAGCGCCTTGGCATTGGTTTCCCGCCTGCGGAAGAAAAGGAAGGAAGACACGACAAAGAAACCGGGAACGGCCGAAAACTTCAATGGGGAAACGAAATCGTACAGCCAACCGATCTCTTTGAACAATTCGGCATGAATGGCGACAATCAGCATGGCCATGGCGAACTTCAGGATGTCCAGACCGGGCAATTGTTCCAAACGGGGAGTGCGTGCGTCATTCATGGGAGAATCTTCCTTTTGGCGAAGCGGCGGAATACCGCCCGGAATTTGCGGGGCAGCGAATCCCACATCCGGTAGAAATAGAACTTCAGGCCGATTTTTTTCAAAAACAGTTCGTGGACGCCTTCGTAGCCGTCGCGGGCAAAAACTTCCCGGAGGAGGTCGCGGTCCTTCGTCTTGGGGCAAGGCGCGCGCAACTGGTCGTTGTTTTCGACGATGCCCCGCCACGGAACTTCATGCCGGGAAAGGGCGGATCCATGCCGGTCGAGGAGGTCCATGCCCTTTGGGGAATTGACCAGAACGCACGAAATGCCTTCGCCGTCGTCCCCCCCGCCCAGTTTCGCGGCGAAGTCGGGGAGAACTTTCGAGATGCCCCAAAAATCCCCGAGCGTCAAATCGCCCTGGCGTTCGGCTCGCGCGTACGGGCAGGCATAGCAGCTGTCGCGGAAGACGTCCCCCTTGAGGAAGAAATGCCAGTACGCGCTGTTCCGGGCGTTTTGGCGGAGCCTCCGCGTCCTGCCGTTTTTCTTGAAAAGGGCGGACGCCCAGGGACACCAACCCCACGTCTTGTCCCTGAAAAGGTAGTCTTCCACCTTGGCCTTTCCCTTCCGTTCGAGGAAAGAGACGTACCCGTGGAAAAGCGGAACGCTTGGGATGCCGTGGCACACGACATCCAGCAGGAAGAGGTTTTCGGCCGACCGGTCGCCGAGAAAGCCTTTCAGGGCGGCGACTTGGCAGGGCGTGCCCGAAAAGAGCACCGTTCTCCCGGCGCGGAGATCGTCCGCAACCGACACGAAGGTGCTGCCCATGTCGCTTTGGACGTATTTCGACCCTTGCAATCGCGGCAAGTCGCCGGCGGAATCGATTCGCGCGTGGCGCGGGGTCAGGTCGTTCCGGCCCGGGGTCCATTCGCAACCGTAGACCACGGCGCGGTTCTTGAGCATTTCCAAGGCAATCGTGGAGAAGACGGCGCCGGAGGAGGAACGCCTCAAGAGCTCCTTGTTCCGGGACATGGCCGCGAACCCCCGGAGGGGGAGGTTGCCCGGTTGCGGCGCCTTGAACCGGCAAACGCGGAGGCATGCGCCGCATCGGACGCACTTGCTCCCGTCCACTTCCGGATACACGAAGCCGTCCGCGCCCGTTTTCATCGCAATCGCGTGCCGGGGGCAGACGTTGGCGCAGGCGCCGCATCCGCAGCATTCTTCCAGGCGTTCGAAAAGTTTCATGGGGTCACGCTTTCCCGGGTTCGGGGCTTCCCTGCGCGGCGGAGGCCGCTCACGCCCGCAGCATCTTCTCCACATAGGCCAATGTTTCCGTGCGTTTCTCCCGGAGAATCCCGTCCACGCGGTCGTAGTCGATGTCCGAGAGGACATCCGCCAAACCGCTTTCCCCGGGGATGAAGTGCCTGGACTTCAACCCCACCAACTCCAGGTAGTCGTCCAGCCTCACGCCATAGTCCTTGGGATAGACCGCCGCGAAGCGCTTCCTGAAAACGGACGAGAACGCCAACGCGTGGAACGAGTTGGTGACGACGAACGACGCATGCTGGACGAGCCAGAGGAAGGATTCCACCTCCGGCGCCAACACCTTGATCTGGGACTGGCGGGGTTTGCCGTGGCGGAAGAAGAAAATCTTGACCACCTTGAAGCCCGTTTCTGCGGCCAAACGGTCCGCGATGTCATCGATCAGGGGGTCTTTGTTGAATTGGTAGACCAAGATATACCGTTGGGGGAGTCCGGGCATTTCCCCCCGGGCGGCGAGTTCCCTCCATTTGTCCGGCGGCAGGGCCAAGGTCGGGTCCAAGGTGCAGGCGCATTCGCGGACGCCCAAGGCCTTCAAAACGGAAACGCCCGAACTTTCGCGGACCCCGATTCCGGCATATCCGCGCAGGCGGGGCCGGATTTCGTCCATCTCTTCCGCGGGCAGCCGCGGCCGGCCGAAACTGGCCGAAAAAGCGATGCGCGGCTTGCCGGGCGGGGCGAAATCAAGGTAAAACGGGCCTTCCACGAAGCCGTTGGTCCCCGAGTTCCAGACCTGGTCGCTGCCCGTGCAATAGACGTCCGCCGCGGGAGGGTCCGCGGACAAGGCGTCGGGGGAAAGGTAAGGGCGGCTCAATTGGACGCGGCGCGACAGGAACCCGCCGAACACCTCGTCCTAGCGCCGGAGGGAGCGGTTGATCGAAAACCGGAACAGGGCCTTGACCAAGGGATTCTTGTACTTGCAACGGAAGCGGCCGTAGAGGTCGTCGACGCGGTGGGCCACCTGGAACCGTTTCGGCCAGTAGTCGACGATTTCCGCATCGAACCCCATGGAACGGAAGACTTCCCGGGTGGCGTAGGTTTGCAGGACGGAGCCGTAATTGGGAACCCGGTGGAGCGTGATGACGGAAATTTTTTTCATGTGTCGGAAACCCCGGAATTCAAAAGGAAACCATCATGGCAAATCCGGTCCGGATGGGCGAGCGTCCCACGGAAAACCGATTCCGCGACGGACGCGGTCGCGACTTCGACCTTCGCCCACCGCAAAAAGTTTCCGCCGCGAACCGCCGGACGCATCGGAGAGCCTCATCCTTCTTTCAGTTTGTGCAGCACGTCCGACAGCAGCGTGGAGGAGATGCCGGTCGTGTGGGGGAGGAAGACGACGTCGACTCCGACCTTGGAGAACTGCTTGACGATGGCGTTGTACATGTCGGAGTCCTTCCAATCGGAGCCGTGGAAGAGGGCGTTGAACTTCAGCCGTTCCCACGCCTTGAACTTGTCCATGGAGGTCTGCGGGACGACTTCGTCGACGTACTTGATCGCGCCTACGATGGCGAAGCGTTCCTCGAAGGGGATGATGGGGGTTTTGGACTTGTAGCCTTGGACGAGGGCGTCCGTGCTGACGCCGACGATGAGGTGTTCGCACTGCGCCTTGGCGCGTTTCAGGATGTTGAGATGGCCCACGTGGAACATGTCGAAAACCCCGGTCGTGTAGCCGATGTTGTATTGTTTCATGGTTCGGTCCTCCAAGGATTCACGGTTGTTTCCTTTTCATGCGGTTGCGCAGCATGTCCAGCGCATAGGCGAAATGCTCGTTGCGGGTCGCGACGGACCCGGCGGCGTAGAAGGCCGCGCCGAAGGCGCATTGCAGGCACAGCACGGCCAGCGGGGGAAGGCGCACGAAGGACAGGGCGAACATTCCCGCGCCCATGGCCAGGGCCAGGAAGGCGCTCTTGGCGATGTCCCAGAACTGGGCTCCGTAGCCGTAGGCCAGGATGGTCCGGTTGGGGGCGATGTTGACGAGCGTCGAAAACAGGTTGACCGCGACCGCGCTCAGGGCGACGCCGGTCACGCCGTAGCGGACGCTGCCGAAAAGGACGAGCAGGCCGAGCCCTTTTTTGAGGATGTCCAGCTTCAGGAGCAACCCGCTCCTCCCGCTGGCCTTGATGACGCAGGTGTTGATGAACTGGAGCGGGCGCAGCATGTAGGCGAGGCAGCCGATCTGGAGGAAAACCACGGACGGCAGCCACTTTTCGGTCAGCAGGACCAGCACGAGCGGTTTCGCGACGGCGATGAGGCCGATCATCACGGGGAAAACCAGGTAGGTGCCCAGGCCGATCATCCTGCGGGTGATGTCGCGCATCGTCTTCTGGTCGTCGCTGCATTGCGACAGGGCGGGGAAGAGGACGGAGTTGATCGTCGGCTCGAGAATGCTCATCGAGAAGCGGGGGAAGTGGTTGCCGTTGTTGTAGTAGGCCAGGTCGCCGGGGGTGAACTCCCGGGCGATGACCAGGCTGCGCAAGCGGCCGTAGACGGTGTCGATCAGGCCGACCACCAGGATCTTCCAGCCGTAGTCGTAGATTTTCCCGAGGCGGCGGAGGGAGAACGCCCGGATGGGCCGCCAACCGACGATGATCCACAAGCAGACCGTGTCGCAGACGACGTTGCCGAGGTACTGGGCGACGAGCGCCCACACGCCCCATCCCCGGTAGGCCATGGCGACGGCCAGGATGCCGGAAAGCACCGTCCCGATCGACGTGGAAATGAAGAATTTCCGGAACATCATGTGCTTGGAGACGAAGGCGTGCTGGACGGAATTGACGGCGGCGATGGGGATGCGCAGCGCCAGGACCCGCAGGACGGGGACGATCAGCGGATCCTTGAAGAAAACCGCGCAGGCCGGGGCGGCGAAAAAGACGCCGACATACACCACCCAGGAGAGGGCGAGCCCGAAGTAAAAGCACGTCGAGAAATCGACGTCGTCGGAATGCTTGTCGGCGATGAGGGAGTTGCCGAAGCCGTGGGTGACGAACACGTCGAGGATCGAAATCAGGACCACGGACAGGGCGACCAGGCCGTATTCACCGGGCAGGAGAAGGCGGGCCAGGATGACGGAAACGGCGAAATTGACGCCCAGGGCGCCCACCCTCTCCATCATCTTGTAGAGGAAGCCGGAAACCGTTTTCGCTTTCAGGGATTTTGCCATGTCACTTGTTTTTCGGCGATTTCCCGAAGAACATCTTGCCGGAGAGGTCGGGTTCGGGAAACCGCGAGAAATCGAAGAGGTATTCGGGGAGTTCCCTCTCGATTGCGGCAACGTCGTCCGCGAATTGGGGGAAGCGCTTGAACACCTGGGTGTTGGCCACGGACAAGGCGGGGTCGAAAACGGACTTGGGGGCCGGGTCGTCGGGCAGGTGCAGGAAGTCGCGGATTTTCCGCGTGGCCGAATCGTAGTCGTAGACCATTTCCTCGAATTGGAGGCGGAGAATCCGCTTGTCGGGCTTCCGGCAGGGCTGGCCATCCCGGAGGAGGCGGTAGTATTTGACGAAATCGCGGACGTCGTCGATGGGCATGAACCGGTTGTGGTGCATTTCGCGCAACTTGGTTTGCGCGAACACGTAATTGTCGCGGGGGTCGCGGTCGACGACGATGGCCACGGGATCTTCGAAAAACGGGAAGCAAACGGCCGGGTTGTTTCCGTCGAACGGCTGGTCCAGGACGATGTTTTTCGAAAAATCGGCGCCCATCTCCTTCAAAAAGGCCGTGGTGAACCGCCGCACGGCGGAATGGAAGTTCGCAGGCGCCACGGCCAG
The DNA here is from genome assembly GCA_017445365.1 of Kiritimatiellia bacterium. Classification (GTDB taxonomy): domain Bacteria; phylum Verrucomicrobiota; class Kiritimatiellia; order CAIQIC01; family Lenti-01; genus RGIG3480. The sequence continues at coordinate 6,063 of JAFSUH010000209.1, read as the reverse complement.
GGGGTGGCGGGTCATGGGCCAGCCCTTGTACTCGATGCCGAACCTCCGCTCCAAAAAGGGGCGGAGCTTGAAATAGACCAACCGGAGCCACACCAGTTCCTTCCAGAATCCGCATTTGCCGTACGGTTTCCCGAGCCACGAAACCTGCGTGATGGAGTCCAGCAGTTCGTCCACCAACTCCTGCATGCGTTTCCGGGAAATGCGCGTGCGCCGGGAGAGGTATCGGCTGCCCAGGACCAGGTTGCGGAAACGCTCCATCGACAGGATGCTGTCCATGGTGCGGGTGTTGGGGTGCATGACGTGGTGTTCCAGATCCGCCAGCCCGTCGGGCTTGTAGGCCAGCGTGAACTCCAAACCGTCCAGGACGCAGTTTTCCGGGAACTCCTTCAGGTAGTCGGAAACCGCGCTCGACCCCGTCGAACCGAAACCGCAAACGCCGATGAACATGTTCAGTACCTCATTTCATTGTTGGATGGATGGCCGGAATCCGGGTTCCGGACGGACTCCCGTTCCGCGGGCGAGCAGGGAGACGGTCAAGGGGATGGTCACGAACAGCTGCGTCGCCACGGAACCGATCAAGGTCGTGCCCAGCAGGGTGCGCAGGAGGAAGAAAACGAACAAAACCGCCATTTGCGTGCGCAAGGGCGAGCCGGGGGGCAGGCGGGAATTCCTGCACATCCCTTTTCGCAGATGCGCCAGGAGCCAAACGAAGCAGGCGCCCCCGACGATGCCGTAGCGGGCGAAGGTGTCGATCAGCTGGCTGTGGTTGCCGACCGGCAAGTCCGCGCCGTTGAAGGGCAGGCGGTGGTCGCCCACCCCCAAAACGAAAGCGCCCGGGGAACCCGTGAAAGTTTCCAGACTGGCCAGCATCAAATTGTAGCGGAAAGCGAGCGAGCCGCCCGTGGACTCCATGCTGCCGCTTTGCAGCAAGCCCAGCATGTGCAAAACCCGGCTCTGGAGCCGCTGCCCTTCCAGCAGGGTCGCCAACCAGGCCAGGAAGGATTCCAGCCCCCCGCCCCACAAGAGCCATCCCAGCAAGGCCAGCAACAGCAGGCCGAAAACGATTTTCAGGGAATTGCGGACGGAAGAAAGGCCGGACGAAAAGCCCAGAGCCAACAGCATCGCGAAGCCCAGGAAAAAGGTGGTGCCCCGTTGCATGACAAACGCCAGGACATACGCGCAAAACGCGACGATTCCCCACGCCAGAGCCTTCAACCGGGTGCCGTCGGCGTGGCGGGATACCAGGAACATGGCGCCCATCAAAAGCATGACCGCGGTCGCGAACGCCGTGTCCGCGGTGTTCGTCGTCTCCCCGTCGCGCATGAAATAGACGACGTACGCCGCGGGGCCGACTTGAAGCCAAATGCGGATGTTGTCCAGCATGTTCACCAGCAACCCCGCCACGGACAGGACGCACAGGCCCGTTTGCTGGCTCCTGGACAGGACGGGGCCGATGCAGGACATGGCCAGGAACAGGAACAAAAACTTGTACGTCGCGAAATAGTACCCCAATCCCGCGCTCGAAATGCCCAGCACCTTGTAGAACAGTTCCAGCAGGACGTACAGGGAAACCGGAATCAGGGAATCCACCGCGAACAGGTTGGTGGCTTTGGGGCCGAGAACGGATTTGACGACGAAAAGCCCCATCAAAGCGCCCAAAATGGCAGGGTGCAGGTTCCGGGTCAGGTAGGGCGTTTCGCAAATCACGATCCACAGGGAGGCGAGCAGCACAAGAAAAGGATCCGCGCCCGGCGGATTGCGGGGGACGGCGGAAGCGGAAAATCGGGTCTGGCGGGCGTCGTTCATGGATGCGGTTCGCGAATCACGGGGCGGGGGCCTCCGCCTGTTTTTCGAGGTACCATTCCTGCAACCGGCGGGCTTCCGGGGACAAATCGTATCCCGCGCGGCGGGCGAGCTCCGTCCCGGCCGTCCGGTCATGGGCGCGGGAGTCGCGGATGGCCCGGCACCAATCGTCGTCCGGTGCGTCCAGCGGGAGGAAGCGGATGCCCCCGCCGATGTCGGCTTCCCGCGGCACGGCGTCCGAGGCGACGCACGGCAAGCCGGAGGCCTGGGCTTCGATCAGGACCATGCCGAGGCCTTCGTGCCGGGAAGGCAGAACGAACACGTCCGCCGCGGAAAGGAAAGCGGGGACTTCGGCGCTTTCCCCGAGGAAAAGGACTTTGTCTTCGATTCCCAGGTCCCGCACCCGGGAGCGGACTTCCGCTTCCAATTCCCCCGTCCCGACGAGCAAAAGCCGGGCACGGGGCTCCTGTTGCCGGAGTTGCGCGAAAATCCCGACGAGGCGGTCGTGGTTCTTTTGCGGCGCGAACCTGCCGACGTGCAACAGGACGAAACAGTCTTCCAAACGATGGCGGGCGCGGATGGCGGCCCGCCGGGCCGGGTCGAAAGCGAAGCGGTCGACAGGGATGGCGTTGCGGACCAGCCGGAAGCGGGGAGACGCGACGGCCCGGCCGAAGACGTACCGGCCGGCCATTTCGCTGCACGCGAACCAGTCCGTGGCCAGTGCCGTGGTGAGCCGGCCATACAACCGGATCAGCCATTTCTTCGGCCCGCGCAACGCGAGGCAGTCATGGCTGTGGGCGATCCGCACTTGGACGCCGCACGACCACGCCGCGAGGAGTTGCACGAAAGACTTGCTGGTGTGGTGGACGTGGACGATGGGGTAGCGCCCGCGCTTGATCACGGCCCGCGTCTTGAAAAAGTTCGCGAAAAACCGCCGGAATCTGGGGAGATGGCAGACCCGGACGTCCTCGGACTCCAGTTTCCGCTCGATCATGCCCCGGTGGGGGGTGTGGACGATGAAGTCGAACGCCACCTTGGACCGGTCCATGGCCATGAAGTAATTGTAGAGCAGGACTTCCACCCCGCCGTTCTCCAAGGCGGCGATGACGTGGAGAATTCTGGTTTTATCCGGCATGGCAACCTCCGCGGTCAGGTGCATGGGCGCGATAGAAAGCCGCCAGTTTTCCGGCTTCCGCGCGGATGTCGTATCCGCAGGCCGCGATGCGGTCCGCAAATTCGGGATGGTGGCGCGCCGGAGCGGAGCGGATGGCCGAAAGCCAGTTTTGCTGCCCGGGGGTCAGGGAAAGGAAGGTCACGCCGGTCAGGTCCGCTTCCTTCGTCACGGTGTCCGCGAACAGGCATTCCAGTCCGGCGGCCTGGGCTTCGATGCCGGTGACCGGCAACCCTTCGTACAAGGAAGGGAGAAGGAACAAATCCATCGCGGAGAAGATGTCCGCCACATCCGAGCGGGAACCCGCGAAAACGATTTTGTCCCGCGAGGCCAATCCCGCGGCCAACTTCCTGATTTCCGCCTCGCAACTCCCGTTGCCGACCAAGAGCAGTTTATAGCGGTCCGACCCGCGGCACAATTTGTCGAAAAGGCGGAGGAGGAAACCGTGGTTTTTCTGGGGGCGGAAACTGCCCACGTGGCCCAGCAGGATTTCACCGGGGGCGACATGGAATTCCCGGCGGATTTTTTCGCGCGCCGACGGATTGAAAGCGAAGCGGGCGACATCGACGCCGTTGCGGACGATGAGTTTCCTGGGGCTGTCGGCGAAGGCTTTGCCGAAGAGGGCGCGTCCGGCGGCTTCGGAGCAGGCGGCGAGGGTGTCGGCGTTGCGGGCGATGTTCCGGCAGAGGAGGCGGTTTCGGAGGGCGCGGAGCGGGTAATCCGCAAGCTTGGTGTTGTGGCTGTGGGAGATGCAGTGGCGGACGCCATGCCGGCGGGCGGCGGGGAAAAGGGCGAAATCCACCTGGTTGAAATGGGAATGGACGAGGTCGTAGGGATGACCGGCGAAAAAGGCGTCGAGGAAGGCGGAGAAGCGCCGGAAGGATTTCAGGCCCAATTTTGGCATGAAGAACACCTTGGCGCCAAGGGACTCGGCCAAGGAAACCATGCCCGGCTCGCTGTCGGAATAGACGAGCAAGTCGACTTGCAGACCGTCTTTGGGCATGTGGCGCAAGTAGTTCATGATGACGGCGGTGACGCCGTTTCGCTGGCGGAGGGTGGCGTAGACGCAGAGGACTTTCATCGGGCCGCTCCGGATTGGGACAGCCTGACGGCCTGCAGGCACCCGCCCAAGGGGGGCACCCCCTCGATGTAGCTTGTGAAATCGCGGTCGACGTCGGCGAACATGGCGTGGACGGCGGCTTGGCGTTCCTTTTCGGAAGGGAGTTGCATGTAGTCGCCGTAGAGGGCTTCGAGCATCTTGCGGACGTCCTTGGGGGCGAGGAGGGTGGCGTCCTCGAAGGGGATATCCGAGACGGGGAAGCAGTGGGCGGCGGCGAACAAGCCGCGTTCGAAGCGGAACTTGGTGACCCAGTGGAAATACTTGAAATTTCCGGTCATGCCGTCGTACTTGCCGATGAAATGGTAGGCGAGATTGGCCAGCCGGCGGCAGGGCAGGAAGCGGAGCGCGCGGACGGCCAAGGCCTGGCCGCGGGTCTTGGGTTTCCAGTTTCGGTTGGAGATGGCGTAAAGAGTGGCGAATTTCGCGAGGAAATACACCCACTTCTGGATCAGGCGGTTTTCGGGGACCTTGTGGAGGAGGAAAATGTCGACGAATATGCCCTGGTGGATGTCTTTGCGGTTTTGGGTCACTTCCTCGATGAAGGTGGTCCCGTTCATGCGGACTTTCGCGCGTTCCAGGGCGTCGTCCGCGACGAACCACTCCTGGAGGACGAACTTTTCCGGGGCCTCGGCGGCGAATGCGTCCTTGAACTTCCGGTATTGGTACGGGGTCATGAAAATGTCCAAGTCGTCGTCCCACGGAATGACCCCCCCGTGGCGGACGGCGCCGAGGGCGGTGCCGGCGGCGATGCAGTATTCGATGCCGTTCCCGCGGCAGAGGGCATCGATGTATTTGGCGATTTCCAGAATCTTGTTCTGGATGTCGCGGACGGTCGGAGGGTTGTCCAGACGGAAGTCAGGCACGGAGGGGCCCCCTTTCGGTTTTCCGGCGCAGGAGATGGTCGGAAAGGAAGCGCATGACGGGCAGGGGCGTCAGGAAGAGGGTCATTTGGCCCGCGGCGACGACGGCAAGATCCCAGAGGGAGCAGTAGCCGCGGCGGAAGTGTTCCCACTCGACCTGGACGTAGCCCCGGCAGTTGACCCAGGTCTTGCGGCGCCTGTAGTTGTCCGGGCTGGAGCGGTAGAGAAGGAGGGATTCCGGGAGGTTGAGGGCGTAGCACCCCATGTTCAACATGCGGGCGAAGAGGGAGAGGTCCTCTTTCCGGGGGGAGGGGCCGTAGCCGCCGCAACGGAGGACCTCGCTTTTCCGGTACATGACGGTCGGGTGGTTGAAGGGGCTGCGGCGGCGCATGAACTTGCGGATGCTTTCGCAGTCGGAGGGGACCACCCGGGAGGAGACGACGCGGGAAGGGTCGTCGTAGAACTCGTCGATGTTCGCTCCGGCGATGGCCAGCTTCGGGTTGTCGGCGAAGAGCTTGAGGAGTTTTTCGCAGCGTCGGGGCAGCGAGATGTCGTCCGCGTCCATGCGGGCCACAAGGTCGTTGCGGCAATGTTGCAGCCCCGCATCCAGGGCCAGCCCCAAGCTCACGTTCCCGGGAAGCTCCACGATGGTGAAGAGACCGGGACGCGCGCGGGCGAAGGAGTCGATGACGGCGGCCAATTCGTCGCCGACGGGGCCGTCGCGGACGAGGACGAACTGGTCGCAGGGAACGGTCTGGGAGAGCATGCTTTCGATGCTTTGGCGCAGGGGGCCGGGGCGTCGCGGTGGTACATGGACATCAGAACGGAGTAGGGTTCCATCTTCACGACTCCGTTTCCGAAATGCTTTGCTGGAGGGAGAAGCGGCGGTACTCCCGGGGGTAGTCGCCGAGACCGGGGGCGTAGGCGAGGTTGCCGAAGGCCTTGTCGACGTAGGGGGAGAAGCGGGAAGTAAACGCGCGAAATGAGAGAAAAGGGTGGGACGAAATGAGCGAAAAGGGTCAGCGCACTACCGGATAGGCCGTCAGCGGATGTCCCGGCGCAGGCGTTCCTCTTCGACCCGTTCCCGGTAGCCGATCCACCGGCCCGCC
>JAFSUH010000208.1 GCA_017445365.1 Kiritimatiellia bacterium | reverse complement strand
GCCGCGCGCAAGGCCGCCCCGCCGGAACCGCAAGCCGGAGACCCCGTCCCCGCGGAAGTCGCCTCCGCCGCCCTCCCGCCCGCCGCGGAGGGAGTCCCCGCGGAACCGGAGGCGGTCCCGCCGGAAGTTGCCGCCGGGGACGTCGCGGTCCCGGCAGAGGTCCCGCCCGCGGAAGAGGCGGCGCCCGCCGTCCCGGAGCGCGCCCCCCTGCCCGGCTGGAGCAAGCCGGGCGTCTGGAAGGCGGAACGGGTCGGGGAAAAAATGGTGTTCACGTTCGAAAAACCCGTGTTCGTTTCCGCGGACTACCTCTCGAAGGAAGGCCTCGCCGCCGTGCGGGACCTCGCGAGGCGCCTGAAGTCCCTCGACGGCGCCGCGGCCATCGAAATCGTGGGGCACACCGACGACGAGCGGATCACCAACCCCAACGCGAAATTCACGAGCAACGAAGCGCTCGCCCGGGCGCGCGCCCAGCGGGTGGAGGAGCATTTCGCTTCGCTCCTCGCGAGCAAGCGCGGACTTGCGCTTTCGGCGCGGGCGGGCACGCCGGAAGAGGCGCCCTATCCCAACGACAGCGACGCCAACCGCAAGCGCAACCGCACGGCGAGCGTCGTCGTCTCCCCCGCTTCCCCGTAAGGCCGCCTCCGACCGATTTTTCTTGACTTTGCCAATGTTTGGCAAATTTGCGTGATTTCTGCCAATGTTTGGCAGAATGCGCTTGGAGGCGCAGGCGCTTTCACGCGAAGCGGAGAAAGCGCAAAGCAACGGGTCGCACGACCCTTGCCAAACCTTGGCAAAATGTTTCCCGCGCGCGGCAGACGGATTTGCCGATGTTTGGCAAATTTGCCTGATTTCTGCCAATGTTTGGCAGAATGCGCTTGGAGGCGCAGGCGCTTTCGCGCGAAGCGGAGAAAGCGCAAGGCAAAGGGTCGAACGACCCTTGCCAAGCATTGGCAAAACGCGCGGCGAAGTTCGGGGTCCCCGGGGAGCTTGCTTCCCGGGGTCGGCCGCGCGTCCGCTTCTTTTCACTCTTCCCTTTTCACGTTTCGCTCGCAGGCGGCGGCGTGCCGCCGCCTGCGAACTCGACGGCGAGGAGGCCCACGTCGTCGGCGAACTCGTCCTCGCCCGTCTTGCGTTTCGCCGCCGCAACGATTTCCTTGAGCGCGTGGGCCAGGGGCGCCCCTTCGCCCGCGCGGAAGACTTCGAGAATCCCCTCCTCGCCGAAGGGCCCGCCCGTTTCCCCCTCCGCTTCCGAGAGCCCGTCGGTGAAAAAGAGCAGGCGCTCGCCGGGCAGGAAATCGCGCGAGACCGCGGTGTATTCCGCGTCCGGGAGAAGCCCCAGCGCCGGCGCGGGCGGAAGGTCCATCCCGTTGCCCTTCGCGTACGTCCCGTCCGCCCGCCGCACGATCGGGTGCGGATGCCCCGCGTTGGCGATTTCGAGCCGCTGCGCGGCCACGTCGAACCTGCAAGCGACGCCGGTGGCGAACATGACTTCCTCGGTGCCGGAAAAAATCCCGGCGTACGCGGCGTTCAGGCGCGTCATGAACTCCCCCGTGTCCGGCACTTCGCGCGCGAACTGGTCGATGAGCCCGCGCAGGGTCGCCACGATCATCGCCGCGCGCGGCCCGTGGCCCATGACGTCGGCCATGAACACCATGACCTCGTGGTCCGACACGCGCACGAGGGAGAAGAAGTCGCCGCCGACGAGCCCCGAGGGGTGGTACACGTGGGCGAAGGCGAGCTTGCCCGCGGCGGAGGACGCTTTCGGGTACGTGGCGGGGAGCAGCGCCATCTGGACGTCGCGCGCCATCTTCAAATCCGTCTCCATCTCCGCGTTGCGCGCGGCGAGCTGCTTCATGTACCGCTCCATCCCCTCCTTCGCGGCGCGTTCCGCGCTCACGTCCAGGATGGAGACGACCGCGCCGATGCACTCGCCTTCGCCCGTCACGTTCGGCGCGAGGACGGCCCGCGCCCAGAACTCGCGGCCCGCGAGGGAACGCATGCGGAATTCTCCGTTCCACGGGGCGGCGGAAGCGATGGCGGAGGCGATTTCCTCCTTGACGCGCGCGTCGGGGATGAACTCGCCGAGGGAGAAGCGCGCGATGTCCTTCGCGTAGGCGGCGGCGAGCTCGTTGTACTCCTTCTGCCGCTCGGAACTGATGGGCGGGGCGGGCGGCGGCGGGAGGCCGAGGCGTTCGGCGAGGGCGGGGTTCAGGTCCTTGGTGAAGGTGCCGAAGGGGGTGACCACGGCGATGCCGCTCGCGGCGGTGCGCAGGGCGGTGATGCCGGTTTGCAGGCTCAGTTCGGTGTCGCGGCGGATGGTGACGTCGCGCACGTAGAAGGCGAGGCAGGGGACGGAGAGCGGGAGGTGGCCGACGGCGATTTCGCTCGGGAAGGTGCCGCCGTCGGCGCGGATGCACTGGACCTGGATCAGGACGAAGGAGCGGGCGGCGAGGGAGCTTTGGATGGCGGAGAGGAGGGAGGCGTCGGCGCCGTTGAGCAGTTCGAGGATGTTGTGCCCGGCGAGGAAGGCGGCGGTGGTGTGGAAGAACTGTTCGGCGCGGGCGTTCGCGTCGATGATGCGGCCGTCGGAAGTGGTGAGGATGGCCGCGTCGTACAGGCTTTGGAGGAGCTTTCGGAAATCGTCGTTGGAGGCGGGGGGCGCATCGGGGGACTTGGCGCGGATGCGGATGACGCCGGTGGCGTCGCCGGAGCGGGGCCGGTGGGGGGCGGGGGCCTGGAGGGATTTCAGGACCTCGGGGGAGAGGTCGATGCGCATCGTGGTGCCGAAAGCATTTTCTTCGCTCATGCCGCAACGCTACCGCAAACGGGCCCGCCCTTCAATCCCGCCGCGCTGGGCGGAGGGGGTCGCCAATGGTTGTCAAACGGCTCGCCGGGGACGGCTCGCTCCACCTTTTGGGATTGCCAATGTTTGGCAAATTTGCATGATTTTTGCCAAGGTTCGGCAAAATGTTTCCCGCGCGCGGCGGGTGGCGCTCTAGGGCCGGATGGCGCGGACGGCCTGGTCGCGGGCGGAGAGGATCAGCTCTTCCGGGAAAGGCGCGAGGAAGCGCTCTTCCAGCATCCGGCTTTCTTCCGCGACCAACGCGATGTCGGCGCGGGCCCTGGCGAGTATCTCGCCTTTCGCGAAGGTCTTCCGCGCGATGCCCTCCTCGATGGCCTTCCGCCCCACCGCTTCCGCGGTCAGGGCGAACACCTCGCGGTCGGTCATCAAGGGCATGACGTGTTCCGCGTCGAGGCCCGTCTCTTCCGCCCTTGCCGCAATCGTTTCCGCCGCGGCGATGGCCATCGCATCGGTGATTTTCTTCGCCCGGACGAGCAGGGCGCCTTTCAGAATCCCCGGGAACCCGACGGAATTGTTGACCTGGTTCGGGAAATCGCCGCGCCCCGTCGCCACGACCTTCGCGCCCGCGGCGATGGCGGTCGCCGGATAGATTTCCGGCACGGGATTGGCGCACGCGAAGACGACGGCGTCCTTCGCCATCGAGGAAACCGCCGCGGCCACCCGTTCGTCCGGGCCGGGGCGGGTGAGGGTGATCAGGACATCCGCCCCGCGCATCGCCTCCTCGAAGGTTTCGATGCGGCCGGGATTCGTCGCGCGGGCGATTTCCCACTTCCGGTAGAAGCGCGGGTCGTTTCCGACGTCGGGACGGGCCGCATGCAACGCGCCGCGCGAGTCGCACATCACCGTTTTCGCCGGGTCCGCGCCGCGCATCAAAATGAGGCGGGCGATGGTGGTGTTGCTCGCCCCCGCGCCGTTGAAGACGATTCGCACGTCCTCCAGTTTCTTGCCGACGACCTTGAGGGCGTTGAGGAGCCCGGCCAACGTCACGCACCCGGTTCCCTGCGCGTCGTCGTGCCAGACGGGGATGCCGCAGGTTTCGCGCAGTTCGTCGAGCACGCGGAAGCAGTTGGGCTGGCTGATGTCTTCCAAATTCACCGCGCCGAACGACGGGGCGAGGCGGCGGACCAAGTCGATCAGGATGTCGGCGGAGGGTTTCCCGTCGGCCCCGCGCGAATCGACGCAGACGGGGACGGCGTCCACCGCGCCGAGGGTCTTCATCAAGTACGCCTTCCCCTCCATCACGCCGAGCCCCCCCGGCGGGGTCACGTCGCCGTCGCCCAGAACGCGCGTCGAGTCGGAGACGATGGCGACCAGGTTCCCGCGCCAGCTCAGGTCGAAGGATTGGTCGTTGTCGTCGCGGATGGCGGTGGAGACGGCCGAAACGCCGGGGGTGTACCACGCGTTGAACCACTGGAAGCCGGGGAGCGGCGCGCGCGGGAGCACCTGGATCTTCCCGCCGTGGAAGCGGTGGGCCGAAAGCGCCAGCGCCTTGAAGAAGGCGGTCTGGCCGCGGGCGAGTTCCTCCCCCGTCCAGTCCGCGGGGAACAGGTCGCGCAAGTTGTCAAGGGAAATGTTCATCAGTCGTTCTCCAGGATGGCGAGGGGGCGGCGCGCGGAAAGATCCGGCGCTTCGGAAGCGGGCCGGTCGCCCGCGTGCAGGGTGACGACCAGGGGGCGGTGGTCGCTTGCGGCGGCGAGGAGCGGCGAGCGGACGACGTAGGTCTTGTCGGGAACGACTTCGGGGAGGAGCCCCGGCGAGACGAAGGCGTAGTCGATTCTCTGGTAGCTGTCGTTCCCGTCGATGTGGGTCCAAGCGTCCCCCGCGTAATCGACCGGGCGCAGGTCGAAGAGGATGGGGCGGCGCTTGTGCATGGAGATTTCGCGCACGGGGAGGGAATCGGGCTGGTCGTTGAAGTCGCCGAGGACGAGGAGGTTTACGTCGTCGCCCGCGGCGAGGGCGTCGCGGACGTGGCCGCCCACGATGCGCGATTCGGCGCGGCGCATTTCGGTCTGGCCGAAGGAGTGGAACACCTTGCTTTTCAGGTGGCAGCCGATGAGGCGGAAGCGGTAGCCGGGGACCGGCTCGACCGAAACGTCCATCACGCCGCGGAGGACCGGGAGCTGCGTCGGGCCGATGGTGTAGTGGTCGTCGACGTGCGAGTCGCGCGAGACGATGGGGAAGCGCGAGAGGAGCGCGAGGTTGAGGTCCTGCCGGCCGCGCCGGAGGTACTCCTCGTCGTTGTAGAGCAGGCCCGCCTGCCGGAGGGCGTACTTGAACTCGGCCCACGCCGCGTCGTCGCCCATTTCCTGGACGAAGAGGATGTCCGGGTCCACCGCGCGGATGACGGCGACGAGGCTTGCGGCCTCTACCTTGGGCTTGGGGGTGGGCTCGGAGTCGTCGTCGCGGATGGCGAGGCGGTACTGGTTCAGGTTGAAGCTCATCACCGAAAACTCGCCCTCGCCGGGGAGCGGGTACGGATGGACGAAGGCGTTGGTGGCGAGCGCTTCGGCGCGGCGGGCGGAAGCGGCGGCGCGGGAGACGGCTTCGGAGACGACGGCCTCGGCGGTGGCGCGGATGCGTTCGACGGCCTCGTCCACGCTTTCGGCGGGCGCGGGCGGCGCGGGGTCCGGCGGCGGGACCTCGCGGGAACAGGCGGCGAGCGCG
>JAFSUH010000207.1 GCA_017445365.1 Kiritimatiellia bacterium | reverse complement strand
GGCGCCCGACGCCGCGGCCGCCGAGGCGCGGGCGATGGAGCGGAACCGGGTGGCGTTCCGGGACCCGAAGGGCAATTTCACGATGCAGGTGCCCAAGGGGTGGGGCGTGTCCTCGGGCGGCTTCGACCTCCTGCACTGGATCCACGCCTGCGACCCGCGGAAACCGGAACTCGGGGTGTTCACGCTCCTCAAGACGGAGTGCCTCCTGATGAACCAGGCCTCCAAGGCGTTCTACGAGCCGAAGCGGGGGTTCGGGTTGTACGCGATGTTCGCGGACATGATCGTCGTGGAGAAGGTGGAGGATTTCTACCGGCAGTTCATGCCGTTCTGCGCGTTCGCGGCGAAGTGGGAGAAAAGCTACCAGGGGTTCGCGTTTCCGCAGATCGACGGCTTCGAGCTGGTGGAAAAGAAGAAGGCGCGGACGGCGATGTCCTCCGTGGCGCTGGACGACGCGGTGCTGCGTGGGACCTTCACGGACACCCTGACCAAGCGGCGAGGCGAGGGGCTTTTCACGGGGACGCTGTGCCGGGGCATCCTGATGGGGAACGTCGGGTGCAACATGATGTACAACATTTCGGGCGTGACCGCGCCGGAGGGGGAACTCGGCGCTTACGCGGGGTTGCTCGCGAAAATCCTGGGTTCGGTGGAATACACCGCGGCCTTCGCGGCGACGGCGATGCGGAACCAGCAGATCAAGGCGGACGGGAACGCGCGCATCGCGCAGACGATGCGGGAGACCTCGGAGCTGGTGGTGCGGGGCTGGGAGGAGCGCGAGAAGGGCTTCGACGCCAGGGTCGGCAAGCGGGCGGACGCGACGCTGGGCTGGGAGCGGGTGGTGGACGAACGGGGGGACGTGTACCGCGCGTACAACGGCTTCCTGGACGATCCGGCGGCGTCGAAGGGCTTCCGGGCGGCGCCGGACGAGGCGTATTCGCGGCCCTTGTCCGGCACCATCGGCCGGTAGCGGGCGGCCGTTTCCCCTTCGTTGCTCCCGCGCGCGAGGCCGCGCTTCCAAAGAGCGGGAGGATTTGCTACGGTCGGTCCCCTTATGACTTCCCCGCGCCAACGCGTTGCCTTTTCCGCCGTCCTTTCCCTCGCCCTTTCCGCTTCCGCCGCGACCATCCGCGACGTGCGCGTCGAGGCCGTCGGCGACGTCCCCTTCGCCGCCGACCAGGTGATCGAGCGCGTCTCCGCCCGCCCCGGCACCGAACTCGACCGCGAACTCCTCTCTTCCGACATCCGCTCCATCCACGAGGCCGGCAACTTCTCCTACGCCGAAGCCCGCGTCGTCGAGGACGGCGACGAAGCGGACCTCGTCTACCGCGTGTCCGCGCGCCCGAAGATCCGCACGATTTCCGTCGACGGCGCCAAGGCGGTTTCCAACCGCAAGGTGCGCGACCTTCTCGCCGTCGCCCCCGGCGACTGGGTGGACGACGCGGTCCTCGGCGCCGCCGCGACCGCCGTCAAGGAAAAATACCGCAAGGAGTACTACCCCTCCGCGAAGCTGGAATGGGACCTCGTCCCCGTCGAAGGCCGCCCCGGGTTCGTGGACGTGGCCATCCGCGTGGTCGAAGGCCGCCGCGCGGTCGTCCGCAGGATCCTGACCCCCGGCGCGAAGCACGTGAAGCGCAAGGCCCTGCTCGCCAACGTCGAGCAGACGCGCTACCACTGGCTCTGGAGCTGGGCGACCGGCAGCGGCACGTACGTCCCCTCGCTCGCGCTCGCCGGAAGCGACGCGATGCGGAAGGTCCTCATGGACGAAGGGTATCTCGCGGGCAAGGTCTCCGACCCGTCGTACCGCTACGTCTCCGAAAAGAAGCTGGACCTCACCTACGAAGTGACCGAAGGCCCGCTTTTCCGCGTCGGCTCGTGGGAACTTGCCGGCAACAAGACCTTCACGCGCGACGAGTTGCAGCGTTGCGTGGTCGCCAAGCCCGGCGCCGTCGCCCGCTACGACGAAATCGAAGCGAGCGCGAAGAACCTGCGGGATTACTACGGAGCGCGCGGGTACATCAGAACGCGCGTCATCCCCCGCCTCCTCCTCGACCCCGAGGCCGCGCGCGCCACCGTCACCTACGAAATCCGCGAGGGCGTCTTCTCCACCATCCGCGACGTGGCCATCCGCGGCAATTCGAAGACGAAGGACAAGGTGATCCGCCGCGAAATCTCCGTCGCCCCCGGCGAGGTGTACAACGAGGTGCGGGTGCGTTCGAGCGAGAACCGCCTGCGCAACCTCAACTACTTCTCCTACGTCGGCTCGTACCCGGAGGAGACCGCCAGGGAAAACGAGTACGACGTGGTCTTCGACGTGGAAGAGAAGAGCACCGGCCAGTTCCAGATCGGCGTCGCGTTCTCCTCGGTGGACAACATCCTCGGCTATGCCGAGCTCTCGCAGGGCAACTTCGACCTTTTGGGCGCCCTCACCGGCCGCTCCTTCACCGGCGCGGGGCAGAAATTGCGCCTGCGCGGGCAGATCGGCGACTCGCGCAACGACGTCGAGCTCTCCTTCATCGAGCCGTGGTTCCTCGACCGGCAGCTGTCGCTCGGCCTCGACCTGTACCGGCACGAGACGAGCTACTCGGACGAGTACGACCAGACGCGCATGGGCGGCAGCGCCTCGCTCTCCCACCCGCTGGGCGCCTTCAACCGCGCGACCATCCTCTACGGCCTCGAAAACATCAAGATCGACGACATCGGCGAGGACGCCACCCGCTGGATCCGCGAGGAGGAAGGGTCGCGCCTGAAGTCCTTCTCGACTTTGACCCTCGTCCGCGACACGCGCGACCGCATCTTCATCCCGACGAAAGGCTTCCGCGGCAGCATCTCGGGCACGCTCGCCGGCGGCCCCCTCGGCGCGGAGACGGACTACTACGGCGGCGAAGTCCGCGCCGCGCAGCACTTCCCGCTGTTCCTCGGCTCCGTCCTCTCGTTCCGCGGCTTCGCCACCGCCGTCCAGGAGTTCGGCGACTCCGACCGCGTGCCGATTTTCGACCGCATCTTCATGGGCGGCCCGCGCACCGTGCGCGCCTTCAAGTACCGCAAGGTCGGCCCGAAGGACGAGACCCGCGAGCCCATCGGCGGGCGCAGCGGCGCCTTCGGCTCGGTGGAGTGGACGATTCCCGTGGTCGAGTCGTTCCTCCGGTTCGCCGTGTTCTACGACTGCGGCGCGGTGTGGATGGACGTTTTCAAGAAAGGCGACGAACCGCTCCTCGAAGGCGAGGGGGAAATCGTCGGCGACGGCGTCTTCTGCGCGGGCTACGGGATCGGGCTTCGCCTCGACATCCCGAACCTCCCCATCCAGCTGGATTACGCCTGGCCGACCGACGCCGACGAGATGAACGACTCGTCGGGCCGCTTCTCCTTCTCGCTGGGCTACACGTACTAGAGGAAATCCCCATGAGCGACACCGGAATCCCCGGCGGGCGGGAAGCCCGCGAATCCAACTTCGCCTCGTTCGGCACGCCGAAGCCGCCGAAGGAAAACCCGCCGACCTTCGAGGAGGCGATGGCGGCGGGGGAGGAGTACCGCTGGAAGCACGACCCGGCCTGGCGCGCGCGGCGGTTGCGCGAAGCGCGCGAGGAGCGGGAGGCCCGCCGCGCGGAGGCGGAAGAGCGCCGCGCGTGGGAAGAGGAGGAAGAGTGGGAGAACGGCCGCCGCCGCGCGGCGGAAGCGGAAAAGCTTGACAAACGGAAACGGGAAGAAGTCCCGGAAGACGAAGAAAAAGAGGCAGACATGCAAGACGGAGAAAAGCCCGCGGAAGAAGCGGAAGCGCTGGAAGCGGCCGAAGCGGCGGAAGAGCCCGCGGAAGAGGGCGGGGAACTTTCGGAAGAAGACGCCGAGCGGATGACCGACGAAGAAGGCATCGACGACCTCGCGGCGGAAGACGGGGCGGAGGAAGGCGCAGAAGACGAAGCCGAAGAAGAAGAGTTCGACGGCGAGGGCGAAGACGAGGAGGACGATTTCTTCGCGAGCCGCACCCGCCGCGACGACGATGGGGACGACGAAGAAGTCGAAGACGGCGGCGGCGACGACGGCTTCGAGCCGCTGGAAGGCGAACGCCCCCGGAAGAAGAAGCCCGCCGGGAAGAAGAAGGATTTCCGCGCCCCGCGCGAAGACTTCCGTCCGCCCCGCGGCGGGAAGAAGCCGTTCCGCCCGCGCGGCGACCGATACGAAGAGGACGGGGAGCGCGGCGGGTTCAAGAAGACGTACGGCCGCAAGCCGTTCGGGAAAAAGCCCTTCCGCGACGACGACCGCCCGTACCGCGACGACCGCCCGCAACGCGGCGGTTTCCCTCCGAAGAAGGGGTTCCGGCGGGACGACCGGGACGAAGGGCGTGGCGGCTGGGACGACCGGCCGTTCCGGCGCGTCGACGACGGGGGAGGGGAGTTTTTCGACGGCAACGGCGCCTACCGGAAAAAGTATGCCAAGCCCTTCGGAAAGAAGCCGTACCGCGGCGGGTTCCGCCGCGACGAAGACGGCGACCGCCGGGAGCGGGACGGGTTCCGTCCGCGCAAGGATTTCCGCCGGGACGACGGGTTCCGGCGCGAGGGGAGGGCGTACCGCGACGAGCGCGATGACGGATACCGGCCGAAGAACGGCTTCCGCCGGTTCGACCGGGACGGGGACCGGCCCCCGCGCGGCGATTTCCGCCGGGACGAACGGCCGCCGCGCGACGACTTCCGTCCGAAGAAGGATTTCCGGCGATTCGATCGCGACGATTCCCGCGGCGGATACGGCGGGAAGAAGGGCGGCAAGCCCTACGGGAAGAAGGGGTTCGCCCCGCGGAAGGACGACGGCAATCCCTTCGACAACCGCCCGGTGAAAAAGGGCTGGAAGAAAAATCCGCTCTCGAAAGGCTTTTTGAAGAAGAAAACCTTCTCCCGCGGCCGCCGTCCGAAATAGCGCTCCCGGCTGGTCCCGGCAAGCAAGCCCCCGCCGTCGCGGCCCGGGGGTCAATCCGTCACTTCGAAGGTGACGGTGCGGCGGTAGGGGATGGAAACCCCGCGGGGCGGCGGGTTGAGCTTGCGGATGCTGCGCAGCACCTGCTCGACGGACGCGTCCAGCGCCGCGTTGCCGCTCCGGCGCGAGAGCGAGGCGCTTTTGATCGACCCGTTCGCTTCGATTTCGAGCGACGCTTCCGCCGATAGCCCCCGCCCCAGCCCCGCCGGTTGCGCCCACGCCGCGTTGCAGGTCTCGAAAATGTGGTTGTCGTACGCGGCGATTTCCCGCGCCGACGAATCCGTGGGCACGCTCGTCCGGTCGGAGATCCGGGCTCCCTGCCGCAGGAGTTTCTCGATTTCCTCCGGGCTCAAGGTCGGCTCGCTCGGCGGCGGCGCGTTTTTCGGCGGCTTCCAGTTGGTGACGCGGTTGTTCTGCCGGATGTCGGGCTTCGGCTTGGGCTTCGGCGGTTCCGGTTTCGGCTCCGGCTTGGGGGGCTCCGGCTTGGGCGGTTCCGGCTCCGGCGGGGCGATGTCTTCGGGGTCGGGCTCCGGTTCGGGTTCCGGTTCCGGCTCGTCCGGTTCGTCGGGCTCGTCCGGCGCCTCTTCGGGCGGCGGGGGCGGCGGGACGGCGACGGTGAAGTCGAGGAAAAGCGGTTCGTCCTGCAACTTGGGCCGCGCGCACGAAGCGCCCGACGCCGTCGAAAGGAGCAGCAGCGCGAGCAGTCCCGCCACGTGCAGGACGACGCTCGCCGCGAGCGCCCGCCGTTTCGCGTTCCGCATCTCGCGCCTAGTCTCCATCCCGCGGCACCCTCGGGTCGGTCACGAGCGCGATGCGCGTCAAGCCCGCTTCGCGGAAGCGCGCGAGGAGGTGCGCCACCTTTTCGTACGGCAGAGCGCCGTCGGCGCGCAGCATCACCGCGAACTTGGGATTCCCCTCCGCGCGCGACTTCAAGGTTTCGATCGCCGCGTCCTCCGCCATCCCGACGGTTCCGACGAAAAGCGAGCCTTCCGCGTCGAGGGACACCTGAGAAGCGTCCTCTTCCGGCAACGGCTCCGCCTTCGCCTTCGGCAGGCGCAGCGAGACGCCCTGCTCGACCAAGGGGAACGTGATGATGAACGCGACCAGCAGCATGAACGTCAAGTCCATGAGGCTCGTCATGTTCAGGGTCGGCCGCTCGCGGCGGGCCGAAAGGAATTCGCGGACGAGGCGGCTCACGAAAGCACCCCGAAGCGCTGCCGGAAGGCCGCGAGCATGTCCTCGGTGAAGCTGTTCATGTCCACGGTGGCTTCGCGGAGCATGTCGGCGATGTGGTTGGCGCAGAACGAAGTCGGGATGGCGACGACGAGCCCCACGATGGTGGTGAGCATGGCCGAGGAGATGCCCGGCGCGACGGCGGCGAGGTCGGCGGCGCCGTTTCGGCCCATCGACATGAAGGTGAGCATCACGCCCCAGACGGTGCCGAAAAGGCCGATGAGCGGGGCGATGGAGTACGCGGCGTTGAGGATGATCATGGAGCTTTCGTGCAAAATCACGCGCTGGGCCATCCGGCTTTCCGCGGCGTTGCGGACGGCCTCCAGCTGGAGGGGCGTCAGCCGTTCGTGCTCCAGGTCGATGGAAAGGGCGGTGTCGCCGCGGCGGTCGGCCATCGCGTTGAACTCGCGGAGGGCCGCCTCGCAGGCGGCCTCGTACACGGAGGCGAGGTCGGAATCGGGGTTGCCGGCGGGGGACGCGCGGGAGACGAAGATTTCCAGCGGATGGTTCTGGGCCTTGAAGGCGCGCTGGAAGACGGCGTCGGCGCGGTGCATGCGGAAGACTTCGCGGTACTTGACGAAGATGATGCTCCACACCCAGACGGAGACGACGAGCAGCCCGAGGACGATGAGCTTGCCCAGGGGGTCGGAGATGGCGAAGGTGTCGAAAACGATGAAGGAAGCGGGAAGGGTCATGGCGGGAAAAATCCGGCGCGCAAAATACCCGTTCCCCCGGCCTCCTTCAAGCCGCCATCCGCCCACGGCCGCCGCCGCGCTTTTGGCCGTTTTGCCAATGTTTGGCAAAACAAAAGGAAATTTGCCAAACATTGGCAAAATCCAAAGGTGGGGCGAGCCGTCCCCGGCGAGCCATTTGCCAAACCTTGGCAAAATCGGGGAAAATTTGCCGAACATTGGCAGAATCATCCGCGCCCCGCCGGATGTCGGCGGGTTCCCCCCCCGGCGCGCTACGGCGTTTCGAGGACCGGGGTCGGGCCGAGCAGCAGCTCTTCCAGCGCTTCCTGCCCGACGTACCGCGCCCAGTCGAGCGCCGTCATGCCGGACTTGTCCCGCGCCGTTTTGCTCGCGCCTTTCGCGAGCAGCCACCACGCCACTTCCCGTTTTCCCTGCTCCGCCGCTTTCATGAGCGCCGTCCGCCCGTTTTTGTCCCGCGCGTCGAGATCGACCGGGTGGAGGACGGTCTCCTTTTCCGGCGCGTAGGTCTGGAGAATGCCGCGCTGCCGCGCGTTGGTGGAAACGATTCCCCCGTCGGCGAGCACCTTCACCGTCGCGACGAACCCGCGCCGCGACGCGACCATGAGCGCCGTCTCGCCGTCCGGCGTGCGCGCGTCGCCGTCCGCGCCGCAGGCGAGGAGCCACCCCACCGTCCCCGCGCGGTTCTTTCCCGCGGCGGCGAGGAGGGCCGTGTTGCCCGCCCGGTCGCGCAGTTCGCCGTTGGCCGGGACGGCCTTCGGGTTCCAGTTGGTCACGCCGCCCAGAAGGTTCGTCGCGATGGCCGTCCGGCCGTTTTCCGCCGCGAGGATGAGGGCGGTTTTCCCGTCGGCGTCGCGCGCGTCGAGGTCGGCGCCTTCGAGGACGGACCGGCGGAAGAGGGCCATGTCGCCGGATTCCGCCGCGAGGCGCAGGTTCTCCGCGGGATCGCGCGGCGGGGGAAGCGATTCGCAGGCCGCCAGGAAGAGCGCCGCGAGGACCGGAAAAACGGGAAGGATTCGTCTCATGCTTCCATCCTACCCGCCCCCGGGCGTTTTGCAAGGCGTCCGCGGAAGCGGCGCCGCAAAGGAAATTGATTCCGCGGTGCCAAATGCGCTACCTTGTTTGACGTGACCTCTCCCGCCTACCAAACTTCCATCGGGCCCATCCATCCGGCTTTCAAGGAGCCCATCCACCTGAAATTCGACCTGAAGGGCGAACGCGTCCTCAAGGCCGATTTCGCCCCCGGCCAGGCCCACCGCGGCGTCGAATGGATGGGCATGCGCCGCAATCCCGTCCAGGTCCTCTACCTCGCCGAGCGCATCTGCGGCATCTGCGGCGTCACCCACGCGCTCTCCTTCGCGCGCGCCGTCGAGCAGATCGCCGGCATCGACGTGCCCGCGCGCGCCCACTTCCTCCGCTCCATCGCCTGCGAGCTCGAGCGCATCCACTCCCACCTCCTCTGGGCGGGCGTCGCCGCGCACGAATTGGGCTTCGACTCGCTCTTCTTCTTCGCGTGGCGCGCCCGCGAGCGCGTTCTCGACCTGATGGAAAAGTGGACGGGCAACCGTGTCCACTACTCGCTCGTCCAGATCGGCGGCGTCCGCCGCGACCTGGATGCGGAACTGATCCGCGACATCGAAGAGGCCCTCGCCTTTTTCGAAAGCGTCTTCGGCGAGGTGCGCCGCTGCTTCCTCGAAGACGACACGGTGAACCTGCGCTGCCGCGGCGTCGGCGTCCTGACCCAGCGCGACGCGCTCGAACTCGGTTGCGTCGGCCCCACGGCACGGGCGAGCGGCGTTCCCGCGGACGTGAGGGCGGACCATCCGTACGCGGCCTACTCCTTCGTCCGCGTCAAGCCGGTGATGCCCGACGCGTACACCGGCGCCATCCACGGCGACGTGTACGACCGCATCGTCGTCCGCGTGTACGAAATCGCGCAGGTCATCGGCCTCGTCCGCGAGTTCCTCGCGCGCCTGCCCGAAGGCCCGATTCTCGCCATCCCGCGCATCCCGGCGCTCCTCGCCCGCCTCAAGAAGGCGCAGGGCGAAGCGATCGGCCTCCACGAAGCGCCGCGCGGCGAAGTGCTGCACTACGTTCGCATGAATGCCTCCGCCGCGCCCGAAGCGTGGAAGGTGAAAGCCTCCAGCTACTCGAACTACATGGCGTGGGTCCCGATGCTCGAAGGCGAGGAGGTCGCCGACATCCCCATCATCGCGGCCTCCATCGACCCGTGCATTTCCTGCACGGACCGGGTGCTTGCGGTCGCCCCCGACGGCGGGCGCCGGGAGCTCACCAAGGCCGACCTGACGCGCCTGAGCCGCGAAAAGACCCGCCGCCTGCAACAGAAACGGGGTGCGAAATGATCGAGTCCTTCCTCTACCTCGTCGTGTTCCTGCTCCTCGCCGCGGGCGCGACGCTCTTCGGCCTCCTTTTCACCGGCGCCGACCGGATCCTGGTCGCGCGGATGCAGGGCCGCATCGGCCCTCCGCTCCTCCAGCCGTTCTACGACCTGGCCAAGCTCCGCGAAAAGGAAGAGACCGTCCCCGCGGGCGCCGCGGGCTGGCTTTTCCGCGCGTGCCCGGCGGTCGCGGCGGCGGCGGCGCTTTCGCTCTGCGCCTTCGTGCCGCTCTTCGGCTTCCGCGTGCCGGGGGCCTTCGCGTGGAGCGGCGACATCGTTTTCGCGCTGTACCTGCTTTTGATTCCCGGCACCGCGATGGTGGTCGGCGGCTTCGCCAGCGCTTCGCCGTACGCGGCCATCGGCGCCCAGCGCGAAATGGTGACGATGGCGAGCTACGAGCTGCCCCTCGCCACCGCCGTCCTCGCCTTCGCGTGGCGGCTCTCCCACGCGGGCGTCCCCGAACCGCTCGCCTTCGCGAGCTTCGCGGAGCTTCCCGTCTGGTCGCTCCTCGGCCCCTTGGGTGCGGTAGGCGGGCTTCTCCTCGCGGCGGCGGTGGCCGCGGTCGTGCCCGGCGAACTGGGGCGCATCCCGTTCGACTCGCCGGAAGCGGAGACGGAACTCGCGGGCGGGTTGCTCGTGGAATACGGCGGGGCGAGCCTCGGGCTCTTCCACGTCGCGATGGCGGTCAAGACCGTCGCCTTCGCGGCGATGGCGGTCGCGCTGTTCTGCCCGTACGACTTCGGCCTCTGGGCGCCGCTCGCGTTCTTCCTCAAGGTCGGGGCGCTCCTCTTCGTCTCGGTGACCTTGCCGCGCGCCGCGATGGCGCGCCTGCGCATCCGCAACGTCGCCGCGTTCTACTTCACCGCGCTGGGCGCGACGGCGCTTTCCGGCGCCCTGCTCGTCGTCCTCGACGCTTTCATCGCCGGAGGTGCCGCATGAAACTCCCGCTGGTGCAGGATTTGCTGAAGCATCTGGTCTCGAAACCGATCACCAACCCGTTCCCCGCGAAGCGGATGCCCTCAAGCGTGACCGACACGCTCGCGGCCGTGGCCGCGGGGAAGGCGGAGCTCGCCCCGCCGGTCCCGATGCCCGCGACGGGCCGCGGGGCGGTGGCGTACGACGAGGGCAAATGCATCGGTTGCAAGATGTGCATCACCGTCTGCCCCGCGCACGCCATCGAGTTCGTGCCGGAGACGAAAAAGGTGCGGGTGTTTTTGGGCGGTTGCATCGCCTGCGCGCAATGCGCCGACGTGTGCGCGAAGAAGGCCATCGTCCCTTCGCCGGAATTCTTGAAGGCCGCCGAAAACCGCGCCGCGGGCGCGCTCGTCCTGGGATGACGGACCCCGTTGCCCCTCCTCCCGTCGCCCCGCCCGCCGTTCCGCCGGAGGCGGGAAAACGCCCGGGCCGCGGCAAAGGGTGCGCTTGGGGGTGCGGGGGGTGCGTCGCGGGGTTTTTCGGGTGCCTCGCGATGCTTGCGGCACTCCTCTGGCTGGTGTTGGGCTATCCGGCCAAAAAGTACGAAAAATGGAGCGGGTTTCCCGGTTCGCTCGACAAGTTGCGTCCCGGCATGACGGTGGAAGAAGCGAGGACGGTTTTCCTGGAACATTGCACGTTCGAGGAGAAGGAGGAAGACCGCTTTTTGTCCCATACGTGGGTTGTTTCGCCTGACGCGGTTCCGGTGCGCGTGTTGCGGGTGGAGGCGGGGGAGCCGCCAACGCCGCTTTTGATCTTCGGTTGTTTCCTCGCGCATTTCAGCTCCGGCGCGAACCTGTATTTCGACGGGGAGGGGAAACTGGTCGGCGTGCACGAAAACGCCTGGGAAGACGGCACGTGGAAAGCCCCGTGGGGCGTCTTGCACGAACCATGACGGACTCCGCTTCCTTCGCTCCTGCCGCCCCGCCCGCCGTTCCGCCGCCGGAGGCGGGAAAACGCCCGGGCCGCGGCAAAGGATGCGGATACGGGGGTTGCGGATGCCTCTCCGTGTTTTGCCTTTGCCTCGCGATGCTCGCGGCGGCATTGGTCCATTCGGGCAGGCGATACGAACAATGGAGCGGATTTCCCGGGTCGCTCGACAAGTTGCGCCCCGGCATGACGGTGGAAGAAGCGCGGGCGGTTTTTCCCGCCCACTGCAAGGTTTGGGAGAAAGATGCGGATGGCTGGCTTGCACGCACGTGGGTCGTTTCGCCTGACGCGGTTCCGGTGCGGGTGATGGGAGTGATGCATGGGGCGTTACCCGATCCTTGTCCGCTTTCGCTGGTGTTGGGGCAGTTCAAAAGCACGTTCGGGGCGGAGGTTTATTTCGACGGGGACGGGAAACTGGTCGGCGTGCACGCAAACGGCTTCGAAGGCGGGGAATGCTGCACGTGGAAAGCCCCGTGGGGCGTCCTGCACGAGTAGCGGAAATCCGCCGCGCGATTTTTGATTTTGCCAATGTTTGGCAAAAATCAGGCAAATTTGCCAACCCTTGGCAAATCCAAAAGGTGGGGCGAGCCGTCCCCGGCGAGCCGTTTGCCAAACATCGGCAAATCCATCCGGAGGCGGAAGCGGCGGCACGTGCAACGAAGTTGCTTTGGAGCCGCCGCAAGCAAGGGGCCTCCGGCACCTAGTCGAGGGCGGCGTCGAGGCGGGGGGAGGGGGGCAGGCCCAGTTCCTTGGCCTTTTCGTAGTGCTTGCGCGCCTTGCGCAGGTTCTTCGGCTCCGAAAAGGCGTACAGTTGCGCGAGGTTGAAATGCGCGTCGCGGCGCTTCGGGTCGATCTTGACGGCCACCTCGTAGGCGTCGCGCGCCTCGTCGGTGTACCGCGCGCCCATGAAGGCCGCCCCCAGCGCCGAGTGGATGGCCGCGTCGTCGCGGTTTTCCTCCGCGAGCGGGACCAGGACGCCCATCGCCTCCGTGTACCGCTTCAGGCGCAGGAGCGCGAAGCCTTCCAGCTCCCGCAACGAGCGGTCCGAAGGCATTTCATTCAAGGCGGCCCGCGCCGCGGCGAGCGCCGCGGAGTTCTTCCCCTGCGCGAGCAGGACTTCCACGGTGGTTTTCGCCGCGGGCACGATGCCCGCCGCCGGAGGCAGGGGCGTTTCCGCCGCGGCCGCCTGCGGAGTCTCCGCGGGCGTTTCCGCCGCGGCGAGGCGCGCTTCCGCCTCGGAGAGGTCCTGCGAGAGAAGCGCGATTTCCTCCCGCGCTTTCGCCTCGGCGAGTTCCGCCTCGCCCAGCGCCTTCGAGAGGCGAGCGATTTCCTCCCGCGCGGCTTCGAGTTCCCCGGCGGTTTCGTCCAGGGTGCGCTCCAGCGATTCGCAACGGCGCGAGAGTTTGCCCGTTTCGGCTTCGGCCGCTTCCTTCGCCTGTCCGGCCGCGACCTTTTCGGCGGTGCAACGGGCGATTTCCGCGTCCTTCGCTTCCAGCGCGGCGCGCGCTTCCGCCCGTTCCTTCGCGAGGCGGGATTCGAGCGCCTTCAGGGTTTCGGCGGCTTCGCCGTTG
Source organism: Kiritimatiellia bacterium (assembly GCA_017445365.1). Taxonomy (GTDB): domain Bacteria; phylum Verrucomicrobiota; class Kiritimatiellia; order CAIQIC01; family Lenti-01; genus RGIG3480. The sequence goes on along the minus strand of JAFSUH010000207.1, from coordinate 7,785 downwards.
CGCGTCTGCATTTCGGAGACCGCCTGCTCGGCGGCGTGGACGCGGGCGAGCGCTTCGGCCCGGTCGGCCTTGGCGCGGGAAAGGGCGCTGGCGGCATCGTCGTCCGCGGGAACGGCGGCGGGGCGGGCGGGCGCGGTCGGGGCCGCGATGGCGGGGGCGGGTTCGGCTTCCGCGTACACGCGCGGCGCGTCGGCGAGCGCTTCCAGCTTGTCTTCGCAGTACGCGATGCGGTAGGCGATGATGCGCGGCTCCCAGCCGGGGTACGCCTTCGCGAGTTCGCGGAAGAGGTCGAGTCCTTCGGCGTAGTACGCGCGGGCGGTCGCCTCGTCCCCTTCGTCCAAGGCCTGGTCGGCCTGCATCACGCGGATGTACGCCTCTGTCTGGAAGGCGGCGGGGTCGCTCCGGAAATCCGGCGCGGCGGAAGCGCGGGCGGCGGGCAGGACGGCAAGCGACAAAGCCAGCAGGCAAAGGAAAGGGATGTTTTTTTGCATGGAGTCTCCCTATCCGTTCGCGCGGATTTCGAGGACGTCGCCGTCCTGGACGACGTAGCCCTTCCCTTCGAGGCGCAGCACGCCCGCTTCGCGGCAGGCGGCGTACGAGCCCTTTTCGAGCAGCACTTCGCTTGCGACCGTCTCCGCGCGGATGAATCCGCGGGCGAAATCGGTGTGGATCTTCCCCGCGGCGACCACGGCGGTGTCGCCTTCGTGGATGGTCCACGCGCGCACTTCGTCGGGGCCGACCGTGAAGAAGCTCGCGAGCTTCAGGGTCTTGTACGCGAGGCGGATCAGGCGGCGGCGGGCGGGTTCGTCCAAGCCGTAATCCTGCATGAAGGCCGCCTGTTCCGCTTCCGGGAGCGAGGCGATTTCCGCTTCGAGCGGTGCCGGAAACGCGAGCACCTCCGCGCCCAGCGCCTTCGCGGCCTCCACGAGCGGCGCGGGAGCGGCGGAAACGCCTTCGGCGACGTTCGCGATGACGAGAAGCGGCTTCTGCGAGAGGAACCGGAAGCTCGAAAGGAGTTTTTCCTCTTCTTCCGAAAGCTCCGCCGCGCGCAGGGTCTCGCCCCGCTCGATGGCTTCGCGGCAACGTACCAGCGCGGCCAGTTCCGCGGCGTTCTGCTTCTGGCCCTTCTTGAGCTCCGCGTTGATCTTTTCCTCGCGCCGCTCGATTTTTTCGAGGTCCGCCACGGCGAGGTCGCTTGCAACGGTCTCCAGCTGCGCCGCCGGGTCGAGCGGCTTGCCCGCCCCGTCGGTGTCGCCGAAGGCCTGCACCACCAGCGCGAAGGCGTCGGCTTCGCCGAGCATCGCGTTCAACTGCGAAAAGCCCTTCGCCTCGCCCGCGGGCATGGCGACGTCGACGAACGTGATTTCCGCGGGGATGAACTTCTTGGGGCGGAACATGTCGCGCAGTTTTTCGAGCCGCGCGTCGGGCACCTTGACGGTGCCCAGGCGGTGTCCGCCCTTGGTCGTGAAATGCGGGCCTTCGGGAGTGGCGACGAGCGCGTCGAAGGTGGCGGTCTTGCCGGCGCCCGCCGCGCCGATGAGGGTCACGTTCAAAGCCATTTTCCGTCTCCTGGGAGGATGAAAAGCAAAAAAGCGAAACAGGGGAAAAAGCGGTTCAAATGCCGGCTCCGTTGGACATTTTCCTGGCGAGGCGGAGTTCCACGTCCTTCGCCTGCAGCGCTTCGATCACTTCGTCGAGCGCGCCCTGCATCACCCGGTCGAGGGAGTACAGCGTCAGGTTGATCCGGTGGTCCGTCAGGCGGTTCTGCGGGAAGTTGTACGTGCGGATGCGTTCCGACCGGTCGCCGCTGCCGATCTGGCTCTTGCGCTCGTCGGCGAGCTTGTCGTGCTCCTGCGCCTTCTTGAGGTCGAGGAGGCGCGCGGCGAGCACCTTCATCGCCTTCTCGCGGTTGCGGTTCTGCGAGCGCTCGTCCTGGCTTTGGACCACGAGGCCCGTCGGCAGGTGCGTGATGCGGATGGCGCTTTCGGTCTTGTTGACCTTCTGCCCGCCGGGGCCGGAGGCGCAGAAGAGGTCGATGCGCAGATCCTCCGGCTTGATATCCACTTCGCTGATCTCCTCCACTTCGGGAAGGACCGCGACGGTGGCGGCGGAGGTATGGATGCGCCCCTGCGTTTCGGTGACGGGGACGCGCTGGACGCGGTGGCCGCCGGACTCGTAGCGGAGGGTCTTGTACACGTCGGTGCCTTCGACGGAGAAGACGATTTCCTTGTACCCGCCCAGTTCCGTGGGCGACGCGTCGATGACCGCGGTCTTCCAGCCGCGCGCTTCGGAAAAGCGGACGTACATGTGATACAAATCGCCCGCGAAAAGCGCCGCTTCCTCGCCGCCGGTGCCCGCGCGGATTTCGAGGATGGTGTTGCGCGAGTCGTCCGGGTCGGGCGGGAGCATGAGGGTCAGGACCTTGCGCTCGGCCGCGGGGAGGGCGGCTTCCAGTTCGGCCTTTTCGGCCTGGGCGGCTTCGAGGAGTTCGGGGTCTTCCGCGGCCTCGGAGAGGAGTTCGGCGTTCCCGGCGAGGGCCTTGGCGAGGGCGTCGCGGCGCTCGACGGCGGCGAGGAGTTCCTTGAGGCGCTGGTGTTCGCGGACGAGTTCCTTGAATGCGGCGGGGTTGCCGGCCGCGCCGGGGGCGGACATGGCGGTTTCCAGCTCGCCGATGCGTTCGGAAACGCGGGAGAAGTATTGCGGGTCGAGTTCCATCGATACGAAAGGAAGGTAAGAAGGAAGAAGTAAGAAGTAAGAAGTAGGGAAGGAAGAAGTGGGGTGGCGGGGCCGCCAGGGGAAAAGGGAAACGGGGGAAGGCCGGATCGGGGAACGAAAAACGGGCCGCCGGAAAGAGGGGCGGCCCGGAAAGAAGGAACGCCGCGGAAGGCGGCGTTCGCGGGAGCGGGCCGGGAGCCCGCGGGGAGGCGCTACTTGGCGGGTTTGCGGGCGTACCGCTTGTTGAAGCGGTCGACGCGGCCTTCGGTGTCGATGAACTTGGCCTGGCCGGTGAAGAAGGGGTGGCAGGCGGCGCAGGTGTTGACGTTCATGGACTTGACGGTGGAGCGGGTCTTCAGGACGTTGCCGCACGCGCAAGTGATGGTGGCCTCTTCGTAAACGGGATGAATCTTGTCTTTCATGGGAAAGCTCCTTGGGGAGAAACGGGGTAAAGCGCGGCGAAGCTAGCAGACGGGGAAGGGGGAATCAATCCCAAAGCGCGGGAAGCCCGGCGGAAACGGGAAAAGGCGCGGACGCGTAAGATTTCTTCCGTTCCGGGGAATATCGGATAAAGTGGAACGAATCGCGATGCGTCCGGCTCCGGACGGCGATGGATTCCGTCAACCGACACGAAAGATCCCACATCCATGAATGCAAACGGCAAATGCAAGACATTGGCGGCCATCCTCGCAACGCTCGCCGCGGCGTGGTCCGCAACGGCGGGGACGCCGGCCGCCCCCGCCCGCGTCAACGGCATCCGCGTCGACGGCGCGGAGCTCGGCGAATGGACCCACGACTTCGACGCCGCCGCCGCGGCCGCGAAAAAGGCCGGGAAGCCCGTTTTCGCCAACTTCACCGGCAGCGACTGGTGCGGGTGGTGCAAACTCCTCGCCCGGCAGGTCTTCACGCAACCCGAATGGACCGCCTGGGCCCGACAAAACGTGTTTCCCGTCCACGTCGATTTCCCGGAAGACAAGGAACTCGTCCCGGAAAAATACCGCGAGCGCAACCGCGAACTCGCCCGGCGGTACCAGGTCCGCGGCTATCCGACGTGCCTGCTGCTCGATTCCGCCACCCTCGAACCCATGGGGCGCTTCGGCGCTTCGCGCGACGTGGACGCGGCCGGGTTCGTCTCCCAAGTCGCTTCCGCCATCCCCGGCGCGGCGAAACCGGCGGCACCGGCCCGGCCGCCGGCGTCCGCTCCGGCGGCGAAGCCGAAGGCGAAGAAGTCCCTGCACCCCTTTTATCCGGCGAAACGGCGCATCGGCAAATCCCCCGACCCCGGCTTCGAAATCCGCAACGGCACCCTGCTGGGCATGAAATCGCAGGACGCCGAAGAAGTGGTCGTCCCGGACGGCGTCAAAACCGTCTGCCTCGACGGACTCGTCTCCGCCCGCACGAAAACCGTGACGCTTCCCGAAGGCGTCAAGCGGATTTCCCGCCGGAGCGGCGGGTACGTCCCCGGCGCCCCGCTGGAAAAACTCAAGCTGCCGGCTTCGCTCGAAAAAATCGATCCCGGCGCCCTCGACGGGCATTGGCGCCGCCTCAAGACCATCCAGATCGCCGCCGGTTCCCCGTATCGGATGGAGGATGGGTTCCTCGTCGACACGCGCGACGGCACCCTCGTCTTCGCCCTCCCGGGGCGCAGGGGCCTGACGGTTCCGGCCACCGTGAAAACCATCGGCGATTGGGCGTTCAACGCGAACGACGCTTCGAAAATCGCCATCCCGGAAGGCGTGGAGAAAATCGGGCGGGGCGCCTTCGCCGAATGCCGCGCCCTCGAACGGATCGCCATCCCCGCTTCCGTCGGCGGAATCGGGGCGGATGCGTTCGGAAACTGCGGGAAACTGGCGCATGTCGCCGTTTCCCCGGACAATCCGCGGTATGCCGTCCGGGACGGGTTTCTCCTCGACACGGAGACCGCGACGCTCCTGCGCGCCTTCGGCCCGGCCGCGCGCGTCGCCATTCCCCCGGAGGTGCGGACCATCGGGGAAAAAGCCTTCTCGTCCCGGAAGACGCTCCTCGCGGCGACCGTCCCCCCTTCCGTCCGCCGCATCGAAGAGGAGGCTTTTTCCTTCTGCCCCAACCTGAAGGAGCTGCATTTGCCGGAAAATCTCGATTTCTGCGGCGACCGCATCGTCACGGGATGCGAAAGCCTCCGGGAAATCCGTCTTCCGGCCGGCCTGACCGCCCTTTCGGGCGTGTCTTCCTTCGGCCGGTGCTCCAGCCTGCGCGAACTCGCCTTCCCCGAAGGGTTGCGGACCATCGGCGCCGCCGGGCTGGGAGCCGTTTGCGACTGCGCTTCCCTCGAACGGATTTCCATTCCCGCCAGCGCGACGCAGATCGCGAGCGGCGCGGCCTTCATGCGGAACCCCAAACTCAAGGCATTCGAGGTCCATCCCGGCAATCCGGCGTTCCGCTCCGAAGACGGGGTCCTTTTCAGCCGGGACATGACCCGCCTGGTCCGCTGTCCCGAAGCGAAAAAGGGAAACTACGAAATCCCGGACACCGTCAAGCGGATCGACGCCTTTGCCTTCTCCCACTGCCGCGGCCTGCGGAAAATCCGCATCCCCGACGGCGTGGAGGGGGCGGGATACGGCGCGTTCAAGGACTGTCCCGCCAAGTTGAGCCGTACCGTCCCCGTGTCCCCGGCTCCGGTGGCGGTTCCCGCACCGCTGCCGCGGCTCGCGCCGCCCACGGTGGCGGACGTCTCCGCCGGGACCGGCTCGATTCCTCGCACCGGTCCGGGCGCGGTCGCCACCACCAACGACTTCAAGGCCGTGCTGACGGGCGTTGCGGTCGTGGACCGCAATCTCCGCGACAATCCCGGCGAAGCGGTGTTCGTCCCGCCGGAGACCAAGGTGGTCGTTCCCTACGGCAAGACGGCCCTTTTTCGCGTGGAATACGACTTTCCCGAAGGCTACGGGGCGCGCGTGTGGGCGCGCGACGGCCGATGCGAGGACGGCAAGTCCCGCTCGTGCAATTTAGGCTCCAATCCTTCCGGGATGTTCAAGGGCAAGGGGACCGCGTACGGGTTCCTGTGCCTTCTCGAAAGGGGCAAGACGTGCCGGATGCGGGAATTGCTGCTGAGAACGAGCGCCGCCCCCGAACTGGAAGATTCTCCGCGCGAATGGACGATGGCCGCGGTGCCGGTCGATGTCGAATTCCTGGAGAAACCGGACGCGGCGGACGCGGCGTTGGCGGCGGAGACGCCCGCGTTCGTCAACGGCGTCCGCGTCGACGGGGCGGACCTTGGCGAATGGACGCACGACTGGGACGCCGCGACGGCGGCCGCGAGGAGGGACGGCAAGCCCGTCTTCGTCAACTTCACCGGCAGCGACTGGTGCGGCTGGTGCAGGCTCCTCCGGCGGCAGGTCTTCGCGACGCCGGAATGGGGCGCGTGGGCGAGCGGCAATGTCTATCTGGTCCACGTCGACTTCCCGAAGGACAAGTCGCTCGTTCCGGAGAAGTACCGCGAACGGAATGCCAGGCTCCGGGGCCGGTACTCGGTCGGCGGCTATCCGACGTGCTTCCTTCTGGACCCCGCAACGCTCGAACCCCTGGGGCGCTTCGGCGCCTCGAAGGATGCCAATCCGGCGGACTTCATCGCGCAGATTTCCGCCGCGATGTCCGGCGCGGGAAACCAGGAGTCCGCGACGGGGACCTGCGGACGTCTCCCCGCGGATCGGCTGCCCGCCGGGGGCCGCATCGCGTGGTTCGACTTCTCCGGGGGGAACGCCGACAAGGCGCGTCCGGGCCGTTCGTTCGAATGCAGGAACGTCCCGCTCGCGGACGGGGTCCTGCGCTTCAACGGCGTCTACGTGCACGGCGCCGAGGGGCGGACGAACGGCTGCAATGCGGAGCTTCGCGTTCCGGAACTCGACCGCGAGGGCTTCACCGTCTGTCTTTCGTTCCGGCCCGAGCGCGTCCGGGGGGGCGATCTTCCGTTGCTCAATTTCGGGGAGGCCAACCGCTGGTTCTACGCCCACATCGGAACGAACGGGCGCCTTCGCTTCGGCCTCAACTGCCACGACATCCGGCTCGAGACGGAAGGCCGCGTCGCCGATCGCGGATGGAACTGGCTCGTCTGCTCCGTGGATGTTCCCGGCAGGACGCTCCGCTGCGTCCTGAACGGCGTCCGGCTGGACGATGTCCCCCTTCCGGAGGACTTCGGCTACAAGGACTCGTCGAAGGACTGCCTGACCGTCGACACGACCTACTGGAACGCGGGCCGCGCGTTCAAGGGCGACCTCGGGGACTTCCTCCTCTTCGATCGCCCGCTCGGGCAAGACGCGCTCAAGGCGCTGGAGACACCGGCCAACCCCGGAGCCGAATAGGACAGCCGTGAACGCCGCGCCCGATACGAAATACCTGACGGGGTGGTTCGCCCGCCACCGCGGCGCCGGGCGCACCGCCCGCCGGCTCGCGGACGGGGAGCGCTTCGCCGGGTTCGAGGTGCTGGGGCTGATCGGCCGGGGCGGCAGCGGCGAAGTGTACCGCGCGCGTCCTTCCGGCGGCGGCGCCGCCGTCGCCCTGAAGGTCCTGCGCGAAGACCGTCCCGACCTGGCGGCGCGGATGCGGCGCGAAGCGGAGGTCCTCGCCGCGCATCCGCACCCGGCGCTGCCGCGGCTCGTCTCGTCCGGCGAGGAGAAGGGCCTGCCGTATGCCGTCTTCGAGGAACTGGAGCCGCGGGACCTGCCTTCGCGCGACCGGGACGTGGCGCGGCTGCTGCTTGCGCTCTGCGGCGGGGTGGCGCACCTGCACCGGCTCGGCTTCGTCCACCGGGACATCAAGCCGGGGAACCTCCTCTTCCGCGCGGACGGCTCGCCCGTGCTGATCGATTTGGGGCTCGTCAAGGACCTCGCGGAGGAAGAGGCCGCCCCGACGGGGGACTCGCCCTCGGTCGTTTCCGGCGCGGCGGTCGGGGTGGGCACGCCGGGATATTCCGCGCCGGAGCAGTTCGCGGGAGGGAAAATCACCCCTTCGGCGGACGTGTACGCCCTCGGCATGCTGGCGGACGCCTGTTTTTCCCACCGTCCGCCGCGCTGCTGGCGCGCGTTGCTGCGCCGG
>JAFSUH010000206.1 GCA_017445365.1 Kiritimatiellia bacterium | reverse complement strand
GCCGCGGCCCCATCCCCCCGCCGCCCCCTCCGACCGGACTTTCTCGGCTTTCTCCCGCCCGGTCCAGCTCATCTTGGAATTTGCCGTTTCGCCGAACATTGGCAAAAAGGCTTGACAGGGAATGCGGGGACGGGGTGTAGGATGGGACGGTTGACATGGATTCCGCTCCTTCCAGAAACAAGGAACGCGCCTCGGCGGGCGGCGTGTACGTCCACGTGCCGTTCTGCCGGACGAAGTGCCCGTACTGCGCGTTTTTCTCCCGCGTGCATCCATCGGAGGATTTGGTCGCGCGGTACATGGACGGCATCCGCGCGGACCTCGCGCGCTTCCGCGCCCTCCCCGGCGGCGGCGCGTTCCGCCCTTCGTCGCTCTACGTCGGCGGCGGCACGCCCGCGAGCCTTTCCCCGTCCGCGCTCGATTCCCTCCTCTCCCTTCTTGAAAAGTCGATTTTGCTTGACAACGTTTCCGAGTACACGGTCGAGGCGAATCCCGGCACGCTTTCGCGCGGGATCCTCGACATCCTCCGCGCGCACGGCGCGAACCGCCTTTCCCTCGGCGTCCAGTCCTTCGACGACGGCGTGCTCCGCGCCCTCGGCCGTTCGCACACGGCACGCGAAGCCGTCGACGCGATGCGGCTCGCCCGCGCGGCGGGGTTCTCCAACCTCTCGGTGGACCTGATGTTCGGCGGGACGCCGGAAAGCGCGGCGCGGCTCGCCCGCGACGTCGCCCGCGCGGCGGCGGAAGGGGCGGCGCACCTTTCGGCCTACGCGCTCGAATTCGAGGAGGGCACCGCGTTCTGGCGCAAACGGGAAATCGAAACGCCTGCATGGGAAACACGGCAGGCGGTGGCGTACCGCGCGCTGCGCCGCGCGGCGGCCGCGGCGGGCTTCCGGCACTACGAAATCTCCAATTTCGCGCGGCCGGGCAGGGAATCGCGGCACAACGCCCTCTACTGGTCGGGCGGCGACTACTGGGGGCTCGGCCCCGGCGCGCATTCCCACTGGCGGGGCGTCCGCTTTTCCTCCTCGCGCACGCTTCCTTCCTGGCGGGAGGACTTCCGCGAGGAACTTCCGTTGCGCGCGACCGCGCGCGAAACTTTCGTCATGGGGCTCCGCCGCCTCGCGGGCTGGCGGGAAGCGGACTTCGCCGCCGCGACCGGATTCACCCCCGCCGCCCTCTACGGTGAAACGCTTTCCTCCGCCGTCCGCGCGGGAAAACTCGTCCGCCGCAACGGCCGCGTGCGCCTTTCCCGCCGCTGGCTCTTCCTCTCCGACGCCGTTTTCCGCGATTTCGTCTGACCGCTCGCGTGTCGGTTCTTGACGCTTGGCGGGGGAAGCTCCTATAGTAGGCACGTTTCCGTTGTACTTTCGCGCCCATCCATCCCGAGAGGAGTCGCCAACATGAAGCTTTCATCCATCTTTCCCGCCGCCGCGGCCGCCGTTCTCGCGTTCGCCGTTTCCGCGTCCGCCCAGACGCGCGCCCTCTCCCACGGCCCCGTCGGCGCCGGCATGCCTTCCGCCGCCGCGCCCAAGATCGGCTTCCGCATGAAGAAGCCGGTCATCGACGACAAGCTCCGCTCGCCGCTGTACAACGCCAGCGGGGAACGCTCCCAGTCCTCCCAGAAGGCGTGGTTGCGCGTTTCCGTCGAGTACGAAACGCAGAACGAATGGACCGACCAGCTCGATTTCACCTTCTACGTCCTCGTGCGTTCCGCCAAGAACGGCGAGCGCGTGGATCGCGTGTTCCGCAAGACCGTTTCCTACGTGGACATCGCCAAGGGCCGCCACGTCGCCGACGTCTTCATCCGCCCCAACACCTTCGCGCGCATGGAAGCGAAAGCCGTCCAAGCCGCGGTCGTCGTTTCCGTCCGCGGCGCCGACGGGATGGCGCCCATCGAACTGGGGAGCGAATCCACCCTCGATCAGCGCGAGTGGTGGAAGTCGATTCCCTCCTCCGAAGGCATGCTCCTCAACCGCGACGAAACGCCGTTCGCCTTCCTCGCGTACGACAACTACGAGCTGATCAAGCGCGAACCGCCGCGCGGCGACCGGTAAGGGAGAACGAAGCATGGCTCTCAAGCCCATCCTGACCCTCGACATCGGGTCCCACACCCTCAAGCTCGCCGAATTCGTCAACGGCAAGAACGGGCTCGAAATGACCCGCTACGCCGTGACCGATCTGGGCCTGCCGCCCGGCGGCGACGCCGGCGACCGCGACCAGTACATCATCACGGCCATCCACGAATTGATCAACGAATCCGGCGCCAAGCCCGGTCCCGTGCAGATCGCCGTGGCGAAAAACGAACTCTTCTCCCGCTTCGTGAAGCTTCCCGCCGTCGAGCCGGAGAAGGTGTACCAGATCATCCAGTACGAAGCGCAGCAGAACGTCCCGTTCCCGATGGACGAGGTCGTCTGGGACTACCAGTTGATCCACGGCGCCGACGGCGACGTGGACGTGATGATCGCCGCCATCAAGAAGGACGTGATCAACCACCTCGTCGATTGCGTGAAGTTCGCGGGCCTCGTCCCCGAACGCATCGACATCGCCCCGATGGCGCTCTACAACGCCGTCCGGTACAACCGCGGGGATCTCCCCGGTTGCACGATGGTCGTGGACATCGGCGCGCACACCACCGACATCCTCTTCCTCGAAAACGGCCGCGTGTTCACCCGCTCCGTCCCCGTCGCGGGCAACACGATCACCCAAAACATCATGAACGAGTTCAACCTCTCGTTCGACGCCGCCGAGGACATGAAGCGCGCCCGCGCGTTCGTGGCCTTCGGCGGGGCGTACGAGGGGCCGAAGAGCGAGACCGACGACAAGGTTTCCAAGTGCGTCCGCTCGGTGATGACCCGCCTGCACCAGGAAGTCAACCGCTCGATCAACTTCTACCGCTCCCAGCAGGGCGGCCAGCAGCCGACGCTGCTCCTCCTCACCGGCGGCAGCTCCATCATCCGCTTCGCCGATTCCTTCTTCCGCGAGAAACTGCGCATCCAGACGGATTACTTCAACCCGTTCGGCAACATCGCCGTCGCCGACTCCATCGCCGAAGACGACATCGTCAAGCACGTCTGCGAAATGGGCGTCAACGTCGGCCTGGCGCTGCGGGTGCTGCACATCTGCCCGATCGAGCTCAACCTCGTCCCCGAAAGCGAAACCGCCGCCAAGGCCTTCAACGCGAAGAAGCCGCTGTTCGCCCTCGCCGCCGTTGCCGCCCTCGCGGTCCTCGGCGTGGTGGTCGCGTTCTACGCGAAGCAGGGCGCGACCGTAAGCGCCAACGCCGAGGAGGTCGAAGCGCGCAAGACGCAGCTGGAACGCGCCGAAAAGGGCCTTCTGGCCACCGAGCGCGACGCGAAGGCGGTGGAAGACCGCATCCTCCGGCTCGTGGACGTGGACGCGCGCCGCGGGGTGTGGCGCTCGATTTACGCGGAAATCGCCTCCGTCGTTCCCGACGGCATGTGGATCAGCGCCATCCGGCCCGTCACCGAAACGCGCGACGGCGCCGACGCGCCGGTTTTGACGGGCGTCCAGATCGAAGGCGCCGCGTACGTGGACAGGATTCCGCCGATCGAGGCCGCCCCGCAGTTGCGCGACGCCCTCCGGGCCCTGCCGATGTTCTCGGAGAAGACGGAAGTGACCTTCGATCCGCAGGTCAAGACGACGGTCAAGGAATTTCGCATCGAGGCCAAGCTGGAGGAGCCCAAAGCGCTATGAACAAGAAAAACCTGCCGTTGATTCTCGGAGGCGTCGTCTTCCTGCTCGCCGCGGCCGGCCTGGGCTATCTCGCGTTCGCGCAGTTCACCCGCTTCGACGAAGGGTTCGAGCGGATGGAAGCCGCCAACGCGAAGCTGGCGAAGCTCGTCAACCGCAAGCCGTTCCCCTCGGCCGCCAACGTCAAGGCGCTCGAAGAGCAGACGAAGGATTTCGGCGCGTACCTGCAGGACCTGACGGGGCGGATGCGCGAAGGGCAGATCGAGCCGACGGCCCTCAATTTCTCGCAGTTTTCCGGCGCTTTCGAGGAGATGCGCACGCGCCTCGCCTCCGCCGCCGGCGAACACGGCGTGCAGATTCCCCCGCAGTTCGACTACGGGTTCAAGTACTACGCCGACGGCAACATGCCCGTCCCCGACGACATGAACCGCCTCGTCCGCCAGCTCGACACGGTGGAAATGCTCTCCAAGGTGCTGTACGACGCGGGCATCAAGTCCATCGTCTCGGTCGAGCGGCCCGTCTTCGAGGCCGCCGCGCTCGCCGCCGCGCAGAACAAGGGCGACGAAGGCCGCCGCCGCCGCCGCGGGGACGACGACGGGAACGCCGCCACCAACGCCGCCGCTTCGACGGAATACGCCGACCCGGACGGCCTGTTCACCCGCGAACACTACGTTTTCCGGTTCACCGCCGACGACGAAGCCCTCCTCGGGGCGCTGGCCGCGCTTTCTTCCTGCAAGCCGGTTACGGTCGTGACGAAGGTCACCAGCGAAAACAAGGCCCGCCCCCAGCAGCTGTCCGTTCCCGCCGCGGGCGCGTCCGGCGAAAAGGACGCAACCGGACAGAATCCGGCCGAACCGCTCCCGCGGGAACTGCGCGTCATCGCGGGGAAGGAAACCCCCGCGGTGGCGGTAGAGCTTGACGTGTACCGCTTCCCCGAAGCGGCGGAAGGGGACGGAACCGAAGAGGCGGAGGTGCGGTGATGAGCGCGATCGGCGGAAAGAATGCCTGGCTTACCAACCACTACGAGAAGGCGGTCCTCCTCGTCGTCCTGCTCGCCCTGATCGGCGTCTGCGCGCTCCTGCCCGAATTCGGCGGCGACGCGCAGAACTCCCTGCAGGCGTTGCTCACAACCGAAGGGCAGAACATCTCCCCCAAGGGCGTCGAGGCCTTCGACGCGGCGCTGGCCGCTTCGGCCGCGCGCCGCGTGGACGGCAGCGCTGAAACGCCCGCTTGGACACGCAACGTCACCGTCAGCGAAATCCGCGTCGCGTGCGTCAATCCCGCCTGCGGGCAACCGATTCCCTTCGACGCGATGGAATGCCCCTCCTGCAAGGCGGAACAGCCGAAAATCATCGACGCGCGCACGGTCGATTCCGACGGCGACGGCATCCCCGACGTCATCGAAAACGAGTGGGGTTTGAACCCCGAAGACCCGATGGACGCGATGGGCGACCTCGACGGCGACGGGTTCACCAACGCGGAAGAGTACGCCGCGAAGACCGATCCGAAGAACTCCCGGGAACACCCGCCCCTCCTCGTGAAACTGCGCGTCGCGCGCATCCGCGAAGTTCCCTTCAACCTCCGGTACGTCGGCAAGAGCGAAATCGCCCCGGGCGTGTACCAGTTCCAGTTCAACCTGGGCGAACGGACGTATTTCGAGCAGGTCGGCGCCTCGATGGGCGGGTACGACCTCGCCGACGAGGGCAAGACCCCCGGCGGCGCCGACACCATCACCTTGGTGCGCAAGCGCGACGGCCGCCGCGTCGAACTCGTCAAGGGACGCCCCGTTTCCCAGCCGGAATACCGCGTGCGCTTCGGTTCCCTCGCCGACAAGCGCGTGATGGGGGAACTCGGCATCGACGAGGAATTTTCGTTCGACTCCATTCCGTACAAAGTCGTTGACATTGGCCGCGATGGCGTCAAAATCCGCGACACCCGGAACGCGGGCGCGGAAATCGTGACCGTGCCGATGATCTCGCCCGCCGAACGGGCGGCCCTCCAGGCCCCCGCCGCTCCGGTCCCACCCACCAAAAAATGACAACCCGATTTGAATACAAACGCCCTCAGGGAGAAGTAGCAGCATGAAACGAATCATTCTTTTGACTTGCGCCGTTTTGACGGCTTTGTCGTTCGCGTCCTTCGCGCAGGACGACGATCTGGATGCCTGGCTCGACGAGCTCGGCGACACCGGCGACGATGCCGCCATGCTGGCGGAAGACGCCGGCGGAGCGGTGGCCGATGCCGCGGCCGAAGCCGGCGACGCCATGGCCGATCCGTTCGAAGAACTCGCCGCCGAAGCGGGCGATGCCTTCGACGACGCGGCCGATGCCTTCGCGGATGCCGCCGACGGCACCGCGGATGCCTTCGCCGACGGTTTCGACGCCGCGGCCGATGATTTCGCGGACGCGGGCGATGCCCTCGCCGACACCCTCGACGACGCGGCCGACCCGTTCGCGGATGCCGCCGACGCCACCGTGGATGCCTTCGCCGATGCCGGCGATGCGCTGGCCGATGATTTCGCGGACGCGGGCGATGCCCTCGCCGACACCCTCGACGACGCGGCGGACGGTTTCGCCGATGCCGCGGACGACGCCGCGGATGCCTTCGCCGACGCGGGCGACGAGCCGGCCGATGCGGTCGACGCTTTCGCCGATGACCTCGCTGAGGCCGCCCCCGCCGATGTCGCGGATGCCGACGAAATGTCCACGACCGATTTCGCCAAGATTGCCAAGGCCGAGGAACTCCGCCGCTCCGCCGCCGCGGCCAAGGGCCGGCAGAGCGTCCAGCAGGCGTACAAGGCCCTGGATGCCGGCAAGCCCGCCGAAGCCGAACGCCTCTTCAACGAAGCGCTCGCCTCCATCCCGAACCGCCCGCAGTCCAAGGAGCTTCTCGACTCCGCCCGCTTCGGTCTCGCCGAAAGCAAGTACCGCCAGGCCCGCGCCGCGCTGGAAGCGAAGGACCTCGAAGGCGCGCGCGAGTCGATCGACAGCGCCATCGCGATCGATCCGACCCACCGCGACGCGAAGCGCCTCGAAGCGAAAGTCGGCGAAGCGGAAGCCGAAGCGGCCAAGTACCGTCCGCCCGCGCGCCGCGACGAAGTCTCCGCCAAGAAGGACGAAATCAACGCCCTCTACGAAGAAGGACGCCAGTGGTTCGCCGTGCGCGACTACGAAGAGGCCCGCCGCTGCTTCGCCGAAGTGATCGCCCGCGATCCGTACCACAAGAGCGCCGTCCGCTACTTGGGCAAGATCGAGACCGCCCGCAAGGAAATGGGCATGCTCGCCCAGGAAACCAGCCGCGAGTCCATGCTCGCCGACGTCGCCGAAGCCTGGAAGATTCCGGTCGGCTCCCGCATGACCGCCCCGGCCTCCGCCCCCGTCACCAAGGGCATCAAGAAGCAGTCCCCCTCCGATGCGCTCGTCGAGAAGATGCAGGCGCTTGTCATTCCGAAGCTGGAGTTCCGCCAGGCCGCCATCGCCGATGTCGTCGATTTCCTCGTCAAGGCTTCCGCCGAAAACGATCCGGAAGGCGAAGGCGTCAACATCATCCTGAAGGGCATCGACACCGCCACCTCGTCCTCCGCGCCCGCGGCCGCCTCCTCCGGCGACGACTGGGGCGACGACGGTTGGGGCGACGACGGCGCCGACGACAGCTTCGGCGCGGCCGGTTCCGGCAGCCCCGACGGCATCACCCTGAACCTCCGCCGCATCTCGGTGTTCGACGCAATCAAGTACATCACCGAAGTGGCGGGCCTCAAGTACCGCATCGAAGACCGCGCGGTCATCATCACTTCGCTCGACGCGCCGACGGGGTCCCTCTTGACGCGCATCTATCCGGTCGAGCCCTCCATCATCGAGTCCGTCGTCGAACGCGAAGAATCCGACCGCGACAACGGCGACTTCGTCGGCATGGCGTCCACCAAGATCACCAAGACGCCCATCCAGCAGTTCTTCGAAGGCGCGGGCGTTCCGTTCCCCGCCGGGGCCAAGTGCCAGTACCGCAACAGCCGCCTGATTGTCCGCAACACGGCCGACAACCTCGAAATCTTCGAGCGCATCCTCCAGGAGTTCAACGTCGTTCCCAGCCAGATCGAGATCGAAGCGCGCTTCATCGAAGTCAACCAGACGGACCTCGACGAGCTGGGCCTGCAGTGGATCTTGAACGACAACTGGGAAATCGCCCACCAGAAGAACGGCAACGGCCGCATCCAGATGAACGCCAACAGCACCGGCGCCACGCAGGGTCTGCGCTTCTTCGGCACCGGCGGCACCGACGGCGCCATCGCCCCGATGACCGCCGCCACGGCCGCTTCCTCGACCACGGGCGCGTCGCTCCTCGGCAACATCCTCTCCTTCTCGGGCGTCCTGACCAACCCGGAAGCGACGCTCGTCATCCAGGCCTTGAGCCAGCACGGCGGCAGCGACCTGCTCTCCGCGCCGCGCGTCACCGCCCGCAGCGAAGAGCCCGCGATGATCCAGGTCGTCAAGGAAATCATCTACCCGACCGAGTTCTCCGTCACCCAGCCTTCGGTGGACAGCGACGGCAACGTCACGATGGGGCCGATTGCCGAGCCGGGCAGCTTCACGACCCGCGCGACGGGCGTGATTCTCTCCGTCACCCCGACGGTGGGCCCGGACGGCTACACCATCGAGCTGGTGCTTGCGCCGGAAGTTTGCGAACTGGTCGATTGGATCCAGTACGGCAGCGAAATCAAGATTCCGGTCATCGGCGAAGGCGACAGCGCGAGCGACGCGATCTACCAGACTTGGGCGTACAACATGCCCGCGCCGGTGTTCACCTCCCGCAACGTCACCACGAAGATTTCGGTCTGGGACGGCCACACGGTCGTGCTGGGCGGCCTGATCCGCGAGGAACTGGTCACCATCAAGGACAAGATTCCGATTTTGGGCGACATCCCGCTTATCGGCCGCCTGTTCCGCTCGGAAGGCCAGAACAGCACGAAGAAGAACCTCCTTATCTTCGTGACCGCGCGTCTGGTCGATCCGTCGGGCCGCCCGATCCACGCGGAAGGGACCCTTCCCGGCCAGGGCGTGACCTCCGGCGACGAGAGCGATGTCGGCGACGCCGAATCCGCGGAATAGATTCGCTCCCAAAACCCGAAAAAGCCCCGCTTCCGCGGGGCTTTTTTCATGGCCATGGAACAAAACGGAACATCGAGAAGAGAGGGTTTTGAAAGAATTCACAGGATTGACAGGATTTTTGGGGGATGCGGCTTCCAGCCGCGTGTCCGTGGAAGAAGAAAGCAAGAAGTAGAGAAGGAAGATGCACCCCGGAGGCCTTTCCCGCTTGACGGGAGGGATGGGGATTGGTTTGCTTGGAATCGAGTTTTCGTTTCGACACTCTTCCCCCCAAAAAGGCTCCCATGAAAAGCTCCAACAAGGAAAAGACCCAACCAGCGAAAAAGACGTTGGCCGTCGGGTTGGCGGTTTTGGGGCTGGCGGGGACGGCAAGCGCCTTTCCGACGTGGATGGGGGTGTACGGGGCGTACCAAACGCACGACGGGGCGAATCCGGGGACCTACACCATCCTG
>JAFSUH010000205.1 GCA_017445365.1 Kiritimatiellia bacterium | reverse complement strand
GGCCGCGCCGCGGACGCCGCCGCGCGCGGAGAAGGAGGAGAGCACCTTGCGCAAGTGGGCGGTTCCCGCGGCCATCGTCGCGGGCGGCGCCGTCGTCGTGGGCGGGGCGGTCGCCATCGCCGGAAGCGGCGGGGGCGGCGGAAGCGGCGGCGGCAGCAGCACCAACGCGCCGGACGGGACGTACTCGGGCAATTACGCGATCACCTTCAGCGGAACGGACACGAACGGGGTGGAGGTCGTCAAGACGCGCAACGACCTGGCGAGCGCGTATTTCAAGGACGGGTCCGTCAAGCTGGTGGGCCTCTGGGGCGGGACGACGCTTTCGGGGAGCTGTCCGTCGCGGACCTTCACGATTTCCTCGTCCGTTCCCGCGTACGGCGAAATGCCCGCGAGCCACCTGGTCGTGGCGGGCGAAGTGTCGGGGAAGAAGTGCACGCTCGTGATTTCGGGCTATTCGACCGAAGCCGGCAACGCCGGCGAACTTACCGGCAACGCGACCCTCTCCACGCCATAGCGCGGACAACCGCTCCGTTCCCGCCCGTTTTGCCGATGTCCGGCAAAACGGGTCGTTTTTTGCCAAACATCGGCGAAATGCGTTGCGGACGCGAAAACGCGAAAAAGCCTCGCGCGAAGTCCCCGAAGTCCGCAAAGTGCCGACCATTGAAAATCATTGAAACCCGCTTCGCGGGCATTGAAAAAGAGTCAGAAGCCGCAAAGAGCGCAAAGAAAACTCACACAGAGGCACCGAAACGCAGAGAAATTTCGGACAGATTTTTTTCGGAGGTGCGGCAAAGCCCCGCGAAGCTTGCTTCGCGGGGACCCCACGCTTGCCGCGCACTCAAATTGAAAAGGAAAAAGTCTCCCGCAGAGGCACCGAAACTCAGAGAGTTTCGGACAGGATTTACAGGATTGACAGGATTGGGGAGAGGGAAAAGGGAGCAAGAAGTGCGGATGCGGCGCAAGCGCCGCGGGGCAGTGAGAAACGAAGAGTGACGGATTTCCCGATTTGCCAAACATTGGCAAAACAAAATGCCGGGGCGAGAGGACGCCCCGAGATTCCGCATCCTCATTCCATCATTTGCATCCCGGCTTCCGCAAGGGAAACGAAATCCGGCGAACCGTCCGGCTTGCGGCCGAGAATCAGGTGGTCGAGAAGAGGGACATCCAAAAGCTTGGCGGCTTCGTGCAGTTTCGCCGTCGCCGCGACATCCGCCTTGCTGGGCGCCAGATTGCCGGACGGATGGTTGTGGGCGACGATGATTTCTTCCGCTCCGGCCTTCAACGCTTCGCGGAAAATCTCGCCCGCTTCGACCGCCGCCGAGTCTTTCCCGTGCCCCACCGAAACGAGAACCGGCTTGGCAAGGACCTTGCCGTCCCCCGAAAGCGGCAGCACGAACACCCGCTCCTCCGTCTGTCCGGTGGGAAGCGTAGCGAAGAAGAGAGCCGCGGCGGAAGAGGGGATGGAGACGTTGAGCCCAGACTCTTCAGGCACGACTATTCTCCTTTCCGATGTTGCGGAAAAACGGAAGAGAAATTGTACCTCCACTGAAGTGCGAAACTCATCCCGATTTTCCCGTCAAGGGGTGACACCATAAGGCGTTTCAACTCATTGGGGCTTGGGTATCGCGCACTATCCGCAAGATTCGAAACGACCCAGCTGTCGACGGCGCGAACAACAGCGTCGCCCGCAGGAATGCATTCTTTCACTTTTAAGAGGCGATCGAAGACCTCTTGGAGAATCATTCGATCAGGATGCCGCTCTTTTCGATTCTTTTTCATACCGTCCTCCATGACAGAATCGACGATTGAGGCGACATTCCCGCTGGAAAAATCGCCTTCAAGCAACTTCAGCAGGGCGTTAGCTTCCCAATCGCCTTGATTGACGTATGCGATGAAACGAAACAGGGTCTGTAGAGCGGCAGAATCGTTTGCAAATGCCTTGCGAACGTTTTTGGCAACCGCGCAGAGTTTCTGATCCGCAATTTCAGACCCCTTCAGATAGCGTGCGTCAATGATATGCAAGTTGAAATTGCGTTTGTCGTTCTTTGCCGATTGGTAGTTCGTCAGCAGGATCAGGGCGTCTGATTCGTTTCCGAGCAACCGGTCGTAGGCGGAAAAGAATGGTTCGCTCGTGCAGAAATTTGTGGATGGGGACTTGATGCCCAAATCCAATTCCGGGATATCGATTCCCTTTGCCGGATTCACGCTCAATTGCATGCAATCTTTGAGAATGAACTTCTCCAGCGAGCAAACGGTCAGTTTCTCGATGACACTTCCCACGGTTTTCCCGTCAAGATTCGGCAAGCGGTGTTTGTCATGCAGTTCTGAAAACCAATGAGGCTCCGCCCCCGTGGAGTCAATTCGACGGAGAATTGGGCGAATGGCCGTAAGATTCCTTCCGGCAAGCGTTGCATTGACGGAATAGACAAGTTCTTTCGTTTGTGCCGCGATGGTGGCTCTTGCTTCCTGTGCGTTCATGGTAGTTTATCCAAAATGCAGAAATCCGACAGTTGATGGAAGTCTACTTGTTTCGTGGTTGACAAGCCTGCCAATGGCCCATTCCGCCAATACAGGCGGCAATGCATTTCCGAAGAGTTTGTATTGATCGTAAACGGAAACGGCTCGGCAGTGCGTTTCTGGAAAGCCTTGGATTTTGGCGTATTCGGAGTTGGTCAAACGACGATACCTCCCGCCGATCCCATATCGTTCATAATGGCGGCTCGATGAAGCCGTAAGCGTCGGCGCAAGTCCGTCCGTCCCAAAAATGGTATACCCCATTCGGGCTCCGCCACCTTGATTGAAAAGAAGCTGAACCCCATTGTAATACTTGTTGACGAACGTGCTAGAAGCGATGCGCTTGAGCGTATCGTCGGTAAAATCAAATTCAGGTCCAGGATTATCGTCAAGAATGTCTTTCAGTCGTTTGGCCGGAAGAACATTCGTTTCGGGATGGAAATCTGCGGCGCAATAACGCCCTTCGTGCGCCTTTCCCCATTTTGGAAGAATATCGTTGATACTGGAAATATCATTCCACCAAAATGGCGATGACGCTATGTCAGCATCTTCACTTGAAAGAGAATCCGCCTCGGCCTGCGTCAAAAGGAAGGATCTTCCGGGATCCCCATTCCTGAAGCCGACGATGATAATGCGTTCGCGGTGCTGTGGTAGGCCGAGATTGGCAACATTGAACACTTTCCATTCGATATGATAATCAAGTCGGCAAAGAGCAGAAAGTACCGTTTTGAAATGCCGCCCCTTGTCGAGAGACAAGAGGTTTGACACATTTTCCAGAACAAAATACGGCGGATTCTTCTCACAGAGAATGTCAACAATCGACTCAAACAGAGTTCCCCTGAAATCATCGACGCCCATTTTCTTGCCCGCTTTGGAGAATGGTTGGCAGGGGAAACCAGCAAGCAAAATATCGTGGTCCGGGATATCGGTTTTTTTTTGGTTGATGTCGCCTTCGACTATTTCCCCGCTTCCAAAGTTATCTGTATAGACCTTGACCGCATTATGATCGATGTCGTTGGCCCAGATTGTCCGTATACCAAGGCGGTCGCAGGCAATGCGGAACCCTCCGATTCCGGCGAACAATTCGACCGCGCGCAATGCGTGGACGGGAAGAGTTGGCTCGCATTGGCGTCCCCAAAAATGCAACGAATATTCATCGCACACCCGCAGACGTTCCGGCGGGATTGTCGTGACGATGGACGGAAGGAGTTTAGCAAGGTCGGAATCGTGGCGGTCGGGGGATTCGAGGTAGGCCTTGAGCTGCTTGCGGACTTTCGGAGAAGTCGCGAAATCCTTGGTTCGGACGATGACGCGCTCCGCTTCTTCGGGTTGCGCGAGCTTGTGGCGGTAGAGGAAGGCGGTCTTGAAAAGGAGATATTTGTCGCCGTGCGCCTTGCCGGTGGCGGGATAGCCGTAGTCGCGGACGAGTTCGGCGCGGGTTTTGACGCCAACGAATTCCGCCTTGCATTTTTTTTGTGCCTTCGTGCCTTGGAAAAGCCAAAGTTCGTTGATTTTCGCCGCGTCCGCTTCGGAAATCCCGTCATCGGCCGAAAGCGGGTAGTTGTACCACCCGCGCCAGCGCGAAAGCTGGTTGCCTTTGTACGTGCCGACGAGAACGACGCGCGGGGAACCGGCGGAGGCGGGAGCGGGGGAGATGGAACGGGGGGACATGGACGGGCGCACTGGGAGAGGGGAACCGGGCGGCCAAGCTACCACGAAAGAGGGTGGAATGGAAGAGAATCGCGCCCTTCCCGGCACGCGGGAATTCCGGGAAGTCGCAAGTGTCGGCGGTTTTGCACTCCCTGGCGAAGATTTGCCAATCTTTGGCAAAATGCCCCCGGGCGCGGCTTGTTGCCGCGGAGGGAACGGAATGACGTGCGAGATTACGAAAAACAGGCCGTTTTCGGCCAAACAAATCCTGTCCATCCTGCAAATCCTGTCCCAAAACTCTCTGTGGCTCGGTGCCTCTGCGGGAAACTTTTCCATGTTTGAAAAGCGCGACAAGATGTCGCACCCCCGAAAGTGCATCTCCGCGGAAAGTTCTTTGCGTTCCTTGCGGCTTGAATTTTTCCCTGTCCCCCGCAGGGAGCTTTCAATGGTTTTCAATCTCCCGGCTTGTCCGGGACAAGCGCGGTTTTTCCTCCTTCATTCGCGCGGCGGGATGCGGCATAATCGCTTTCCCGCATGATTCTTTCCGTCCTTTCCGCCATCGGGTTTCTCCTGGCGCTCGCCGCGTCCGCGTACTGCTCCAGCGCCGAGACCGCCTTCTTCGCCACCAAGGGCGACCCCGTCCCCCCCGACGGCGCTTCCTCCGCCCTCCGCCGCCTCCTCCGATCCCCGACAGCGCTCCTCTCCACCGTCCTCATCGCCAACAACATCGTCAACATCTTCCTCTCCAACCTCGGCTACGCCTTCTTCGACGGCCTCTTCCCCCGCCGCGGCGCCCT
Source organism: Kiritimatiellia bacterium (assembly GCA_017445365.1). Lineage (GTDB taxonomy): Bacteria > Verrucomicrobiota > Kiritimatiellia > CAIQIC01 > Lenti-01 > RGIG3480. The sequence goes on along the minus strand of JAFSUH010000205.1, from coordinate 7,058 downwards.
CCTCTCCATCCCCGCGGTCACCGTCATCCTCGTCTTCTTCGGCGAGCTCGGCCCCAAGTACCTCGGACTCCGCCACCGCGAACGGCTGATGGCCGCCTACGCGCCCTCCCTCCTCTCCCTCACCCGCCTCCTCCGCCCCGCCCGCCTCCTCCTCGACGCCGCCACCCGCCGCTTCTCCGCCGCCTTCCGCCCCAAGGGCAAGACCCTCTCCGAAGAGGAATTCGAGACCGTCCTCGACATCTCCGGCGAGGAAGGCGTGATCAACGCGGAGGAGCTCGCGCAGCTGAAGGCCATCGTCAACCTCGAGGACCTGCACGCGAGCGACGTGATGACCCCGCGCGTGGAAATCATCGGCATCGACCTCGACGACGGGGACGTGGACCGCGTGGAGGTCGCCCGCACGGCACGGCGGCACTACGTCGCGCTCTACCGCGGCAGCGCCGACTTCACCGAAGGCTTCCTCGACGTGCGCAAGTTCCTCCTCGACCCGGCGCACGACCTGGCAAAAGCCTCCTTCCCCGCCGTCCACGTGCCGGAAGGGCTTTCCCTCAACCGCCTCCTGGTGCGCTTCCAGCGGGAGAAGCTGCGCATCGCGCTCGTGGTGGACGAGTACGGCGGGGTGGCCGGTGTCGTCACCCGCGGCGACGTCCTCGAGGAAATCACCGGCGAAATCTTCAGCGACCTCTCCGGCCCGCGCGCCGTCTTCCAGCAGACCGGCCCGCGCACGTGGCTCATGGACGCGAACGTGTCGCTCGAGGAACTCAACCGCAAGCTCGACCTCGCGCTCGAAGCGGAAAGCTCCGACCGGCTCGCCGGATGGATCGCCGAACGCCTCGGCCGCGTCCCGCGCGCCGGGGACGTGTGCGATTCGCGCGAGGACGGCATCCGCGTCCGGGTCGCCGAAACCGCGCGCCTCCGCGTGAAACTGGCGACCGTGGAGCTGGTGGGCCGCGCCGCGGCCGGAGGGGAGGAGCGCCGTGGTTAGCCTCGCCGTCTTCGCCCTCGCCGGGTGCCTCGCCCTCGCCGCGTTCTGCTCTCTCATGGAAATCGGCGTGGTCTCCATCAACCGCCTGCGCCTCCAGCACCTCGTCCGGCGGCGCGTGCCGGGGGCGAAGACCGTGCGCGACTTCCTCGACCATTCCGACCGGCTGCTCGGAACGACGCTCCTCGGAACCGACATCGCGCACGTCGCGGCGAGCGTCATCGCCGCGTGGCTGGGGCGGCGCGTCGCGGGCGCGTGGGGCGCGGCGGCGGCGGGCGTGCTGCTTCTCGCGTTCGTCCTCCTGTTCTGCGAGTACATCCCGAAAGCCTGGGTGCAGGCGTCGCCCGCGACGCGCGTCCTTCCCTTCGCCGCGGGGATGCGCTCGCTCGCGTTCGTGCTCTGGCCGTTCGTGAGGATGCTCAACGGCGCGATGCGCCTGATGGGGCTGACCGCCGGGGAAACGGAAGAGGCGGAGAACCTCCTCGTCTCGCGCGAGGACCTGCGATTCCTCGCGGAGGAGGGGGTGGCGAGCGGCGTTCTCACGGCGCACGAGCGGAAGATGATCCACGGGGTGTTCGAGCTTCCGGGGAAGACGGTCATGTCGATCATGACGCCGCTCGACAAGATGATCACCGTGCGCGCGGACGCGACGGCGGAGGAGCTGCTGGAGATGGCGCGGAAGCACGACGTCAACCGCTTCCCGGTGTACGACGAAAAGAAGAAGGCGTTCACGGCGGTGGTGTTCGTCTTCGACGTATTGGGCGACCCGGACGCGGCGGGGAAGAAGGTGCGCGACTACATGCACGACGCGACGAAGGTCGCCGGGTGGCTTTCGGTGGACCACCTGCTGCCGCGGATGCGCGTCACCAAGCAGGAAATGTTCCTGGTGACGGACTGGAGATTCGAAGTGATCGGACTTGTGACCCTCGAAGACGTGGTCGGGGAAATCGTCGGGGTTTGATTCCGCATGTTGCCAATGTTTGGCAAAAATGGCCGGAATTTGCCGAACATTGGCAAAAGCACCCGCCGCGCGCAGGAAACATTTTGCCAAACATTGGCAAAATCAAGGGAAATTTGCCAATGTTCGGCAAAACGGCTTCAGCGCACGGGTTGCCGCACGAGGTTGCGGAAGGTGTCGAACGCGGGGCGGGCGCGGGGCGGCGAGCCGTCCGGCGGAAGGTCCACCAAGCCGAACCCGTGCGCCGCGAGCCGCCACCAGTACAGCCGCTCCACCCGCTTCGAGGAGAGGGCCGTCCGGATGTACTTGGCCATGTAGATCGCGTACTGCGTTTCCGTCACCGACGGGTCGTTCTTCCGCGGGCCCTTCGTTTCGTACGGCGAGGTCACCGGCGACCACGGCCCCGTCCCCGCCAGGGGCCAGTTGACTTCCGTCAGGACGACCTTGCCCCCCTCGATGGCGCGGCATTTTTCCGCGAACGCGCCCAGAAGCGCGATTTTCTTTGCCGTGTCGTACCCCCCTTGCGTGTTGTCCGGGTCGCCGCGCCGGTCCACGTAGAGCGCGTGGGCGAGCGCCGAAAACACCGGTTCCTCCGGCAACACCGAAAGCGCCGCCGCGAGCGCGTGCGGCTCGAAATCGATGCACCCCGGCGCGCAGAACTTCGCTTCCGGGAAACGCGCCTTCAAGTCCCGCACGGGGGAAACCAGGCGCGCGAGTTCGCGGTAATCCCAAATCCCCCACTTGGTGCGGTTGGGCGCGTGGCAGACGAAATACGCCGCGGCGAAGGCGTGCGTCCGTTCGAGCGTGTCCCGCAGCATCTTCTCCCAGCTCTCCGGCTCGCGCACCGCGGCGCGCGACTGGACGAGCGAAAGCGCCACTTCGTGGCCTTCGTTTGCCAGCTCCTCCGCGAAGCGCGCGGTCCGTTCCCATCCCGCCGGCCCCTGGTGGTGGAGGACGCGCAGGTGGAGGGGGATGCGCGCGTTTCCTTCCAGTTCCGCGAGGAAGCGCTTCTGGACGGCCCAGGTCGCGGAATCCGCGTCGAGGGAAAGGCCGAGGCGCGAAAGATCCACCACGCTGCGCAAATCCTCCGCGGCGCGGCGTTCCGCGAGCTTCAGGGCGGGGCCGCCGAAGACGAGGGGCGGAATGGCGCGCAGGACGTTGCCCGCCGCCATCCATTTCCGCCGTTCGCGCGAGACGTACGCCTGCACGGGCTGGGCGCTGCGTTCGTCCCAGATCCAGAGGTCCTTCCCCAGCGGCGGGCGCTTTTCCTTCGGCGCGTTGCGGTTCTTCCACGCACGCCAGGGATGGCGGAACGGGCGGAGGGCCGTGTGCCGGTCGAACGCTTCCCGTTCGCGCCGTTCCGCGCGGGTGAACGCCTTGGGCGGGTCGAAGCCCGCGTGGTACATCGCGAAGAAGCAGCGGCGCAAATCGCTCGGGATGTCGAGCCGCGCCAGGTCCTTCCCGCGCGCGGCGGGCGAAGGGTCGGAGACGAAACGCGCGCGGTTGAGGTCGAGGAACGAGACGCGCCACCCGCCGCCTTCCTTCGGGGAAAGCGCGATGTTCTGGTTGCCGAGGTCGCAGTGCAGCAACCCCGCGTCGTGGAACGCCTTGACGGCGGGGGCGACCGTTTCGAGAAGAGCTATGATGTCCGCCGCCTCGGGCGGGTCGCGGGAGAGGAGCCGGTCGAGCTCGACGCGCAAGTCCGTCAGGTTGTCAAGGAAAACCGAAGCGAAGCGGGAGAGGAGGAGCTTGCCGCCGCGCCATTTCTCCAGCACCGCCACGGGGGCGGGCGTCCCGACGCCGGCGGCGTGCAGGCGTTCGGCGGCGAGGAAGGCGTGCGCGGCCTTGGCGAGGGCGAGGCGGGCCAGCGCGTCGCGCCAGCGGGCCTGCGGCGCGTACGTCTTGACCGCGAGGTCGAAGGGTTTCCCCGCAAGGGAAACCGCCACGCGGTCGAGGCGGTGGCGGCTTTCGGCCATGGGCCGCGCGTCCGCGGGGAGCGTTTCGCCCAGGAGGCGGAGGACTTCCCCCGCGGTCTCCGGCGCGTCGATTTCCGCGGCGAGGCCCACGCGCCAGCCGCGGGGGAAGCGGTGCCAGCGGACGCGCGGCGCGCTATTGCCCCCGCCCGGCATTTTTCTTCGCCTCGTAGATTTTCGCGTACTTGCAGAAGACTCCGTAGCTCGCGAAGATGGCCACGAGCAGGCCCGGCCCGCCGTCGAGGAAGCCGAGCCGGAGGAAGTACGAACGGAAGAAACGCCAGAGCGGGCGGAACAGGAGGTTGCCCCAGTGGTGGCGCGCGCCCTTGGCGAGCTTCGCGTTCGCGGAAATCGTCGAAAAGCGGTTGATGGTCTTCAGGTGGTCGGCCACGTCGTCGTACGTGTAGTGGTACAGCGGGTGGCGGAGGTTCTTCACCGGGCCTTCGACCACCACGCGGTCGTGCGGTTCCTCCCCGGCGGAATACCCCTTGTCCTTGCGGAAGAGGCGGAGCTTGCGGTCGGGATACCACTCGCCGTGGCGGATCCACCGGCCGAGATAGCGGACCATGCGGGGAATCTGGTACCCCGCCGCGTCGTCGTGCGCGACCGCGAAGAGGGTTTCGATTTCTTCCCGCAATTCCGGCGAGACGACCTCGTCCGCGTCCACGAAAAGGACCCACGGGCAGGAGGCGAGCGAGCGGATGAAGTTCTTCTGGCCGATGTACCCCTCCCACGGGTGCTGGACGGCCTTGGTCGCGTACCGCTTCGAAATCTCGAAGGTGCGGTCCTTCGAGTACGAATCGACGACGATCACCTCGTCGCACCACGAAAGGGCCTTCAGGCACTCCGCGATCTTGTCCTCTTCGTTGCCCGCGGTCACGCAGGCGGAAATCTTCATGGAAGCGGGGCGGTCGCTCATTCCCGGGACCTCTTGGCGCGGCCGGTGGAAGCGCGTTTGATGAGCGTCACCGGGAGGAGGCGGTCGCCCTTCGGTTCCTCGCCGCGGATGCGCGCGAGGAGCCGCTCGAAGGCCTTTTCGCCGAGCCCCGGCAGGTCGTGCTCGATGGTGGTCAGCCCCGGGCTCGTCCACTGCGACGAGGGGATGTTGTCCGCGCCCATGATGGAGACGTCGCCGGGGATCTTCCGGCCGTGTTCGGCGAACCAGCGCATGGCGCCGAGCGCGAGCCGGTCGTTGGCGGCCATGATGGCCGTCGTGGTCGGGAGCTTGCGCATGAGTTTCGCCGCGGCGGAGTACCCGCCCTGGCTGCCCCATTCGACGCCGCCGTCCACCCAGTTGATCTTGCCCTTCTCGCCGAGCGCGTCGCGGCAGAGGCGCAGGAACTCGTCGCGGAAGCGGATGCCGGTGAAGGTGTTCGTCCCGGCGATGAGGCCGATGTGCCGGTGGCCGAGGGAGAGGAGGTGCTCCGCGGCGAGGCGGGCGGACTGCTCGTAGTCGATGCAGATGTAATCCAGCCGCCGCCCGGGGAAGAGGTGGTTGACCACGAGGAACGGGTGCGGCGAGTTCTCGAAGACCGAAAGATAGTTCGAGTTGATGTCGCTTGCGATGAACAAAATCCCGTCCACCTGCCGGCACTGGAGCATCCGGAGGGCCTCCTTCGAGCGGATGAACGAGTCGGTCGCCGCATCCAGCAGCATCTTGTACCCGTGGGCGACGGCGGCCTTGTAGATGCCCGAGAGGATTTCCTCGATGTACACGTCCGCGAAGAGCCGTTCCACGTAGGGAATCACCACGCCGATGATCCGCGAGGTCTTGCTCGCGAGGCCCCGCGCGGAGGCGTTGGGGTGGAAGTCGTACTTGGCGACGACCTCCATCACCTTGTCGCGCGTGGCCTGCGAGATGCGCGGGTGGTTGTTGAGCACCAGCGAGACGGTCGAAAGCGAAAAGCCGCTCTCGCGGGCGATGTCCTTGATGGTGGTTTTCTTCTTGGGCGTCACGGCGCGGGAATCCCCTGGCGGCTAGCAGTCCACGAACTCGTTCCAGCCGTGGACGTCCTCGGCCTCGCCGTACTGGATGGCCTGGACGGCGTGGAACAGCTTTTCGAGGACGGGGCCGCAGCCGGTCGCCGGGCCGGTGACGCGTTCCTTCCCCGCGCGGGTGATGGAGTTGACGGGGGTGACGACCACCGCGGTGCCGCAGGCGGCGACTTCGGCGAAGTCGTCGATTTCCTTCTCGAAATCGATGGGGCGGCGCTCGACGGTCATGCCGAAGTCCTTCGCGAGCTGCATCAGCGTCATGTTGGTGACCGAGGGGAGGACCGTCGTCGAATCGGGCGTGACGTACTTGCCGTCCTTGGTGATGGCGAGGAAGTTCGAGGTCGCGAATTCGTCGATGAAGGTGTGGGTCTTCGCGTCGAGGTAGAGCTCGACGGGGTAGCCCATGCGCTTGGCCATCTCGTGGGCGTAGAGCGAGCCGCCGTAGTTGCCACCGCACTTGATGTGGCCGGTGCCGAGGGGCGCGGCGCGGTCGTAGTCGTCGAGGACGATGGCCTTGACCGGCTGGAGGCCGCCCTTGTAGTAGGCGCCGACGGGGGTGACCAAAACGATGAAGGTGTATTCCTTCGCCGGGGCGACGCCGATCTGGGCGCCCGTGCCAATCAGAAGCGGCCGGATGTAGAGGGAGCCGCCCGTCCCGTACGGCGGGATGTAGTCCGCGTTCGCCGCGACCACCCGCTTGCACGCTTCGACGAAGGTTTCCTCGGGCACCGGCGCGATGCAGAGCCGCTCCGCCGTGGCCGCCATGCGCTTCGCGTTTTCCCAAACGCGGAAGATGGAGCACCTGCCGTCCTTGCGCCGGAAGGCCTTGATGCCCTCGAAGCATTCCTGCCCGTAGTGGAGGCCCGTCGCGGCGATGTGGACGGGGATGTACGGCGACTCGACGAGTTTCCCTTCGTCCCACTTGCCGTCGCGGAAGACGTATTCCGCGTGGCAGGCGGTGTCGCGGTACGCAAAGCCCAGGTTGGCCCAATCCAATTCGATCTTGCCCATGTTCGTTCCTTCCGTTTCGATTCTGTTTCGATTTTGCTTGACTAGACGAGTTTGCCGATTTTTTGCGCGATTTGCCGCGCCGCCCGTTCGATGTCGCCGTCCGCGAGGACCGCGCCGGCGGGGGCCGCGGGAGCGGCGG
>JAFSUH010000204.1 GCA_017445365.1 Kiritimatiellia bacterium | reverse complement strand
GGGGGAAATGGCGCCTTGCCGCGAAAGGTAGAGGGCGCCCGGGCGCGTCGGGGCGGGCAGGGGTTCCACGGGAGGGGTTCCGGCGGGCACCACGCTTCCGATGCGCGCGATCGGGGCGAAATCCCGGGGCCATGCGGCCAACAGTTTCCCGAGACGCGTCTCCGGGACGGTGAACAAAAGCTCGTAGTCCTCGCCTTCCGCCATCGCGTCTTCTTCCGTCGCGCCGCGTTTGCGCGGGATTGCCTCCGGGAAAACCACGGCGGCCGTGCCGGAGCCCGCCATCATGCGCGGCAGGTCCGTCAAAAGCCCGTCGGACAAATCCATCGCCGCGGTGGCGAACCCGGTTTCCGCGAGAAACGCGCCTTCGGCGAGCCGCGGATGCGGCGACAAGTGCCGCTTGCTCCCGTGCTTCCAGTTCCCCCCGAGTTTTCCCGTCGTGCAAAGCGCGTCCCCGGCCCGCGCGCCCGAACGGAGCAACGCTTTCCCGCGCGCGACGGTGCCGATTACCGTGACCGAAAGGGTCAGCTTGTCGCCTTCCCCCGTGTCGCCGCCGACGATGGCCGCGCCGAACCCGGCCGCGGTCTTCGCGGCGGAGGCGAAAATCCGTTCGAGCCGCCCCGCGTCGAATCCGCGCGGGACGAGCAGGGAAAGGAGCATCCACCGGGGCCGCCCGCCCATCGCCGCAATGTCGCTCGTGGCGCGGGCGACGGCCTTCCGGCCGATTTGCGCGTCCGTCGCGGAGGAATCGAAGTGGTGGCCTTCGACGATGGGGTCCACCGTGAACAGCAGGTCTTCCTTCGCCCCCGGGAGGCGCACCACGGCGCAGTCGTCGCCCGGTCCGGTCGCCACGGTGGCATCGGACGCGAGGTGCGGGAGGACCTTCGCCAAAAACCCGTCTTCGGTGAGGGGCGCCTTTTTCACGGGATGTCCGCGAGTTTCTTCCCGGCCTTCTCGCGGAGGATGGCGTCGAGTTTGGGAACGTAGAGGCGCGTTTCCATCGGAAGCTCCCCGCGGATGCCTTCGAACGAGCGCTCGCGCGCCTTGCCGAGCTTCTTCGAGACGTTCCCCTCGCCGTAGTTGTACGCCGCGAGCGCGAGCTTCCAATCGCCGAAACGCTTGCGCAGGCGCGCGAGGTACTTCGCCGCCGCCCGCGCGCACTTGTCCGCCTCCAGCCGCTCGTCCTTCGGCGAAAGCGCGAGCCCCATCGATTCCGCGGTCTTCGGCATGAACTGGAAGAGGCCCGCCGCGCCGACGGGCGAGCGCGCGTCCGCCCGCCCCGACGACTCGACGAACGCGAGCCACGCGAGTTCCTCCCGCACGCCTTCTTCGCGGAAAATCTTCTGCGCGCGCTTGACGGCCTTTTCCGCCGAACGGGTCGGCGGGTCGCGCGTGAATTTCCGCCGCCAGACGGCGACGTCGGCCTCGTACGCGGCGCGGGATTCGGCGACCGTTTCCGGCGCGGCGGTGATGGCGGCGGAGGGGCGGCCCGTGGCGGGTTGGGGAGCCGCGGCGGGACGGCCCGCGGGTTTTGGGGAGGCGGCCGCCACGCGCGCCGCCTGGCGAACGCGGCCGCGCGCCATCGCTTCCTCGCGGGCCAGTTCGTTGGCGGCCAAAAAGTACGACAGGCGGGCGTCGATCCACGCGCGCACGTCTTCGTCAAGCGGGAGGGCGTCGAGCGCCACCGCGGCGTTTTTCGCGTCCGGCACGAGGCGGAGGACGCTTTCCCAGGTGCCGTCTTCGGAGGAAAGGGCTTGGGAAAGGGTTCCGACGGCGGAAAGCATTTCGTCGGGCGTCATCATCCGCCAGTTCTTTTTGACGGACGCGGGGGCGAGCGCCTCGAAGGCCGCCCCGGCGCCTTCGGCGACGGCGGCGGCCCAGCCGTCCGCTTCCTGCGCGGAAGCGGCGGAAAGCAGGGACGCGAAAACGGAAAGGGCGAGCAAACGGGAAAGATGTTTTTTCATGGGAAAGACAGGGAGGAAGCATGTCCGAAACCACGTGGCGAAAGCAAGCGCCGCCCGCGGGCGTTGCCGCGGTTCGGCAAACCCGGCCCGTTTTTGCCGGACATCGGCAAAAGGGAAAACGCGCTCCGGCGCGCATTTCTCGCTTGCGCGCGCGGGCGGCGGCGTGATTAAGTTGGAGAAAGCATTTTTCCTTCCACCCCAAGGAGTCACTCCCCATGAAATTCCCGCGCGCTTCCGGCATCCTCCTCCACCCGACCTCCCTGCCCGGTCCCTACGGCATCGGCGGCATCGGCCCCGACGCCCTCAAATTCGTCGATTTCCTCGCCGACACCGGCCAGCAGCTCTGGCAAATCCTCCCCCTCGGCCCCACCTCCTACGGCGACTCCCCCTACCAGGCGACCTCCTCCTTCGCGAACAACCCCCTCTGGATTTCCTTCGAGTGGCTTCTCCGCGACGGGCTCCTCCGCGAGGACGAACTCGCGGACTTCCCGCGGTTCCCGGCCGAATACGTCGATTTCGGCCCCGTCATCTCCGAACGCGCCAAGGTCCTCGCCCGCGTCACCTCCGCCTTCGCCTCCCGCGCGGACAAGGCGCTCCGGGGCGAATTCGCCGCGTTCAAGGAGGCCAACGCCTCGTGGCTGAACGACTACGCGCTCTTCGTCGCCCTCAAGGACGCCAACGGCGGCCGCCCGTGGACCACGTGGGACGCGCCGCTCGCCCGCCGCGACCCGGCCGCGGTCAAGGCCGCCTTCCTCGACCACGCCGCGCGCGTCGAAGCGGTTTGCATCGAGCAGTTCCTCTTCGCGAAGCAATGGAACGAGCTTCGCGCGTACGCGGCCAAGCGCGGCGTCCGCTTCATCGGCGACATCCCGATTTTCGTCGCGCACGATTCGAGCGACGTGTGGGCCAACCAGAACCTCTTCTTCCTCAACGAGGACGGGTCGCCTTCGGTGGTCAGCGGCGTCCCGCCCGACTACTTCTCCGCGACCGGCCAGCTCTGGGGCAATCCGCTCTACAACTGGCCCGTCCACAAGGAAACGAACTACGCGTGGTGGGCCGAACGCCTCCGCCGCACGTTCGAGAAGGTGGACATCGTCCGCATCGACCACTTCCGCGGCTTCGAGGCGTACTGGGAAATCCCCGGCGGCGAAACCACCGCCATCAACGGCCACTGGGTCAAGGGCCCCGACGCCGACCTCTTCGATTCGCTCAAGGGGCAGCTGGGGGACCTGCCCATCATCGCCGAAGACCTCGGGCTCATCACCGAGGAAGTGGACGCCCTCCGCAACCACTGCGGGTTCCCCGGCATGCGCATCCTCCAGTTCGCGTTCGGCAACGACGAGCGCGCCGCGGAATTCCGCCCCGAGTCGTACCCGGAAAACTGCGTCGCCTACACCGGCACGCACGACAACGACACCACCGTCGGCTGGTTCCATTCGCAGGCCGGCGAAGGCTCGACGCGCACGCAGGAGGACATCGACGCGGAACGCCGCATGATCTTGGGATACCTCGGGACCGACGGCAGCGAAATCCAGTGGGACCTGATCGCCCTGGGCGCGCGCTCCGCCGCCGACACCTTCGTCGCCCCGCTGCAGGACCTCCTCGGCCTCGGCAGCGAAGCGCGCATGAACACGCCCGGCCGCGCCTCCGGCAACTGGAGCTGGCGGTTCTCGTGGGAGCAGCTGACCGACGCCATCCGCGCGCGGCTCGCCCACATCACCCGCTCGACCGGCCGTCTCGCCCGCTAGCGGAGCTTTGCGGCATGCGTTCCGCCCGCCGGTTCGTCCCCGCGTTCCTCGCCGCCGCCCTCCTTTTCGGGAGCGCGGCGGCGGCGCGTGCCAACGACCTGGAGGAACTGCGGCGCCCGCGCCGCTGGACGAGCGCCTCCGGCCAGTCGATCGTGGCGCTGTTCCAGAGCGTGGAAGAGGACACGGTCGTGCTCAAGCTCCGCAACGGGTCGGTCATCCGCATCCCGCTCGAAAAGCTCTCGCACGACGACGTGACGCTCCTCCACCGCACGGTGCTTTTGAACGAGCTTCCGACGGAAGAGGACGTCGCGCAGGTGGACAAGACGCCCGTCGTGAGCGTTGCGGAGCCCGCCGCGCCCGCGGCGGACGGGGTGAAATCCGCCGCCGCGCTCGCCGACGGCAGGCAGGCGATGCCTTTCGTCGGGACCAACCGGCTGGTGCTCGGGGAGAAGAACGTGATGTACGTCAAGCTTCCCGCGGCGGACCTGGAAGCGATGGCCGCGGAGGGGAACCCGGGGCTGGACCGCGCGCGCTTCGCGGTGTGGGTGCCCGGCGATTTCGACCCGGCGAAAAAGTGGAACGTGCTCGTCGCCTCGCAGGGCGACCATGGTAGCTCCATCGACCACCTCGACAAGTACCTCCCCGCCCTGCGCGCTTCGCCGGGGTGGATCGGCGTCGCCGCGGACGGCTGGGCGGGCCTGAACGAGGACATGTCGCCGATTTTGCCGGAGCACGACAACTGGACATTGCGCTACTACACGTTGCGCGGCGGGTTGCTGGCGCTCTCGAAAGCGTACCCCGCTTCGGTGGATTGGCCGCTCGCCTTCGCGGGCTACGGCGACGGGGCGCAGCGCAGCGCCGACCTCGCGGCGCTCTACATGAGAAGCGGCCGCACGGTGCTCGGCGCCTTCTGCGCCGCGAGCGCGGACAACCGCGCCAGCGCCGCGTTCGACGAATTCCGCCCGCCGAAATCCTTCCGCCAGCTTCCGTTCTACTTTTCGATTGCCCGCGAAGGCGAACCGGACCCCGAGGATGTCGCGCAAACGGTCAAATCCATGAAGGCGACGGGCTTCCGGCGGATGAAGCTGGTGCCCTTCCAGGGGGAGAACGACGCGATCGACACCGCGAGCGTGACGGAAGCGCTGGAGTGGTTCCTGTCGCTGGCGGTTTCGGGGACGATGGGCGTGCGCGGCTCGTTTCCGCAGCGCTACGTGCCGGGCGGGGCGGGAGCGACGAAGACGGCACCGGCGCCGCGGGCGACGGTGACGGCGGGCGGGCGCACGTTCACGGGGCCGACGACGGCGCCGCACGCACCGGTGACGCGGACGCCCGCCGCGGCGCCGAACCGTCCGGCGGGCCCGGCGGACCGGACTTTCACGCGCCCGACCTACACCCGCCCCGGCTACACCGCCCCCGGCAACCGCTAGACGGCTTCCGCCGCCTCCACCGTTCCCCTCCCCCGCGTCCCGCGGCGCCGCGCTTGCCTTTCCCCGCGGAAAAGCGCAACCTCCGCCGCGCATTCTTTCCGAAAGGTTCCGCTTTGGCCCTCTTTGTCCAGAAATACGGCGGGTCGTCCGTCGCCGACGCCGCCTGCATGCGCCGCGTCGCTTCCCGCATCCGCGCCATCCGCGACGTCGGCAACGACGTTGTCGTGGTCGTCTCCGCCATGGGCGACACCACCGACGAACTCATCGACCTCGCCCGCTCCGTCAACCCCGACCCCGACGAACGCGAAATGGATTCCCTCCTCGCCACCGGCGAGATGGCCTCCTCCGCGATTCTCACGATGGCCCTCCAGGCGATCGGCGTGCCCGCCATCTCCATGACGGGACGGCAGGCCGGCATCCGCGTGGACAACCGCCACCTCAAGGCCAAGATCCGCTCCATCCACCCCGAGCGCATCCTCCAGCACCTGCGCGAAGGCAAGGTCGTCGTCGTCGCCGGCTTCCAGGGCATCAACACCAAAAGCGACGTCGCCACCCTCGGCCGCGGCGGCAGCGACACCACCGCCGTGGCCATCGCCGCGGCCCTCAAGGCCGACCGCTGCCAGATTTTGAAGGACGTGGACGGCGTCTTCTCCGCCGACCCGCGCATCGCGCCGGACGCGGTGATGCACGACAGGATCACCTACGACGAAATGCTCGAACTCGCCGCCTGCGGCGCGGGCGTCCTCCAGTCCCGCGCGGTGGAATACGCGAAAAACTACGGCGTCGTCCTCGAAGTGATGTCTTCCTTCGAGGAGAAACCCGGAACCCTCATTGTCAAGGAGACCGACGATATGGAACAGGTGATTTTCCGCGGCATCGCTTCCGATGCGGACCAGGCGAAGTGCACGGTGCTCGGCGTCCCCGACCGGCCGGGCGTGGCGGCGGGCCTCTTCAAGGAGCTCGCGGCGGCGAACGTCAACGTGGACATCATCGTCCAGAACATGTCCGAACAGGGCCGCACCGACATCTCCTTCACGGTGCCGCTCGACGAGGTGAAGAAGGCGCGCGCGGTGCTGGAGCCTCTCATCCCGGCCATCCGGGCGCGTGATTTCCACGTGGACGAAAAAATCGCCAAGGTCAGCATCGTCGGCGTCGGGATGAAGAGCCATTCCGGCGTGGCGTACAAGATGTTCGACGTGCTCGCGGCCGAAAAGGTCAACATCGAGATGATCACCACGAGCGAAATCCGCATTTCCGTGGTCATCCGCGAAAAGGACGCGGCGCGGGCGGTCAAGGCCCTGCACGCGGCGTTCCTGCGCGCGTCGGCGCCGGCGAAGAAGGCCCCCGCC
>JAFSUH010000203.1 GCA_017445365.1 Kiritimatiellia bacterium | reverse complement strand
TTTCATGGCGCGGCGGGGATGGGGTCCCCGCGAAGCTTTGCTTTGCGGGGCTTCGCCGCACCTCCGAAAGTGTGTCTCCGCGGAGCATTCCTTGCGTCCCTTGCGTCCTTTGTGGCCTGAAGTTTTTCAATGCCCGCGAAGCGGGTTTCCATGGTTTTCAATGTCGGACATTGCGTGCCTTGCGCGAGGCTTTTCCATTGCGGTCGGGATGACCTTGCCCTTCGAAAGAATTACGCGGCTGGGAGCCGCATCCCCAAAAATCCTGTCCATCCCGTAAATCCTGTCGAAAACTCTCCGCGGGTTGCCGCCCGGGGGGTGGGGCGCCCGCGCAATCTGCTTGGTTTCGGGCGGGGAAACCCCTTATCCTTCCCGCCAGCCATGAAACGTCTCCTCCCGCTTCTTCTCCTGCTCCCGCTTGCGCTTCCCGCCGCGTCCGCTTCCGCCGAAGACCGGCCCGCCGCCGCGTTCCGCACCTCCTCGCCCTGGGGCCTTTCCGCCTTCGCCGCCTGGGACCGCCTCGCGCGCGAACTCGAAAAGCCAGGGCCCGAAACCCTCAAGGCCGACACCTGGCTCCTCGGTCTCGGCTTCCGTCCCGCCGGCTGGTTCGGCATCTACGCTTTCGGCGGCGCCTCCACCGCCAAGTTCGACCACGTCCCCGGCTCCGACCCCGCCCTCGGCTTCGCCGGCGGCGCGGGCGCCGACCTCTCCCTCTGGCAGATCGACGACGGCGACTTCTCCCCGTGGTGCGTCCGCATCGGCCTCTCCGGCCGCTGGCTCCACCGCGAAAGCGACGACGACGCCCTCCGGACGACCTGCAAGCTCGACGAAATCCGCGCCGTCCTCCCCGTCACCTGCGCGCTTTCCTTCTCCGAACGCGCCCGCATGCGCTACCAGGAAATCTTCACCGGCCTCGAAGTCGCCGCCGGGCCCGCCGCAAGCTGGCTTTCCGGCAAAATCGAACACGATGGCGGCTTCGAAGAGGATGTCGAACCCGGGGAAAAGACCGGCCTCTTCCTCTCCGCGGCGCTCCTCTTCGGCGACTCGTGGCGCCTCGGCGCGGAAGGCCTGCTCATCAAGGATTTTTCGGGAACCGCGTATGTCCGCTACGATTTCTGATTCCGTCCGCGCCGTCATCGACGCCGCGCTTGCCGAAGACGTGGGCAGCGGCGACATCACGACCCTCGCCCTCGTCCCCCGCGCGGCCCGCGCGACCGCCGACGTGGTTGCCCGCGAACCCCTCGCCGCCTGCGGCATCGCCTTCGCCCAAGCCGTCTTCCGCCGCCTCTCCCGCGCGGTCCGCTTTTCCGCGGTCCGCCGCGACGGCGAACTCCTGGCGAAGGGCGGCGTCCTCTTCACGGTGGAAGGCCCGGCGCGCGCCCTCCTCACCGCGGAACGCACCGCGCTCAACCTCCTCCAGCGGTTGAGCGGCATTGCCACGGCCACGGCCAGGGCGGTGGAACTCGTCCGCGGGACGGGCGCGGCGATCCTGGACACGCGCAAGACGACGCCGGGCTGGCGGGCGCTCGAAAAGTACGCCGTTTCCTGCGGCGGCGGCGTGAACCACCGCCAGGGCCTCTTCGACGCGGTCCTCATCAAGGACAACCACCTTGCCTACTGCCGGGGCATGAAGCTCGCCGACGTCGTCGCCAAGGCCCGCGCGGCCTGCCCGGGGAAGAAAATCGAAATCGAGGTGGACACCTTCGCGCAGCTGCGCGACGCCCTCGCGGGCAACCCGGATTGGATTTTGCTTGACAACTTCTCCCCCGCGCGCCTCCGCAAGGCCGTCGCCCTCTGCAAGGGCCGGGTCAAAACGGAAGCTTCCGGCGGCATCACGCTCGCCACCCTGCGCGCCCACGCGGAAGCCGGCGTGGACGCCGTCTCCCTCGGCGCTCTCACCCAGTCCGCGCGCGCGGTGGACATCGCGCTCGATTTCCGCTGATGGACGGCGCGTTCCGCTTGCTTCCGCCCCTCTGGCTCGACACGGTCGGCTCCACCAACGACGTGGCGCGCGACCTCGCGGCCGACGGCGCGGCGGCGGGCACCGCCGTCGCGGCCCG
>JAFSUH010000202.1 GCA_017445365.1 Kiritimatiellia bacterium | reverse complement strand
GGGACGCCGAAGAGCGCGGCCTGGAGGGACGCGATTTCCTCCGCGGTCTTCTCCACGGGGAGCGGTTCCGCGCGGCCGATGGCGGAAACGAAGTTTTCGGGCAGGCGGTAGGCGCCGAAGGCAACGTCCTTCGCCGCGACGCGGCCGCCTTCCCAGACGGCGGTCGGGAGAATCTGCGTGTTTTCGTGGCCGGACTCCTTGAACCCGGCGGAGCTTTCCGGGAGGGGCCGCCAGGCGCGCTCGTAGTCGTACACGGTGGTGGTGACGACGGAGCCGCCGAGCTTCTTTTCGCTCTTCGACTCGCGCGTTTCGACCCACTGGCAGATTTCGGAGCGGGTGGAGAGGGAAAGGGCGTGAGCGGGGGCGGTCACGCCGAAGCGCGCGTCGGAGACGGCATCGACGGCGGACGCGCGGGCGCAGGCGTGGACGAGCTTGCCCTCGAAGGCGGCGTCGCGGACGGCGGGGTCGGGAAGTTCGACCAGGGCGGCGGCGGATTCCTCGATGGCGTCGCGCGTGCGGACGGCGCGGCCTTCGTTCCACCAGAGGACGTACGTGCCGGCGGCGAAAAAGAGGAGGCCGCCGAGAATGCCCCTGAAAGCCCCGCCGACGCGGGTGCCGTAGCCGGTTTTGGTGGTGACGGTGGTGGTCATGTGGTGTGGTCCTCCTTCGGTGAAGTTGCCCGATTCTTCCGCCTTCCCGCCCCGGAATCAAGCCCGCGTCCGCCTCCCCGCGGCGGCCATCCCCGCAAACGGCGTCGGAACCCGGCTCGCGGGGGACGCTTCGCCTCCCCGCGCTGCCAGCCGCCCACCCCCGGAAACTTCCCGCCCGCCACGCCTCCGAACCTCCCGAGCGCTCTCCTTTTTCACTTTTCCAACGCGGGGCTTTTTGGGTAAATGGAAGGCCATGAACGACCTCCCACCCCCCAACGGCGGACCCCTCCCCCCGCCGGACCCCGCGGAAACCCCCGCCGCCCCGGCCGGTCCCTTCGCCTCCCCGCGCGTCGTCCCCTACGGCGAACACCCCCTCCGCCGCGAAATGATTTCCCGCGAAGCGCTCTTCGTCATGGACCGCCTCCACGAGGCCGGATACAAGGGGTACCTCTGCGGCGGCGGCGTCCGCGATCTCCTCCTCGGCATCGCTCCCAAGGATTTCGACGTCGCCACCGACGCCCGTCCCGAGGAAATCCGCCGCGTCTTCCGCAACTGCCGCATCATCGGCCGGCGCTTCCGCCTCGCCCACGTCATCTTCCGCAACGGCACCATCATCGAAACCGCCACCTTCCGCGCCCTCCTGTCCGGCGACGAACAGGCCGCCCGCGCCGCCGAGGAAGCCCCGCTCCCCTCGCGCCGCAAGCCCTTCGCCGCCGACCCGACGTACGCGACGCGCGAAGGCCTCGTCGTCCGCGACAACGTCTACGGCACCGCCGAAGAGGACGCCCGCCGCCGCGATTTCACCGTCAACGGCCTCTTCTTCGACGTGGCCGACGGGGCCATCCTCGATTACGTCGGCGGCCTCGACGACCTCGAAGCGCGCGTCCTGCGCGTCATCGGCGAACCCGCCGGGCGCTTCCGCGAAGACCCCGTGCGCATGATCCGTGCCGTCCGCATCGCCTCCCAGCTCGATTTCGCCATCGAGCCGGAAGCCTACGCCGCCGCCCGGGAAAACGCCGCGGCCCTCGCGGCCTGCTCGCACGAGCGGATGTACGAGGAAGTCCTCAAGATCCGCCGCTGCGGCCACGCGCGCGAGACCTTCCGCCGCGGCTGGGGTCTCGGCCTCTTCCAGGCGGTGCATCCCGCCGTCGCCGCCGCGATGCAGGGCGAGGAGGGCGAAGCGCTCCACCGCTGGGTGGACCGCGCGTTCGGCCAGTTCGACCGCTGGCGCGCGGCGGGGCTGGAAGCGATGCCGGCCTTGCAATACGCGCTCCTCTTCGGCCCGTTCATCGAAACCGAAGCCGCCGCCCTCGCCGCGAAGGGGATGGGGGCCTTCGAGGCGGCGGAAACGGCGACCGCGTCGGTGTTGCGCGCGCCGGGGGACCTCACGCAGATTCCCAAGGCCGTCATCCAGGACACGCAGCGGATCATGGCGTTCCAGGGGCAGCTCGCGCGCGCCACGGAAGGCTCGCGCTACGCCGACCGCCTGCGCACCCGCCGCGGCTTCGACTTGGCGATGGTGTACCTCAAGTTCGCCGCGTCGCTCGACCCGGCGCGCAAGCCGCTCCTCGACCGCTGGTTGTCCGGGCCGATTCCCGAAACGGACTGGTCCGCCGACCCGGCGCGCAAAGGCCGCCGCCGCACGGGCGGGCGCGGGAACGGCAGGCGGCGGAGATGATTCCGTACCTTCTCCGGCGGCTTTGGCAGCTCGTCCCGACGCTGGCCGGAGCGGTGCTGGTGACCTTCCTCCTTTTCAACGCGGTGGGCGGGTCGCCGGCGAGCGCCGTGCTCGGGCAGCACGCAAGCGCCCAGGCCCTCGCGGAATTCGACGCGGCGGGCGGATACGACCTGCCTCTTTTCTTCGGCCGCTGGACGGGGACGCGCGCCCTGCCGCGCATCGTTTTTTCCCGCGCCACCGCAAGCGAAAAGGCGGCGTGGGGACTCGCGGCGGAAGAGGACGCGCTCGTCCTTTCTCCGGGGGAGATGCGGAAATTGCCGCTCGCCTTCGCCCTGCCGGAAGGGGAGACGTGGCGGCTTCGCGTGTGCGGCAAGGGACTCCGCGACGGGACGGCGTGCCAGGTGTTTTCGTCAGGAGAACCCGCCGAAATCGAAGCGGGACCGGACGGCGCGCGCGTCACCGGCGTCCGGCTGGAACGGAAAACCCGCGGTTGGTGGGATTCGCAGCTGGTCCGTTTCGCGGGCGACCTCATCCGCGGCGACTGGGGGACAAGCACCTCGCTCGCGCGTCCCGTGACGGAAATCATCGCGCAGGGACTGCTTCCGACCTTGACCTTGACGGTGCCGGTGCTGCTGCTGGAGCTGGTGCTCTCGCTCGCCTTCGCGCTGGTCGCGGCGTGGAAGCCCGGCGGGGTCGCCGACAAGGTGCTGGTGACGGTGTCGGTGGCGCTCATGAGCGTCAACTACATCGTCTGGATCGTCGTCGCGCAGTACTTCTTTTCGTACCGCCTGGGACTGTTTCCGATTTGGGGGTACGAAGGCGTGCGCAACCTGGTCCTGCCCGTGCTGGTCGGCGCGGTGACGGGGGTGGGTTCGTCGGTGCGGTTCTACCGGACGGTGCTTCTCGAAGAACGGCACAAGGATTACGTCAGGACCGCGCTCGCGAAGGGCCTCGCGCCGCGGCGGGTGCTTCTGGTGCACATCCTCAAGAATGCGCTCTCCCCGGTCATCGTCAACGTCGCGCTGTCGATTCCGTACCTCTTCACGGGAAGCCTCCTCCTCGAAAACTTCTTCGGCATCCCGGGCTTGGGGTATTTGGCCTTGAACGCCATCCATTCGTCGGACATTGCGGTATTGCGCGCGACGGTGTTGATGAGCGCATTCCTCTTCGCCGCGGCGAATTTGCTGGGGGACATCGCGCTTGCCGCCGTGGACCCGCGCGTGAAATTCTCCTGAGGCGCGCGGCGGGCAAAAGCCGGCGACCGGATTCGAACCGGTGACCGCGTGATTACAAATCACGTGCTCTGCCAACTGAGCTAAGCCGGCGGCGGAAAAAGGGCGGAGGGAGTGGGATTTGAACCCACGAAGCATTTCTTCAATGCTTGTCCGATTTCGAGTCGGGTGCCTTAAGCCGCTCAGCCATCCCTCCGCCATGCGGAAACGAATGGACACTCTAGCTTCTTCCCCCGCCTTTTCCAAGCGTTTTGTGCAAACGCGATGCAACGGCTGCCGCCTGCCCTTCTCTCCAGGAATCCCGTCCATCGAATCCGATGGCTTTCGACGGCCCTCGATGGCTTTCGATGGCCGTCGAAACGCCTGTTGCAAGCGTGGTGGCTCTCCCGCCCGCGTACCGGAAAAGGAGCAGGAGGGGGACGAGCGGACGGAGTGTTTTTGCACAGAAATTTGCAAATATTTGCATTTTTCTACTCAAAAACTCAAATCGAACGCCTTTCAATCGCCCAAACGCATCGGATTCCGCGGCGCGGGAGATTTTGCCGATCTTTGGCAAAAACGGGGCGATTTTGCCAAACATCGGCAAATTGCGATGGGAGGCGGAAGCGGCGGCGCACGCAGGGGAGCCGCCGCGACCAAAGTGCCTCCGCCACTGCCCCGATGCCGTTCCCGTCACCGTTTCAGGGACGGATTGCGTTTCTGTGCGGAAACTTCCGCGCTAGCGCTTGGGCTTGCCCTTTTGGATGACGAGGATGGATTCGGAACGGACGGCGCGGTTGCGGCGGGGCATGCGCAGGTGTTCGAGAAGGAGCCGGAGGAGCTCCAGTTCCCCGGCGGGGGCGTCCGGATTGGCGTCGAGAAGGTCTCCGATGGTGACTTCGAGTTTTTCGAGCGGTACGCCGGGGCGGAGGGAGAGGAGGTAGCGGGTGGGGGCCACCTGGATGAGCGTCAGCCAGGGAATGGTGCGCAGGAGCGGGGAATCGGCGATGGCGATGAGGGTTTCGTTGGCCGAAACGGGCAGTTCCCGGACGGGAGGCTCCGACGGGGCGGGCAAGGTGGAGGTGGTGTCGGCGGCGATGACGATGGCCTTGGCGCGGTCGGGGTCGATGGCGGCGAGGCGGTCGAGCACGCGGAGGGGAAGGGTGACGGTGACGGGCCGGGACGGCTCGGCGAATTTTTTGGGGCGGCCGCCTTTGCCGGCGGCGGGAGGGGGGGCGTGGTTCGTCATGGGGAAGCCGGGCGACCGGGCGTTTTGCGCGGACGCACGCCGGAATGCCTTACAGGGCGGGGCCGGGAATTGCAAGGGAAAAGGGCGCGGTGCGGGGCGGGGGCGACGAAACCGGGACGGCCCCCGGCCGCTAGCGGTCGAAACGGTCCACGTAGGCGGAAACCGCCGGGCGCGGCCCTCCGGCGGGCGCCCGCGGCAGGGCGTCCGCGTCCGGCATGTCGAAGAGGTCGATGTAGCGGCTCCGGTCCGCGGTCGCCGTCCGGTAGGCCGCGTGCATTTCCTCCGCGCGCTTCCACGTCACTTCCAGCCCCGTCTTCCACGCCGCGTCCGCCGCCCGTTCCTCCGCTTTCCCGCTCTTCCAGAAGGATTTTTCCGGTACCGGCGGGCGGGAAAGCGTGTCGAAGAATTTCGCGTAGGCCGCGAGGCACCCCACCAGCTCCGCGTCGGCCGCGCGCGTCGCGAGCATGCGGATTTTCAGGGCCTTCGCCCGCGCGAAGGGACCCGCCCACGGCTCCCGGCGCGCGGCGATCGCCGCGGCGGGCGCCGCCGTTTCCGGCGCGGCGGGGTCGCCCAGGGTGTCGCGCGGCGAAGCCTGCAGCAGTTCGTCGAGTTCGTCGTCGATCCGCAAATCCTCCGCGGCGGAGAAGTCCGCCGGGGCGCGCTCGTCGGCGAGATGCGCGAGGTACGCCTTCCACGTCGCTTCGACCTGCCCGCGCGCGAGGGCGGGGCAGTGGGCGCGCAACCACGCCGGGTCGATGCGCTCGCCCCGCGCGATGGCGGCGAGCAGGGCCCGCCAGATTGCCGCGTCGCCGTACGGGAAAAGGAAGCGGACGGCCTCCGCCGCGTAGGTTTTTTCCACCCACGCGCCGGGGGGGAGCGCCGTGCGGGAGACGATTTCCGCGAGCGCGGGCGGCGTGTTGCGGGCGAGGTCCGCCTTGAGGAAGCGGCGCGTTTCGCTCCGGGCGGCGGGCGTCAGGATGCGCGAAAGCCCCGCGGCCAGCCATGCGGGGACGGCGGGAATCGCGTGGACGCGCGCGGCGCGCGGCAGGGTGG
>JAFSUH010000201.1 GCA_017445365.1 Kiritimatiellia bacterium | reverse complement strand
GTGCGTGGGGGAGGCGACGGAAGCGCGCGTGGCCGCGCTGGGCCTCGCCCAGCAGCGCGACGCGGTGTTGGCGCGCTTCGCGCCCCTGCGCGCCCGCATTGGCGAACTGAACGCGCTCGTCGCCGACCGCGAGCGGGCGAAGGAGGGGTATGCCGCTCGCAAGCGCGCGCTCGAAGAGGAGACCGCGCGGGCGGTGGCGGGCATGCCGGGGCTGGAGGCGGCCGAGAAGGCCGCGGCCGCCGCGCTCGACGAAGCGCGGAAGGGACGGGACGAAAAGCGCGCGGCCCTCGCCGGGTGCGACGCGGAAACGCGCGCCTTGCGGAGCAAGTACGACGAAGTGCGCGACGCGCGCGCCGCCGAAGAGGTCCGCCGCGAGCACGACGCGATTACCCGCGAGAACCTGCTCGGCCGCCTCGCCAACGACTGGCAACTTTCCGCCGAAGCCGTCGCCGGGGCCGCCGAGCCCGACTGGAAGGCCGTCGCCGGGACGGAGGAGCGGCCCGACGCGGAAGCGCTCGACGCGCTCGCGGGCGACCTCAAGGAGAAAATCCGCCTGATCGGCCCGGTCAACCTCGACTCGCTGTCCGAAGCGCAGGAAATCGAAGAGCGGTACGCGTTTTTCACCAAGCAGGCCAAGGACCTCTCCGAAGCGAAGGAGAAGCTCGTCAAGCTCATCGGCGAAATCGATGCTACGACGAAGACCCTCTTCGAGGAGACCTTCCAGAAGGTCAACGAAAACTTCCAGGACCTGTTCGGGCGGCTCTTCGGCGGCGGGCAGGCGCACCTCGCGCTCGTGGACGAAAGCAACATCCTCGAAAGCGGCATCGACATCGTCGCCAAGCCGCCGGGGAAGAAGCCGCAGACGGTGTCGCTTCTGAGCGGCGGCGAGCGGACCCTGACCGCGCTGGCGTTGCTCTTCGCCCTCTTCAAGGTCAAGCCGAGCCCGTTCTGCCTGACCGACGAGCTCGACGCGCCGCTCGACGAGACCAACATCACGCGGTACTTGGACATGCTCCGCTCGTTCCTCGGAACGACGCAGTTCCTCGTCATCACCCACTCCGCGCAGACCATCGCCGCGGCGAAGGCGCTGTATGGAGTCACGATGGAAAAACGCGGGATTTCGAAGATCGTCTCGGTCAAGTTCGCCGACGCCATCGCCGAAGCGAAGGCGGAAGAGGCGAAGACCCGCGCGCGGGGGAAGAAGGCGTGAGCCGCATCGTTCCGGCGGACGCGGCGGGCATCGCCGAAGCGGCGGCGGCGTTGCGGCGCGGCGGGCTTGCCGTGATGCCGACCGACACGGTGTACGGACTTGCCGCCCGCGCGGCCGACCCGGAGGCACTGACGAAGCTGTACCGCGCCAAGGGGCGCGATGCCGGAAAACCCGTCGCGATGCTCGTCTCCGGCGTGGAGGCCGTCCGCCGGGCGGGCGCTGCGTTACCGCCCGCCGCGGAGAAGCTCGCGGCGGCCTTCTGGCCGGGCGCCTTGACCTTGGTGGTGCCGAGTGCCGCGCCGGGGATGTGGGACGCCTTCCGCGTGCCGGATTGCGCGGCGGCGTTGGCGCTCCTCGAAGCGGTGGGGGAACCCCTGGCCGTGACGAGCGCCAACAAGAGCGGCGAGGCGCCCGCCAAAAGCGCCCGTGCCGCGGCGGACGCGCTGGGCGACTGGCCGGAAATCCTGCTGGACGCCGGGGACTTGCCCGAAACGAACGTGGCAAGCACCGTGGTCAAGGTCGAGGGCGACCGGCTCGTCGTGTTGCGCTTGGGGGCCGTGACGCAGGAGATGCTCTCGCGCGCCGCGGGCTTGCCCGCCGTCCTCGCGGGCGCCGTCCGCAGTTGCTGAACCCTTCCCGTGCCCGAGTCCCCGAAAACGCTGACCCTGCCCGCGGACGCCGTGCCCAAGCGCCTCGACCGCATTTTGCGCGAGGCGTTTCCCGGAGTGCCCCCGCGGGCGTTGCGGGATTTCATCGCCCGCGGCGGGGCGAAGGACGCGCGCGGCCGGACGCTTGCCAAAGGAAAGCTCCTCGGCGCGGGAGAAACGATTGTTCTTGACAACTTGCCGGAGACTTCCGCGCTTGCCGTTTTGCCCGAGCCGGACCTGCCCCTGGCCGTCGTCTTCGAGGACGACGAGATTGTCGCCTTGGACAAGCCCTCCGGGATGCCCGTCCATCCCCAGCGGATTGGCGAAAAGGGGACGCTCTTGAACGCGCTCGTCGCGCGTTGCCCCGCATGCGCCGCCATCGGCCCGGACCCGCTTTTCGCCGCGTTTTTGCACCGGATCGACATCGCGACGAGCGGGCTCGTGCTCGCCGCGAAAACACCGGAGGCCTACGAGGCCTTGCGCCGCCAGTTCCGCGCGCGGACGGTGGAAAAAACGTACCTTGCGTGGGTGGAGGGCACCGCGGAGGACGGGAAGAGCGCCGCAACCTTGACGCACCGGACCCGGCATCCCTGCCGGATGCGGGCGGTGCGGGAGGGGGAGACTTTGCCCCGCAACGAGCTTTTTTCCGCGGAGAGCCGGTGGAAGGTGCGGGAACGGCGGGGCGGGCGGACCCTGCTCGAAGTGACCATCTTTTCGGGCGTGACGCACCAGATCCGCTGCCACTTGGCCGAAAGCGGCCACCCCGTGGCGGGCGACCGGCTCTACGGCTCGCACACGCCGCTTCCCCGCCACCTCCTGCACGCCTGGCGCATCCGTTTCCGCCATCCCGCCACCGGGAAGGAAACCTCCCTCGCCGCCCCGCCTCCGGCCGGCTTCGCCCCGCCTGTCCTCTGATCTGCCGGGAAGCCAGGAGACAGGGAAAGGAACAAGAAATGGCGGAACCTATGCCGGCTGGAAGCAGATGCGGCGGATGACGTCCTTGAAGTCCTCTTCGCCGCTCAACAACTCGATTTCGATCCTGAGGAAGTACACCGGTATGTCCCGACGCTCCAGCTTCGGGAACCGCACCGCGTCCTTCTCGGTCGTGACGATCATCTCCGCCCCGCGTTCCACCGCCGCGTTCACCGCGTCGATGATTTCCTGCTGCGTGTACCGGTGGTGGTCGCCGAAGCGCCGCCGCAGGACCACGTCCGCGCCCATCTTCTCGAGCGAGTCCTCGAACCCGAGGGGCCGGGCGATTCCCGAAAGCGCCGCCACTTTCTTCCCCCGCAGAAACGAAAGCGGCTTCGCTTCCCGCGCGTACACGTCCTGCAGGCGCCGCGGCGTGTGGCGGCATTCCGCGATTTCCGCGTGGTCGTTCATCTCGCGGATGCGTTCGCGCAGTTCCTTCGCGCCGCGCTCGTCGCTCTTGGTGATGAAGACGAAGCTTGCGCGGCGGATGTGGCGGGCGCTTTCGCGGAGAAGCCCGCGCGGGAGGACGCAGCCGTTGTCGAAGGGGTGCTGGCGGTCGACCAGCACGATGTCCGCGCGGTGCTCGAGCTTGAGGTACTGGAACCCGTCGTCCAGGATCAACGTGTCGCACCCGAGCTTCTGGATGGCCCAGCGGCCGGACTTCACGCGGTCCTTGTCCACGAGGACGCACACGTCGGGGAGATTGCTCGCGAGCATGTACGGCTCGTCGCCGCCCATCGCCGAATCGAGCAAAAGCCGCTTGCCGTCGCTCACGACGCGCGGGGGGACCTGCCGCGGCGTGCGGAAGAGGAGGAGGTTCTTCAGCTTCTCCGCGAACGGGGTTTCCTCCTTCTTGTATCCGCGCGAGAGGATGGCGACCTTCCGGCCGTTGCGCTGGAGTTCTCGCGCGAAAACTTCGACCACGGGCGTTTTGCCCGTGCCGCCGACGGTGAGGTTGCCGATGGAGATGACCTGGCAGCCGAGAACCTTCGCGCGGAGGAAGCGGTTTTCGTAGAGGCGGAGGCGCAGCGACATGATGCCCGAGTAGAGCTTCGAGCACTGCTTGAGGACGAAGCGCAGGGTCGAAGGGCCCGCGCCTTTCATCCGGTCGGCGATGACCGCGAGGAAGTACGCTTCGAGCCGCTCGGAGCCGGTCTTGCTCATGCCGCGGCCGCCTTGTTGCCCGTGCCGCGCAGGGCGGAGACGGCGAGGAGCAGGAGGACGGCGAGCGCGATGCCGGCGCCGAGCCAGCCGAGGAGCGAGAGCGCGGTCATGATGACGCCCGCGCCGCAGACGCCGAGGAAGATGCTTGCGAGCGCGCGCCAGAAGCGCATGCCCATGAGCCACCCGGCGACCGCGCCGGTCCAGGCGCCCGTCACGGGAAGCGGGATGGCGACGAAAACCGTGAGCGCGAAAAATTCGTACCGCTCCAACCCCGCGGTTTTCCGGCGGGTCCGCGCGAAAAGCCAGTCGAAGAACTTCTTGCCCAACGGCACTTTCATGCAAAGCGAGGAGACGGGCCCCAGCAACAGCAGGATGAAGGGGATGGGGAGCATGTTGCCCACGACCGCGAGCGCGAAAATCTTGGCGCTCCGCTTCCGGTCGGCGGCACCGAAGCGCTTTTCCTCCGGCGCGCGGGGGAGGAGGAGGTGGCCCGCGGGGATGGCGCCGCGCAGTTCCACGATGGGGAGGAGGGAAATCGCGCCGATGGCGACTTCGGTGGAACAGCCTTTGTCTTCGAGCGCGCGGGCGATGCGCTCGCCGCGGGACGGTTCGCGCGCGGCGGCGGGAGCGTCGTCCTGCGCGCTCGCGGCAAGCGGGGAAAGGAGCAGCAGCGCCGCGGACAGGGCGGGGAAAAGCTTGGAAATCGCGTGGGGGAGGGGATGCATGCGCGCGCTTTTACCAAACGCGCCGCGCCGCGGCAATCGCGCCGCGGGGCGCGGCGGGCGGAAAAACGGCAGCACGGAACGTGCCGCCGCGGGAGGGGATGGCCGGAAGGCTATTTCTCCGGCTGATGGAGAACGGGCTTGACGACGCTCGCGGCCGCCTGGATGAAGCCCGCGACGTTCGCGAGATCGGTCGGGAGAATCATCGTGTTCGCGGTCTTCGCGAGCTTGCCGAACTCACCGATGTATTGCTCCGCAAGCTTCAAATTCATCGCCTCGGTCCCGCCCGGCGTTTCCGCGATGGCCTGCGCGATGGTCTTGATGCCTTCCGCGGTCGCCTGCGCGACGAGCAGGATTTCCTTCGCCTTGCCTTCCGCTTCGTTGATCCGCCGCTGCTTCTCGCCTTCCGAAAGCGCCACGGCCTGCTGCTTTTCGCCGTCCGCGCGGTTGATCTTGCTCTGCCGGTCGCCTTCCGATTCGGCGATGGCCGCGCGCTTCTCGCGTTCCGCGCGCATCTGCTTTTCCATCGCGTCGAGCACCGACGGCGGCGGGGTGATGGTCTTGATTTCGTAGCGGGTGATCTTCACCCCCCACGGGTCGGAGGCCTTGTCCACTTCCGAGCAAATGGCGGCGTTCACCTGTGTGCGCTCCTCGAAGGTGCGGTCGAGGTCGAGCTTGCCGACTTCGCTGCGAAGCGTCGTCTGCGCGAGCTGCGTGCAGGCGAAAAGGTAGTTGTCGATGCCGTAGCTCGCGCGCACCGGGTCGATGACCTGCAAATACAGCACCCCGTCGATTTCCACGGTGATGTTGTCGCGGGTGACGCACTGCTGGGGCGGCACGTCGAGCGCGACTTCCTTCAAGTTTCGCTTGTAGGCGACGCGGTCGAGGAAGGGGACGAGGAGGTGGAGGCCCGCGCCGAGCGTCTGGCTGTACTTGCCCAGGCGCTCGACGATCCACGCCTGCTTCTGCGGGACGATGCGCATCATCTTGAAGAGCGCGACGACGGCGAGGACGAGGAGAATCACCAGGATGACGGAAAAGGAATCCATTTTTGCTCTCTTTCGGCTTGTTTTTGTTGTTCGTTTTTGCTTGACACGCGCTAGGCGCGCCGTTTGACCACCAACGCCAGGTTTTCGCGGCGGACGACCTCCGCCCATTCCCCCTTCGCGAGCGCTTCGTCGCTCTTCGCCCGCCACTCCGTCCCGCGGAACGCCACCTTGCCGGGGAGCTCCGGGGACACCGCCTCGACCACTTCGGCGATTTCCCCCGCGACCGCGTCGTCGTCGGGATTGCCCGCGCGCTTCTTCTCGTCGCCGCGGAAGGCGTCGGGGAGGTAGCGCCGCACGCCCGCGAGAAGGGCGATCGAAAGCGCGAGGAAGATTGCCAGCTGTCCCGCCGCGGGCAGGCCGGGGAAGACCATCAGCGCCAGCCCCGTCAGGATGGCGCCCGCGCCGAAAAAGCAGACGACGAGTCCCGGAATCACGAATTCCGCGAGAACGAGCAAAAGCCCCGAAACGATCCAGATCCAGTCGGTAGTCATGGCACTCCTCATCGTACACTTTGCACGGGAACAGGCAAGCGCCGCGCGAAAAGCGTCCGGACGAGGGCGCCGAGGCCGAAGAGCAGCCCCAGCACGGCCAGGACGCCCGAAACCGGCGGCAGGAGCGAGAGCAGGTGCCAGACGAGGAGCCCTGCCGCCATCGCCCAGAAGGCGCGGACGCGGGCGGCGCCCTGCGCGTGGAGCACGGCAAGGGCCGCCCCAAAGGCGGCGACGATGTGCGCGAGATACGCGCCGATGCCGCAGAAGGCGCAGAGGACCAGTCCCAGTGGCCGGCCGGCCCCGGCGAGGAGGAACGCGACGGCGAGGACGGGGGCGCAGAAGGCCGTCGCCAGTCCCGCCAAAGCCGAACGGAAGGGGCGCGCCCCGATTTCGAAGGTGGCGGCGAGCAGGAAGCCGGGGAAAAGGCGGAAGAAGAAGATGCCGACGAGGAGGGAGGCGAGCCACGCCTGGAACGCGGAGAGGAGGGCGGCGGAAAGCGAAACGGGGCGCGGGGAAAAGGCGGGGAAGAGGGGGGCTTCGCGAAGACCTCCGGCGACGACGGCGGTGTCGTCGAGAACGGGCCGCGGGCAACCGGCGTAGGAAAGGGCGCCCGCGATGCGCGTGCCCGGGGCGACGCGGAGTTTTTCGGCCTGGACGCGCACGTCGCTTCCGAAGGTGCCCGCAAGGACGACTTCGCGGGCGAAGAGGAGGCATTCGCCTTCCACGGCGCCTTCGAGGAGGAGGGAATCGCCGGAGAGGAAGGCGTCGCCGGCGATCTTGCCTTCGGGCGCGAGGCGGACGGCGCGCGCGCCGCCGGTGGCGTCGCCGGAGACGGTGCCGGAGAGGACCGCCTCGCGGGAGAGGAATCGCACGTCGCCCTGGACGGTGGCATCCGGGGAAAGGCGGAAGGTCTGCGAGAGGGCGAAGAGATCGCGCTGGACGGCGCCGGAAAGGGAGAGGCCGGAGCCGGAGGCGGCGAGGACCGCGCCGGGGAAGGACTCGGCCAGGGCGACTTCGTTGGTGCCGTCGGGGAGGCGGAGGGCGAAATCGGCCCGCGCGACGGCGGAGAGGAAGGCAATCGCGGCGAGGAAGAGGGAAAAGCGGAAGAGACGGTGCATGGCGGCGAGTCTAGCGGGAAAGGGCGGAGGCAAGAAGCCAGAAGTGCGGCTCGCGGCGGCTCGGCGCCGCCGCGAAGAAGCAAGAAGTAAAAAAGGAAAACGCGTTTGGCGTGGGAGGGCGGAAGACGCCAACCTGCGGGCATGGAACGGGGTGCCATGCACGGGTGGCCCGTTCCTTCCTTGCGGGGCCTTCCGCTGCCGGGCAGAATGCCGGCAATGGTTGCCGGTTCCGCGCGCAACCGGAATCTCCCGCCCCCGGCACCGCCATGAACGCCACGCCCCTCCGCGAATCCCTCGCCCTCCTCCGCGCCGTCCGGATTACCATCGTCGTGGCCCTCTCCGCCATCTTCTTCCCCTGCCTCCCCGAATGACTTCCCTTTCCCATTCGCCGTCCTCCCGCCGTTTCAGGATTGGCGTTCCCGTCGCGGCCCTCCTCTGCGCTCCCGGACTGCTTTACCCCGTCTTCTTCATTCCGTTCTGCTGGCGCGCCCGCGCCCTCTACGGCGGCTGGCCCCCGGTCTTCCATTTCTACGAGGAAATGGAGCCTTGGACCAGCGTCTTCGAATGGTGGGAGGGCATTTTGGACTGCATGGTCATCCCCGCCGGACTCCTCGCCTTGCCGCTGGGTGTTCTCCTGGCCGCCGGATGGCGTTGGCACCGCCCCGCCTTCCGGAGCGCCACCCTCGGCCTGGTGCTTCTCACGGTCTCCTGCCTCCTGGGCATGTTTCTTCCCTTCCTCCTTCTTCCGCAAGGCGCCATCGATTGGTGGTACGACTAACCCCGAAAACTTGAACTCAAACCTGAATTCCCCATCAGCCAATTCCAACTCCACGACACGCTTTCCCGCAGCCTCGAAGAGTTCGAGCCCCTCCGCGACTTCACCGCCCGCTCCAAGCAGGCCTTCTTCGACGACATCAAGCCCCCCGGCATCCAGCCCGCCGCGAGTTCGGGCGTTTGACGCGCTGACGCCTGCTTGTCCCGCCGGCGGCCGCGACGGAGCGCGGTCTTCGTCCTTCGGATTTTGCCAAACATGGGCAAAACGCGCTTGACCCGTGCCAAAGGTGTGAAGGAATGGCGGCGGAACTTGCACCCCTCCAAGGAAATCCATGGCTTTCACGCACAAACAAGAAACACCCGGCGGCACCCGTCGCCTTGGCATCCCGGAACAACCGCTTTCCGCCGTCTTGCGGATTTTCCGTTTCCCGGGAACCGTGCGTGGCTCCGTCCCCGTCAAACGGGAAAAGGGAAACAGGGTCGATCCGGAAGAACGAAAGAAAATGGCGGAAGCGATACTGGCACTTTTGGAAGGAAAACTGGCGTGGGACGAATTTGACGGCTTTTGCGGGCATCTGGATTCTTCCGACCTGGCCGTGTGGAAAACCGGTTGTGATTTCCGGGACATTTTCAATCCCGAGTTCCCCTCCAATCGAAACGCCCTCAGGACCGACGTTGCGCAACGCTGCATCCTTTTCCTGCACTCGCGACAGGAATACTCGCGGAAGGCATGTTATTCCGAATATTGGCCTTTTCTCACGCGTGATGCCGGCGAAACCGAACATGCAAGGAACGGCGACCTTACGGACCGCCTTGTCTCGGACGCCCTCGGCAAAACCACCTGAAGGGGGAAGCGCAAGGGAAAACGTCCGCGATGTCGCCGATGCTTGGCAATTTTCAAGCAATTTTGCCAAAAGTTGAAAACGCGCGGTGGGTGAATTTGCCAAGCTTTGGCAAAATGCAAAACGAGCGCGGCGGAAGTGGCGGCAGGCGGCGCGGGATTGTTGGATGGCGTTTGGAGGCGGAAGCGGCGCTACACGAAACGAAGTGAGTGGAAGCGCCGCAAAGCAACGTGCTTCCGGCACTTCCACGCGCGGGGCGCGCCCCGCGCGGAGAAAGTGCAACCAAAGTGCCCCGCCGCTTAATCGCTTTTGAGGGCGGTGGCGGGGGGGAGGCGGCCCGCGGCGCGGGCGGGGAAGAAGGCGCAGGCGGCCGACAGGAGCAGGGCCGATACCAGCGGGGAAAGCGCGACGCGCGCATTCCAGGCGAGCGGTACCGGCGAACGGGCGGCGAGGAGCCGCACCGCGACCGCCGCCGCGGCCATCGCGACCGCGCCCGAGAAGGCCGCCACCAGCGCCGCTTCCGCGAAGAAAAGTCCCTCCACGTCCGCCGCGGTCGCCCCCAGCGCGCGGCGCAGGCCGATTTCCCGCCGCCGGTTTCGCACTTTCGCCACCATGAGCCCTCCCAGGAGCGACGCGCCGAGGGCCAGCGCGAGCGCCGCCGTCACTCCAGCCGTCCACGCGACGGCTTCCTGGAAGCGGTCCACGGTGGCGAGCAGGCTTTCGGCGCTCGTCCAGCGGAGGACGGGCGGGCGGTCCGGCACGGCGAGCGACGCGAGGAGGCGCGCCGCCTCGTCCCGGAACGCGTCGAGGTCGTGCCCGTCGCGCACGCGGAAGACGATGCCGTCGGCTTCTTCCCCGTCCGCGAGCGTGCGGAAGGCGGCGTCCGCGGGGAAAACCATGGGGTCCGGCGCGCGGGGGAGCCATCCGGCGACCCGCCACGCGCGCCCCGCGGCCTCCACGACGCGCGGCGCTTCCCCGGCGCCGTCCGTCCCGTCGCGCGGCATCCAAAGTTCCCACGGGGCGTCGGCACCGTCGGGGAGGCGGCCGGAAAGCACCCGCCAGCCGCGCAGGGAAACCATCTCCGGCGCGATCGCCCAGGGCGCGCCGTCGCGGGCCG
>JAFSUH010000200.1 GCA_017445365.1 Kiritimatiellia bacterium | reverse complement strand
TGCCCGGCGCGGCGGCGGAAAGGGAAAACGGCAGGACGCCGCCCGTCAGCACCGCGGCAAGAAGCCCGGCGGCGGCCCACCCCCGCCGCCACAGCAGGAGGAGCGCCATCCGGGCCGTTGCGGTCGTCTCGCGGAAGAAATCCATGCCTCCCACTCTACCCGTCCCCCATCCCCCCCGCAAGGTGCCGGCGGCATGCCGCGGGCACTTTCTCCGCGAGGGGCCGTCCCTCGCGCCGGTGCCTCCGCCCCCGGACGGATTCCGGGGGGCCGGGCCGCGGAACGCCGGGAAAAACAAAACCGTTGCAGGAGGGAGGGCGGAACCCTACTATAGGCAACGTACCCACATGGAGACCCTCATGAGCGAAGACGCCAAACCCATCATGTCCCAGGACGAAATCAACACCCTCATCTACGCGAACCACGGCGCGCCGTTTTCGCTTTTGGGCATGCACCCCTGCCGCGGCGGGCAGGTCGTGCGCGCCTTCCGTCCGTACGCCGTCAAGGTCGAACTCGTCCGCATCAAGCCCGACCTCTCCAACGGCGAGGCCGTCGAAATGCCCCGCATCCACCGCGACGGCCTCTACGAGCTCTTCCTCCCCGACGCGAAGAAGCCCTTCCCCTACCGCTTCCGCCTGACCTGGTTCGACGGGACCGACTGCATCATCGAAGACCCGTACCGCTTCCCGCCCGAAGACCTCGGCGAAATGGACCTCTACCTCCTCGGCGAAGGCTCCGGCTACCGCACGTACCAGCACATGGGCGCGCACCCGATGAAGGTCAACGGCGTCCAGGGCGTCCACTTCGCCGTCTGGGCTCCCAACGCCCTGCGCGTCTCCATCCTCGGCTGGTTCAACCAGTGGGACGGGCGCATCCATCCGATGCAGAAGCGCGCGGATTCCGGCGTCTGGGAAATCTTCATGCCCGACATGAAGCCCGGGGACCTGTACAAGTACGAAATCAAGGGTCCGGCGGACTACCTCACGCAGAAGGCCGACCCGTACGCGTTTTCGGCGGAACTGCGCCCGCGCACGGCCTCGCGGGTGTGGGACATCGACGCCTACCAGTGGAGCGAGGGCGACAAGGCGTGGATGGAAGCGCGCGATTCCCGCCGGTGGCTGGAAGAGCCCGTCTCCGTGTACGAAGCGCATCTCGGCAGCTGGCGGCGCAAGGGCGAGCACGGCGAAGAGTGGCTCACGTACCGCGAACTCGCCGACACCCTCATCCCGTACGTCAAGGAAATGGGCTACACGCACATCGAAACGATGCCGATTTCCGAGCACCCGTTCGACGGGTCGTGGGGCTACCAGACGATCGGGTACTACGCGCCGACCGCGCGCTTCGGGACGCCCGACGACTTCAAGTACTTCATCGACCGCTGCCACCAGGAAGGCATCGGCGTCATCGTCGACTGGGTTCCCGCGCACTTCCCGAAGGACGGCCACGGCCTCGGGTACTTCGACGGCACGCACCTCTACGAACACGCCGACCCGCGCTTGGGCGAACACAAGGACTGGGGCACGCTCATCTTCAACTACGGCCGCAACGAAGTCCGCTCGTTCCTCCTCTCCAACGCGATGTTCCTCGCCGACGTGTACCACGTGGACGGTCTCCGCGTCGACGCGGTCGCCTCGATGCTCTATCTCGACTACTCCCGCAAGGACGGCGAGTGGATTCCCAACAAGTTCGGCGGGCGCGAAAACCTCGAAGCGGTCGATTTCCTCAAGCGCTTCAACGAAATCATGCACGCGGAGTATCCCGGGTTCCTCACCTGCGCGGAGGAATCGACGGCGTGGCCGATGGTGTCGCGCCCGACGTATCTGGGCGGGCTCGGGTTCGACCTGAAGTGGAACATGGGCTGGATGAACGACACCCTCGCGTACATGCAGAAGGAGCCGATCTACCGGAAGTACCACCACCAGAGCATGACGTTCTCGATGATTTACGCGTTCACCGAGAACTTCATCCTCCCGTTCTCGCACGACGAAGTGGTGTACGGCAAGGGCTCGATGCTCTCCAAGATGCCCGGCGACACGTGGCAGAAGTTCGCGAATTTGCGCCTGCTGTACGCGTACATGTTCGCCCACCCCGGCAAGAAGCTCAACTTCATGGGCGGCGAGTTCGGCCAGTGGAGCGAATGGAACTACCAGCAGAGCCTCGACTGGCACCTGCTCGGCGACTCCTCGCACGACGGCATGCGCCGGCTCGTGCGCGACTTGAACGCCATGCACCGCGGCTTCGGCGCGCTCCACCAAATCGACTTCTCGTGGGAAGGCTTCGAGTGGATCGACCTCAACAACTGGGAGCAGTCGCTGCTCTTCACGCTGCGCAAGGGCCGCGACGAGAACGATTTGGTCGCGTGCGCGTTCAACTTCACGCCGGTCCCGCGGTACAACTACCGCATCGGCGTGCCCAAGTGGGGCGCGTGGGAGGAAGTGCTCAACACCGACCAGGTGGTGTACGGCGGAAGCGGCGTCGAGAACCCGCGGATTCTCCGCACCGACGGCATCGCCTGGCACGGCCGGCCGGCGTCGCTGAATTTGCAGCTGCCGCCGCTCGGCGCGCTGTACCTGCGTTTCCGCCCGGACCTCTAGACCGGCAACGTGCCGCGCCCGCCGCGCGGTACATCGATTCGCTCCCACGCCGCCATCCCGAAGTCAAGCGGGACGTCATCCGCGGCCCGCGCGGGAAGGGGTGGCTCATTTCGAACCTGCAGAACGAATGCGTCAAGCGGTACCCGGATGCGCTCTACTTCAAAATCGACGAGGACGTTTTCGTTTCAAGCGATTGGGACGAAAAGCTCGCCGAAACGCACGAAGCGCACGCCGGCCGTCCCGACCTGGCCCTGGTTTCCGCCGCCATCCCCAACAACGGCGTCGGCGCATTCTTCCTGCTCGACCGCTTTCCCGATGCGAAGGCCGAGTTCGAAAAGTTGCCCCATGCCGCGGGTCCGCGGGAAAAAACGATGACCGCCATCCGGTTTTACCCGCAACTTGTCGCGTGGCTGACCCGCCGCTTTCTCCGGCTGGAGGAGTGGCAGAAAAAGTTGCGCTCCCTGCCGGATGCGCCGCGGTGGGAAGCGTGGCACGCGCACTTTTCGATCAACTGCATCTGCTACGACTACCGCCATTGGAAGGAGCTGGGCGGCGTCCGGGAGCACGACGAGGCCGACTGGGCGGAATGGATTCGCGAACGCAACGCGCTGGTCGTTTTCGACACGCACGCGCTCTGCCACCACTACACGTTTTTCACCCAGCAGGAAGGGCTGGACCGGACGGGCGTCCTGGAAGACATCCGCCGCGCGAATCTGCCGGGAACGTCAAGCCCGTTCGATTTCCTGAACCCCCTCTTCCGCACCGCCCGGCAGATTCCGGCCATTCTCGCGCGAAAATTCTGACTTTGCCAATGTTTGGCAAAATTGGCCCGAATTTGCCAAACATCGGCAAAACGGCTCGACAACGGAAGCGGCGGTCCTGCTTGGCAGGAGCCGCCGCGGGACGACGTGGCCGGAGGACGCCTACAGCGACTGGAGGACGCGCTCGACTTCGTAGCTTTCGATCACGTCGCCTTCCGAGAAGTTCGCGAAGTGGTCCAGCACGATGCCGCACTCCTGCCCCTCGCGCACTTCCGTCGCGTCGTTCTGGAAACGCCTGAGCGACTGGATTTTCCCCTCGTAGAGGATTTCGTCCTTCCGCCGCACCCGGACGCGCCCGCGCAGGGTGATCTTGCCCTTCTGGCACATGCAACCGGCGACCTTGCCGCGCTTGCCCATGTCGAAAATCTGGCGGATCTGCGCGGTCCCGTGCGTGTGTTCCTTGACAATCGGGTCGAGGAGCCCCGTCATGAGCGCCTTCACGTCGTCGAGCATCTCGTAGATGATCGCGTACAGCCGGATTTCGACCCCCGCGCGCTTCGCGGCCGCCCCCGCGCCGTTTTCCTTCGAGACGTGGAAGCCCAGAATCATCGCCTTCGAGGCGCTCGCGAGCAACACGTCGTTTTCGGTGATGCCGCCCACGCCCGTCGCGATGACTTCCACCGCGACCTTTTCGGACTTGATGGACTCGATGGAACTCTTGATTGCTTCGAGCGACCCCTGCACGTCGGTCTTGAGGATGACGTGCAAGGTCCGCTTCCCGTCGCCTTCCTGCGCCTGCAGGAGGTCGTCGAGGCTCAGCGCCGCGGGCTTTTCCGTGCCCGCGCGCAATCCCGCGAGGCGGGCTTCCTCGATGCGTTCTTCGGCGATGGCGCGCGCTTCGCGGTCGGACGCGCGGATTTCGAACGCCTGCCCCGGCTCCGGGACGGAGGAAAGGCCCAGCAGCTTCACCGCGGCGCTCGGCCCCGCCGTGCGGACTTTCGCGCCCAGATCGTTGATCATCGCCTTGATCTTCCCGTGCGTCGTCCCCGAGAGGAACGCGTCGTTGATTTTGAGCGTCCCTTCCTTGACGAGGACGTTGGCGGTCGGGCCCTGCCCGGCTTCGAGGCGCGCTTCGATGACGTAGCCCGTCGCGAGCTTCTTCGGGTCGGCCTTCAGCTCCAGGATGTCGGCCTGGAGGAGGATCATTTCGAGCAGGTTGTCGATGCCCTCGCCCGTCGCCGCGGACACCTTGCAGCAGATGAGGTCGCCGCCCCAGTCTTCCGGCGTGAGCCCCAGCTGCTGGAGCTGGCGCATGACGCGGTCCGGGTTGGCGCCGGGCAGGTCGCACTTGTTGATGGCGACGATCATCGCGACCTTCGCGGCCTGCGCGTGCTGGATGGCTTCCTTGGTCTGCGGCATGATGCCGTCGTCGCCGGCGATGACGATGACGGCGATGTCGGTGAGGTTCGCGCCGCGCGCGCGCATCGCGGTGAACGCTTCGTGGCCCGGCGTGTCGAGGAAGGTGATGGAGCGGCCTTCGCGCTCGACCTGGTAGGCGCCGATGTGCTGGGTGATGCCGCCGTCTTCCCCCGCGGCGACGTGGGTCTTGCGGATGTAATCGAGAAGCGAGGTCTTGCCGTGGTCGACATGGCCCATGAAGGTGACCACCGGCGGGCGGGGCAGGGCTTCGCCCGGGCCCCCGGCGACGCGTTCGTCCTGCCTCTTCGCGGCGGCGGCCTTGGCGCGCTTTTCGGATTTCGGCACCGCCACGGGCGGCGGGACGGCGGCGGCGGGGCGGTCCTTTTCGTGGAGGACGGAAAAGCCGTATTTCCCGCCGA
This sequence comes from Kiritimatiellia bacterium, assembly GCA_017445365.1. GTDB lineage: Bacteria > Verrucomicrobiota > Kiritimatiellia > CAIQIC01 > Lenti-01 > RGIG3480. The sequence goes on along the minus strand of JAFSUH010000200.1, from coordinate 231 downwards.
CGGTGGCGGCGACCTTGAGCTCGATCTTCGAGTTGATCGACGCGAACACCCCGGCTTTCATGAGTTCGGTGATGAGGATGTTGGGCTTCAGCCCCAGCATCTCCGCGAACTCGCGGACGACGACGTGCCCCGTGAAGTAGAGCGTTTTTTCGTCCTTTTCCGCCGGTTTTTCCGCCGCGGGGGCGGCTTCGGCGCCTTCCGCCGCGGGCGCGGCGGGCTCCGCGGCGGGTT
>JAFSUH010000199.1 GCA_017445365.1 Kiritimatiellia bacterium | reverse complement strand
CGCGCCGGACGGACGCGCGGCGGACGGCGGCCCTCATGATGCACACGCAGTGGATGGACGCTTTCCGCGCATGCGGCCGGGACGAGCCTTCGGCGCTGGCGGACCGCTACCTCGGCGGCACGGCGAAAAGCGGCTGGGAAGGGGGAATCGCTTCGATTTGCGAGCCGGAAACCATCGGCGATTTCTTCGCCGGCGCGGTCCCGATGCTCGGCCCCTTCGACGAAAGCCATTGCATCGCGGGCCTTTTCAACCCGCACTGGAACGCGATGCTCCTCCTCCAGACCGAAGGAGCCGTGCCCGTGGACGGCAAGCCGCTTCCGGTGCCGAAGGCGACGCGGCTCTTTTTCATGAGCGGCGAAGCCTTTTGCGGCGAAGAGGGCGACCCCGACTTCGGAGCGGTGCTTCCCGGCGGGTTCGGGAAGACGGCGCGGCCGGGCGAACCGCTTTCCCCCGGCATCTGGCGGGTTTTCGAAAAGGCGCGGCACCGCTTCGACGCCCTCTACGGCCCCGAACGGGAGGACATCAACAGCCTGCGGCTTGCGGCGCTCGGCGTGCTGGACGGCTTCGATGCGAAGGCCGACCGCGAGCGCTGGCTCCCGCGCGCGGCGTTGCACCTGAAAAGCCGCGCGGAGATGATGAACGACACCCGGACCGCGCTGCTGGCGCGGCAGATGGAGAAGGTGCTGCGGCACGGGGGGGCGCAACTGATGCGGCAGTATTTCGCCGAACCCGGCCACGCGGAATTCGTGCGCAGTTTCTCCGCGTTGGAACCGCCGTACCACAAGGGAATGGCGGTCTACGGTTTCGCGGACGGGGATGACGGGCAACTCTTCCTTTTCGTCAACCGCGAGTTTCCGCGCATTTACGCGACCGCGAGCGTTCCCAAACGGGAACGCATCGGCTACATCCGGAAGGAAGAAGTCCAATTCGAGTGGTTCGACCTGGGGCGGGCGGACGAACTCCTGGCCCTCTGGAACGGAAGGGAGGCGGCGGAATGAAAAGGATGTTGTCTTGGATTCTCGCCGCCTGGTTCGCGGCCGCTCCGGCCTTCCCCGTGCATGCGCAAAACGCGGCGGCGGCGCCTCCTGCGGCGTCCGCGGCGCAGGGAAACGGCCAAAACGGAGCCGGACAGGCGCCTTCGCGGTATTCGACCGATTTGGCCAAGGCCCTTGCCGACGGCATCGCGTCGATCGGAGACGACCTTTTCCCCGCTTCCGTGGCCAAGTGGCTCAAGGAGAAGCTGGAAAAGTACTCGGAAAAATGGACCGATCAGGCGCGGGAAGCCTTGATCAAGGAGGCTTGCGAAAAGCTCCCCGGCGACAAGTCCAAGGAGGCGTTCAAAAAACTTCTGGAAGACTGGGACACCAAGAAGGATTCCCAAACCCTCCAAGCGGACCTCGAAGGACTTCTCAAGGACGTGGTCCGCGACGAGTTCGAGGCGGCGCTCGCCAAATCCGGCTTGGGCAAGGAGGAGGCGGAAACCGCGCGCAAGGTCCTGGAGGACGTCCTGACGAAAGACCTCAAGGACATTCCCGGGGCGGTGGAAGGAGACCTCAAGGACTACGTCCGCCAGAAAATCGGGAAAGAGTTGGGCAAAGATTCGGCGGATGCGGTCATCCACCTCTACGAAACGGTGACGGACCCGGACACGTGGAACACCGAAGACGGCTGGGATGCGCTGGAGAAAGTGGAAGAAGCGGCGGGGGAGGCCATCGAGGCGATTACCTTCGACGCGTTGGCCAAAATCGTCGACGGCCAACTCGCCAAGTGGGGCAAGGAACACCCCGAAGTCAAGAAATGGCTGGATGCCTTGGGCATCAACGGCGGCTCGGTCGCGGGCACGGCGAAAAACGTCTGGGGCGTGCTCACCGGCGAAGGGACTTGGTCGGAAAAATTCTCGAAGCTGGCCGAGGACATGTCTTCGGGGCTCAACGCCCTCGCGCGCAATGCGGCCAAATACGGCCTGGAACAGTTGCGCGGCTGGATTTCCGGCATCGCGCGGAAATGGTGCGGCAAGGCACTGGATTGGATTGCCGGCAAACTCAGGGAGTGGTTCGGCTGCGAGATTCCCCAGGAGGGACTCAAGTTGTTCCAAAAGGCCATCGACAGCTTGAGCAACAAGGCCGGCAAGGTGGTCGTGGATTTGGGAACGCGCGCGACGGAGACGATTTTGGGTCCCGATCCGTCCTCCCCGGCCAAACAGGGCGTTCCGGCGGCAACGGAAGCGGGGCAGGGACGCGGCAAAACGCTCATCGAAGGACCCGTCAAATGAACCGCGGCGCGCGAGGAACGCGGAGCGCGGTCCGCGGCGGGGAGCGCGGCAGCATCCTCCTGGAGGCGGTGCTGGTGCTTCCGGTTTACCTCATGGTGCTCGGGTGCCTCTTCATCATGGGCGACCTCGCGCGCGGACGGGTGGGCCTGCTCGAAGTCGAGCGCTTCCTGACATGGATCGGCGAGGACCGTTTCGCGGGCCACGACGCGCCCTCCGTCAAGGGCCGGCTGGCTGCGTTTTTCGAAGGCGATTCCTCCGGACCGGCGGACGTCCGGCTCTTTTCGCCGGACGACGGCGGCATCGTGTTCGGGAGCCATTGGGCGAGCTACGTGCTGGGGTACGGGATTTTGAACGTGCCGGTGCCGTGGTGGTTCGGCATGGCGAACGCGGAGCAGGTTTCGCGGTACGGGAACGCGGACGGGGAGTTGACCTTCCGGGACAATTACCTCCTGCCCGGACGCGGAAAGACCGGGGTGCAAATCCATTGGCGGAGCGCCCTTTTCCGCCGCCTTCCGGCGGGGACCGGAGGCAATCGCTACAATCGCGACGCCCCGGTCGAGGACCTGCTCGCCGGGGTGGTCTGGAACGTCATCGGCGACACCTATTGCGGCTTGGGGGCGCAGGAAGAGCGGGAAGGCGTGGACCCCGCGGCAGGAACGGCGGACATGAACGAAGATGCCTTGAAGGCCCGGAAAGAGTATGTGCGGGTTTTCGATCTGGTCACGCTGGGGGAATGACGATGGCGGGAAAACGTGCACACGCGGCGGCATGGTTGGCGGCGGCACTGGCGGCGGGATGGGCGGCGGCGGTCCGGGCGGAACCGCGCATGCCCGGCGGGTTCCGGGTGGAACACGCGCAGGCGGCGAACACGAGCTGGCGGGAAACGGGAACCTTCCCGGAGGTGTACGCTTCCGCCATGCGGTCCCTCCGATCGGCGCTGGAAGGGCAGGGATACGCCCTGCGCTACGAAATCCCCCTCGCCGCGGGGGGCGAGCCCAAAACCCTGATGCAGTGGGAAAAGGGAACGGAGCGGCTCATCGTCATGCTGTGGGCCAAGAGCGACGGGACGACGGGATGCTCCTGGGGGATCAGTGAATGACGGACGGTTTTGCCGGAGAGACGGAACAACCCAAGGAGACGACCATGAGCGAAGAACGACCCATCCAGCCGATGCAATCGCGGTTCGATTGCGTGGAACACGTTTGCCTCACCCATCCGGGGCTGGTGCGCGAAAACAACGAGGACTCCCTGCTGGGACTGCCGGCGGACGGCGTGTACGCCGTGGCCGACGGCATGGGCGGCGGCGAGGCCGGCGAAGTCGCCAGCCGCTACGTCGTCCACGCGCTCCGCCACCTCCTCAAGGACAGCGAAAGCGAATCGCCCGGCGAACGCAAGTACCGCGTGCTGCAGGCCGCCAAGGAGGCCAACAAGGCCATCTGCCAACATGCGGCGGGCCATCGGTATTCCAGCATGGGAAGCACCCTGGTCTGCTTCCTCCTCGACCCGTGGAAGAGCGACCGCGCGTGGGTCAGCCACGTCGGCGACAGCCGCGCCTACTGCTTCCGCGAAGGCGAACTCTTCCGCCTGACGAGCGACCACACCGTCGGCGCCGAACTGAAGGGCGGCGCCGAAACCGGGGCGCTCGGGCACGTCCTCACCCGCGCCCTCGGCACCGCCAGCAGCCACGAGCTGGAGTGGAGCGAACTCGCCCTCTGCCCGGGGGACATCTTCCTCCTCTGCTCCGACGGCCTCTACGGCATGCTCGACGACGAAACGCTCGGCAACCTCCTCCGCGCCGAAGCCACGGGGGACCTCGCCCTCCTCGCGGACCGCCTCCTCCAAGGAGCGCTCGACGGCGGCGGCAAGGACAACATCACCCTCATCCTCCTGCGCGTGAAGAAGGAAATGCCGCCGGACGAGGAAACCCTCGACCCGCTTGACGTCGAGGAAAGCGACCACCTCAGCGAAATGGCCGAACGGGAGGAAGGCAAATGAGCCCCGCCGCCCCTACCTTCCTGGTCCTCTTCCTCGAACCCATCCGCCGCTATCTCGAGGACGACGACATCTCCGAAATCCTGATCAACGGACCGGCGAGCGTGTACATCGAGCGCGGCGGGAAGCTGCACGCGACGGACGCGGCCTTCGCGAGCGAACCGGCCCTGCGCGCCGCCGCCGCCAACATCGCCAAGTCCGTCGGCCGCACTCTCGACGATGCCCACCCGCAACTCGACGCGCGCCTGCCGGACGGATCGCGCGTCCACGCGGTGGTTCCGCCGCTCAGCCGTTGCGGGACCGTGGTGGCCATCCGCAAGTTCAAGCGCGAAACCCTCGACGCGGACAAGTTGCTCGAATACGGCAGCATTTCCCCGGACGGCCTGGCCCTCCTGCGCACCGTGGTGGCGATGCACAAGAACGTCATGGTCTCCGGCGGCACCTCCTCCGGGAAGACATCGGTGCTCAACGTCCTGAGTTCCTTCATCGCGCCGGACGAACGGGTGCTGGTGCTGGAGGACGCGAGCGAATTGCAGTTGCAGCAGGAACACGTGGTTTCCTTCGAAACGCGCAAGCCCGACGCGCACGGCAAGGGCGGAATCACCATCCGCGACCTCATCTTTTCGGCCCTGCGCCTGCGGCCGGACCGGCTCGTCATCGGCGAAATCCGCGGCGGCGAGGCGCTGGACCTGCTCCAGGCCCTCAACACCGGCCACGCCGGGTCCATGTCCACCATCCACGCGAACGCGCCCTTGGAGTGCCTCTTCCGCCTGGAAACGTGCGCTCTCCTGAGCGGCATCGACATCCCGCTTGCGGCCTTGCGCGCGCAGGTGGCTTCGGCGGTGGACGTGGTGGTCCACACCGCGCGGTTGCCGGACGGGAGCCGCAAGATCGTGGCGGTGTCGGAAGTGATGCCGCTGGAGGGCGGCAACTACCGGTTGCGGGAACTCATGGCGTGGCGGACGGACCGGCGCGCGGACGACGGGCGGCTGGAAGGGGCCTTCGAAACGAAGGACGAGCCGACGTTCGCGGCGCAGGCGCGGCAATTGGGGTTGCTCCCGGGGCCTTGAGCCGATGGCGCGGCCGGCGGACCATTCCGATCTGCTTCCCGGCAGCCTGCTCGGGAAATACCGCATCGAGCGCCTGCTCGGACACGGCGGGATGGCCACGGTGTATCTGGCGCGGGTGGAGGACTCCGGCCTCGAAGTGGCGCTGAAGGTCCTGCGCTTCCGCGGCGAATCGGCACGGCCGGGCGGGGACGTGGCGCGGTTCGTCCGCGAGGCGCGGCTGGCCGGCGGCATCCGCCACCCGCACTGGGTGAGCGTGTACGAAACGGGATACGACGCGCGCGCCAACCTCTACTACATCGCCATGGAGCGGATGCACGCCTCGCTCGCCCAGCGGTTGCGGGCGCACGGGCCGCTGCCGGAGGCGGAGGCGATCGCCGTGGTCGAACAGATCGCGCTGGCCCTCGAAAAGGCCTTCGAAACGCAGATGGTCCACCGCGACATCAAGCCGGGGAACATTCTCTACAACGCGGAAGGCGTCTGCAAGCTCACGGACTTCGGCATCGCGAAATCCTCGCGCAACGAGGAAACGCAGCTGACGTTGCGCGAAGCGGTCTTCGGCACGCCGGCGTACATGTCCCCGGAGCAGGCGACCGATGCGCGGAAGGTGGACGCGAGAAGCGACATCTACAGCCTGGGGACCGTGTTCTTCGAACTGCTGGCGGGCGAGCGGCCGTACCAGGGCGAGACGCCGGTGCAGGTCCTCGCCCAGGTCATCACGGACCAGCCGCCGCCGGACGTGCGCACCAAGCCGCGCGCCCGCCACGTCCGCTCGGACACCGCGAAGCTGATCATGTCCATGATGGCAAAAGACCCGGCCGCGCGTCCGCAGACGCCCGCGGAACTGCTGGCGCGGATCCGGAGGCTCAAGGAGCGGAAGCCCTACGCGCCGCCGCCCGGGGATGCGGAGGAACCTCCGTACGACGACTCGACCATCATGGACCGGACCGATCCGCCGTCGGATGGTGCGAACGGGCCGGGTGAAGCGACCGAAGGCGCCCCGGCGCCGCTGGCGACGGGTGCGTGGCCGGGAGCGGGGGCAAAAACGGAAGAACGGGTGGCCGTGCGTACCGAAACGGGGGTGGTGACGCGTGCCACGCAGGTGGTGGGCGGAGTCCAGACCCAGACGGTGGCGACGCGGGTTGCCCGGACGGGCGTGGTGGCGCATCCTCCCCGCCCGGCGCGGGCGCGCCCGGCGGCAAAGTCTTCCCGCACGCCCGCGGCGTGGTTCGCGGTGGCGTTCGCGTTGCTGGCCATTCTCGCCGGGGTGGGCGCCTTTCTCGCGAGCCGGGAGGGCGGGGTCTTCTCCGGGGAGGTGAAGGCGGGAAAAAGCGATCCGCAACGGACCGCGACGCTGGTGTTCAAAAATACGTACCCGTTCGACGTGACGGTCGTGCCGACCGGGGGGGAGTGGACCAACCGTGCAAAATCTTTCACTGTCAGCCAGAATGAGACGGTGGGAAAAAAGGTCCCGAGCGGAGAAAAGGTCTTATTCTGCGTTTCCCCGAGCGGGGACAACGATTTTTACGACAAGATGGATGGGGAGGAACCCGCCCCCGCAACCGGCGGGACCAACATTGTCACCTTGCAGTTGCAGGAGAAACAAACAACGGCGTCGTTCGCGGCGGGAGCGCAACTGGTGTTCACGAACCCTTCCCAACTCCCTCTTTGGGTTGCGCCGACCGGGGAGTGGGCCAGGATCAAAAGCGGATTCGAGGTCCCCGCGGGCCAAAGCGTGACAAACGCCGTCCGGGGCGGGACCACCGTTTCCTGCAACGTGTGGGTAGCCTTTTCGAACGAATACAAAACGAACTCTACCACCGCGATCGCACCTGTCCGTGGCGCAACGAAAATCACCCTCTCGGCTCCGGAGAGGCTCGCGCAGGCGTCTTCGGGAGCCTCGCTTGTCCTCCAGAACCCGCAAACAGACACTTGGGTCGTCGCGAGCCTTGAAGGCGGCGCGACCGGGGAGTGGACGGTGCAAGCCAACGGACAACAGTCCGTTCCCATCGAGGCGGGAAAGGAAACGCGTGTTTCGTATTGGACGAGCAACCCGTGCTACCAGGAGGATTCCAACCACCCGGCGACCAACATGGTGATCGGTTTGGTGAGCGATTCCACCAATCTCTCGTTGCAACTGACCGACAAACCCCTGCCGCGCCTGACGGTCGCCAACACGGGCGCAACGGACTTGACGGTGACGTTGGAAGGAGAGGGCATTCGAACCAATTTCACCTTGGTGACGAATTGCCGGCAAACCGTGACCAATCTTCCCGCGGAAACGGGCATCGAGTTTTCCTGGAAACCCAAGGATGCCGGAAACGGCCGCTGGCGGGGCGGCCGGAAAACCATCCGCTACGCCCGGGGAGCGCGGGGGGACGAGCAGATTCGGGCAGAAGAGGGGAAAGCGCCGCGGATTGCAGTCTACAATGTGTATGACGCCTGGCCGATGGAGGTGACCGTTTCCCGCAACGGGCAGGACGTCGAGACCCAACGCGCGACCGCGGACGCGCCCGCCGACTTCCAGCTGCCCGGCGCGGGGCGCTACCGCGTGGAATCGCACGGTGTTGGGAACGAAACCCGCTCGATTGACAAGTTGGGTAGCGAGAATGCGTACGAGCGGCATAGCGAGGAGTTCGACCTCGGCTGGGGTGAGCGGAAAACCCTGTCTTGGTCCGCCAAACCTACGGCGAAGAGCATCGAAGAGAACTTCGAGCTGGCGACTCCCGTCAATAAGGCAGGGCTGAGGGGGGGAATCATGGAAGCCTTCCGGTGCGTGGAGGAATGGAAGGGGAGCACCGAGAACGACCACGGCCGGGACGAGTTGGTTCTCCAGTGCGAGAGAGCACTTTCGCAGGCGCAAACAAGCGCTCGCGCAGTGGACCGGACTGCAGACAAGTTGATGGATGGCACCGACCGCGGCTTTGAGGATTGGAAACGCACGGTTGGCAAAACACTGGATGCGGACGGACCGTGGCGGCACATCGTGGAAACGACGAAGAAGAGCCGCAACTGGAAAGAATTTTTGGAGAACTATTGAAATGGACAACGGAACCCGACGGAGGAACGGCATGGAACGGAAAGCAAAAAACGGATGGATGGCGGTTGTGCTGGCGCTTGCGTTCGCGGCAACGGCGCACGGCGCTATGATCGGCATCGGGCGGGAGGGCGCCTTCGTCCTCGAAGTGTTCGCGGAGCGTTCCGACGTGGCCCGGAGCAAGGGAACGGCGGTCGTCACGCTCCCGCGGGAAGCGGAAACCCTGTTCCGGGCCGCGGGCATCCGCAAGGGCGACGGCGTTTGGACGGGTACCGGCGCGCCTGCGCCCGGCACGCCCTGGAAACCGTCGGCGGCCGTCGTGGCGCTTTCGCCGGGATGGCGGCGGTGCGAACTCGAGCTCAAGGAGCCGGTCCGTCCTGAGGTTGCGGCCGTGGAGCGGTTCCACCTGGCGAGCTGGAAGACCTTCTCCGCGCGGTTCGAGGCGCGCATGGACGCTCTCGCCAGAACAAACGCGGCGGCCTGCCGTTCGGGGCTGGCGGAAGCGCTGCAGACCGTGCGGACGCTTTTCGGCGGCGAGAGCATGGTGGCGGGATTCCCGGGAACGAAATACGAGGCCGCTTTCCGCAACGCGAAACGCGCCTTCGACCGGTGCGTGCGGAGAGGGCCGATGCGCGGTCTCTCCGCGGACCGGGGAATGCAATCGTGGTACCGGGAAGTTTTCGGGGCCGAATGGCCGACGGCCCTGCCGGGAATCTTTTCCGCCGGGGACGGACAAGCCCTGGAAATCCTGCGGATCACGGACGCGGAGGGAAAGGACGTGCCGGATGTCTTCGAGCGGCCGTTGCCGATCCGGCTGGAGGGGAACCAACGCGCGGAAGGGGCGTTCCCGGCCGGCATGAGGGTCCGGATTGCCTATGCGCCGGCGGGGAAGCGCGGCGGCACGGCGGAACGGGCGCTTCCCTGGTCCTTCCCCTCCTCCGGCGGGACGCCGGTCTGGTTCGTGCTGCGGTCGGCGCCGGAGAACGGTTCCGATCTGCTCTTTTCGACGAATTTGCTTGAAAACGCCGCGGAAATCGCGGTGTCCGCTTCGGTCGGAACCGGGGAGGGGACCAGAACGCATGCGCTGCCGCCCGGCGGGAAAGCGATGCTGTGCCTTGCGATGCGTCCGGGCGAGGCGCCGCGGTTGAACGGCAATCCCGCGCCCCCGGACGCGAACGCGAAGGATTGGGAGGTCTCCGCGCGGATGGTTTCCCCGGGACACATCCGTTTCGGTGCCGTGCGGAAGGCGCAGCCGACGCTGGTGTTCAACAATCCCGAAATGATGCCGGTGGACGTGACCGTGGAACCGCTCGGCGGGGGAAAACGGGGAAGCCGGACGAAACTTTCCTTGCAGGGGGGCGAGACGGGCGTGGGGATTCCGGTTCCCGCGCACGAGGCGCTGTCGCTGTCGTACCGCTTCCGGTCCCGCTTCCACAAGCCGGGCCGGCGGGAAATCCCGGGCCTCTTCTGCGGAGACAGCAGCAACGTGGTGTTGCGGGCGGAGTGGAAGGCGGACCCGGAAGTCTCCGTCCTGAATAGCGGTTCCGTCGCGGTGCGCTTGCACGGGATGCAGACCCCCGCCGAAGTGACTGTCCTGCCGGGCAAAACGGCGAAAGTGACGGTCCCCGCGGGCAAACGGTGCGTGCTGGAGGGAACGGCGGAGGGGGATTGGCGGTGCGAGCCGGTTTCGTTGCAGGCGATGGAGCCGGGCGCGACGGCCTCCGTGAAACTGCGTCTGGTTCCGAAGGGACCGCCGCAGGTGGCCTTGCGGAACCTCCGCGGGATGATGGACGCGGAAGCGACGCTGGCGGATGCCACGGGCCGGACCTTCGGCAAACCCGTGACGGTCAAGCGCGGCGAAACTTCGCGACCGGTGGCCTTGCCCGCCCGTCCGGGGTTGCATTTCCGGCTGGCGTACCGCCGCGGGCGTTTCACGGCGGAAGGGCGTCTGGAGGTTCCGTCGGTGCCGCGCGGGGAAACGGCAACGCTGGACATCCCGGATCCCGCATCGGGAGTCGGCGTGCAGTCGAAGGCATCCCCCGTTCCCGCGCGTTGATCGATGTCGAAAGATATCTCTCCGCCGGGGCGGGAGTCATTTTGGCCGGAAGTGCGGCGGCACCCGGCGCACAGGGCTGATTCGATTGTTTCGCGGACGCATGGATTGCGCCCATCGCGATTCTTGGAACGGTTCACGGCCCCGCGGAACGGGGCATTGGCAAAAACGGCTTCAGGCGCAGGGGGTCGCCGGGCGCTTCGCCGTTTGGGCCGACCTTGCCTCCGCTCGCGAGGGCGCGGAGAAAGGCAAATGGAATCCCCCGTTCTTCGACGGCTCGGACGGAGAAAGAACCGGGAAGCCATGCAGGGCGTCTCGGAAAGCGCCACGCCCTTGTCCGCGAAGGGGTGGCATCCCCGTGCGGCCATGCGATCCGAGCATGCGTCCTACCAGTCGGAGAAGAGGTCGTCGCCGTCCTCTTCGCCGTCTTCATCCCCGTCGGCGTCTTCCCCGCCACCGGCGAAAAGCGGCGAGAGGCGGTCGTGGAGCGCGCGCAGTTCGGCGAAGCGGATGGCGACGGTGCATTCGCTGCGGCCGGTTTCCGGGTTGTACCGCTGGGTGGCGGCGATGGCGCAATCCGGCAGGTCGTCCGCCTCCAGCAGCGCGGTCGCGCCGGCGGGAAAGGAACCGTCGTCCCCTTCTCCCCCGTCCTCTTCCGTTTTGCCCTCGGCGTCGTCGAGCGCTTTTTGTCCGGCCTCGAGTTCCCCGATGCGGGCCTTGAATGCACGGCAAACGGTTTGCACGGCGGGGACGAGCCGGACGACGGCGGTAGCGGCGTCGGGTGGCGGGGGCGCGCCGTATGCATGCCGGAAGGCGGGCAGTTCCGCGAGCGGCGCGCGCACGGTTTCGCCGCGGGCCAGATCGGCTGCGATGTCCGCGAGAACCGGTTCGTCGAGATTGGCGACGAGCAGCATGCCGCCCGCGGACAGCGCGTCGAAGGATGCCAGCGTCCAGTCGCGTCCGTCCGAATCGGTGAAACGCACGGCGAACCTGCGGACCTCGGTGTCCCGTATTTTCCGCTTGCCCGCGGGTTCGATGCGGAAATCCAGCGCCTCGGCCTTGGCAAAGCCTTCCGCGTCGAAGTCGTCATCGGATGCGGCGGCGGTTTTGGCAAGGTCGAGGAAGTTATCGGAGAAGGCGTCTTTCACGAGGCCGGGCAGGGAATCCAGGAAGGCCGCGGCGTCGGGATGGGGCGCGCAAAACGCCCATGGGCAGCGTTTCGCTCCGTTCGCCGGAAACAGCGCGAAGGAAGCGCCGGAGGGCGCGAGGCGGGCGAAGGCGGCGGCCTGTTTCGCGCAGAGGGACGCGAAACGGTCGACGAACGCGCGTGCGTCGGAATCGGCCTCCGCCCAGAGGGGATTCCACGAAAGGTGGTGGCGCCACGATGCGAGCCAGTCCGCTTCGCTCGCGGCGGCGAGGGGCGCGCGTTGGGCGATTGCCAGGAGTGCGTCGGGGAAAAAAATCGCGTTGGCAAGCGGCGCGGGTGCGCCGATACCGGAGGCGAGGCGGGCTTCGAGGGTGCCTTCGCGCGGGGTGGCGGCGTATGCGATGCGGAGGCAATCCGCCCCGTCGAGCCCGAAGGCGAATTCGAGTTCCCGGACGGGCAAGCTTCCGAAGATGTCCGGGAGGCCGGGAAGCGGCGGGATGCCGGAAGCCGCGGCAAGCGCGTCGCCGTTTCCATCCTGCGGGAGGAGCGGTACAAGCGCGTCCATGTCGGCGGCGAAGGCGACCGTGCCTTCGGAGGCAATCGGCGTGGCGGCGGCGAGGACCTCGGGAACCTGCGCGGGACGCAGGCCGCCGCGTTGCGCGAGGGGAAGGAGGGCGACGCGCGCGCCATGGGGGATGGCGAGTACGAGGGGGTCGCTTCCGGCGCCGGGGGCGCGGAAGAGGTGCGAGCCTCCGGGCAGTTTGGCCGCGTGTTTTTCGGGAATCGGCTGCTCCGCCCAGCGGATGCCGGCGAGCTTGGCGAAGAAGGCGGGGAGGTCGCCGTCCGCGGCGGGAACGTCGAGGAGGAGGCCGGGTTCGCCGACGCCGGGCACGGCGTAGATAATCGAACGCAACGGCTCGGGGCCTTCCCCGAGGAGGGCGACCGGGTCGAGGCCAACCATCGCGGAAACCATGTCGCGGAGCTGTCCGGGCGGGAGGCTCTCGGCCCCGGCAATGCGTTCGGCCATGTCGATGAGCGGCGCGATGCCGCGCACTTCGGCCCGGGCGACGATGGCGGGCGCGGACGGACGGTCGTCGGGGCGGGTTGCGGAGGGCGGGACGGGAACGGCCCGCGCGGAGAGGACGAAGGCGGAAAGGACCAGGATGGCGGCGGGGCGGTGGACGGGATGCATGGAATCTCCGGGATTCGGGTACACGGGGGACGATGGAAAAACCTTGCCCACTTGGCAAGCCCAAAGGGGGGGGCGCCGGGCAAGGCCGGGATGCAATCGCCCCGTGGCATGGAACGTGACACCAACTTCCGCCCCCTGTCCGCCGGGTTGCCGGGAGCGGAAGTCCAACCGGTGCCGCGGCATGCAACAGGATGGCGCCGTCATCGATGGGCAAAATGCGGCAAAAATTGCAAAAACAACAACGCATTTGCAAATGATTGGCTTCGATCGGTGGACACCGGACGGACGCAACCGCGCAGAAAGCCCCGGGAACGACCCCGCAAAAGGTTTCCAATTCCCTTGGAAACTTCGTGGGAAGGCCAAAGAGAGAACAAATTCCGCCCCTGATTTTGCCCGCTTTTGGGGGCCCGAAAATGGCCGTTTCCGGGCGGAAACGCGAGAAAAGTCCCGTCAAGGGGAAAATGTAAAAAGCAAAAACCCCTGCAAAACAGGGGGGAAAGAGTTGGTCGGGGCGCCGGGATTTGGACCCGGGACCTTTTGCACCCCAAGCAAACGCGCTACCAGGCTGCGCTACGCCCCGGCCAAAAGTGTGTTCGTTTCTAGCGCATTTCCTTCTGCTTGGCAAGCGGGAAGCGGAATCCGCCGCGGCGTGCTTGCCAAACGGTGGGGAATCGGCGCATGATATCAGGACATCCTTGCCCAATGGTTTCCATGAGAAAATCCTTCCGTGCATTCCTGCTCGCTTCCTTCGCGGCGCTTTCCGTTTCTTCCGCGTCCGCCGGACTTTTCCCGTTCCCGAACGCCGTGAACGGCGACGACGTCACTATCGCCGTTGCGGCCGACGCCGCCTGGCTTTCCGGACGGGCCCGCGAACAGGTCTTCGCCAGGGGCGCATATCCGGAGACCCTGGCCGGTTCCGGTTCCAACCGCCACCGGATGTCCCGGCTCGATTGGGATTTGAAGAACGTCTTCCTCGTCGGCGGGGCCGGGTCCATCCGCACCTGGCGGGTCAGTTTCAACGGCGGCATCTGGGCCGGGGCGGGCCTCGGCGGCTCCGGCGTGATGGAAGAATGGGATTGGCTGGTGGGCGACACTCCCGATGCGCGCGCAACGCCCGCGAACGGAGCGAACGCTTGTTCCCGGAGCGATGCGACGGTCACCACCGCCCTCGTCGCGGACGGCAACGTCGCGTTCGACCTCCTCGACGGTGACAGCGCGTTCGCGCTCTTTCCGTTCGCCGGGTTCCGGCTGGACCGCTACGAGTGGGAGGCGGAGAACGGCTGGCGCACCGATTCCGGAAACGGCGGAATCCGAACCGAAATGTCCGGCAAGAGCATCGAATACGAGTTGGACTGCGTCCAGGCCTACTTCGGCCTCGGCGGCTCCTGTCTCCTCGGACGGCGTTTCCGGCTTTCCGCGTACGGGCGGTTCGCGCCGGTGTATCGCGCCAAGGACCACGAAAAGCGCATCGCGAACCACTATATCGCCGAAAACCGGACCGACCGGGATTGGTTCGAGGACGTCGCCTACGGCTTGGGCGCGCGCGCCGAATGGGCCCTCACCCCGCATTGCTGCCTCGCGGCTTCCGTCGATTGGTCGCGCTATGCGTTTGCGGAGGCCAAGACCAAGGTGCGCGATGCCGGCGAAGACGGAGAAGACGTCGCGGAGGAAGACGAAGAAGAGGAAGAAAAGCCGGCGAAAAACTCCAAGAAGGACAAGGATGACGGCAAGGACGCCCCCTTCGCCGGCATCGAACTCGAGAACCTGACTGTTTCCCTCGGCATCGTCTGGCGCTTCTAGCAACCGTTTTTTTGAAACACACCCCCCGGAGAAAAACATGCAAATCCGTACCGTTCCCGCCTACCAGGAAATGTCTGCCATCGCCGCGGGCATGATTGCCGCCATCCTCCGCGCCAACCCCGCGGCCGTGCTCGGGCTCGCCACCGGGTCCACCCCCATCGGCACCTACGACGAACTCGCCCGCCTCTGCCGCGAGGAAGGACTCGACTTCTCGCGCGCGTCGTCCGTCAACCTCGACGAGTACCTCGGGCTCGACGGCACCCACCCGCAGAGTTATCGCTATTTCATGGACGAGCACCTCTTCGACCGCGTCAACATCGACAAGGCGCGCACGGCGGTGCCGAGCGGCGTCGCCGCCGACCCGGACGCGGAATGCGCGCGGTACGACGCGCTCGTCAAGTCCCTGGGCGGACAGGACGTGCAGCTGCTCGGCATCGGCCCGGACGGGCACATCGGCTTCAACGAGCCCGCGGACGAATTCGTCGGGCCCACGCACCTGGTCGATCTCGACCCCAGCACCATCGAAGCGAACGCGCGCTTCTTCGCCTCGGAAGCGGAAGTGCCGCGCCGGGCGATCACGATGGGGATGGACGCGATCATGGGGGCGAAGTCGATCATCCTCATCGCGGCGGGCGAAGGAAAGCGCGCCGTGCTGGAAGCGGCCGTGCAGGGGCCGGTCACGCCGCGCCTGCCCGCGTCGATTCTCCAGAACCACCCGGACGTCACCGTCCTCTTCGCCGAGCAGAACGGGTAACGAACCCCGCTCCGTTTTCCCCACTCACTGGCCGGCGTCCCCCGCCGGCCGGTTTCATGTCTACACAAATTTGCAATGTATTGGGGCAAGAAACGGAAAGGCCGGCCAGACAAAAGCAGAGAGGAATTGTTTGCCTTCCTTGCCAACCGGGCGATTTGCAAGCGCAGTATGGCGCGGACGGCCGTGTTGCAGGATGGGGGAAGGTGGCGGACATTTTCTGAACGGACGAATGGAATTTCTCTTCCTTTTCGTTTGTTCTACGCTATCTTTCTTTACATGATTTTCTTCCCAAAATGGGCATCCCCACGTCGTGACATCTGCAAGAATAGGGTGTAACAGTCATGAAAATTCTCTACATCGCCTATTCCAGCGAACGGATCCACCGCCGCACGGCCTATTCCATTCTATCCTGTCTTCATGTTCACGGTGGCAAACTGCCGTGTCCGCTTGAATTGGTAACGGATGAACCGGAATTTTATGCTGCCTTCCAAAACTTACTTTCCTTTCGCCCGCTTTCATCGACCGAGATTTCTAGTTGGATTCACGCCGCCGGTGGATACGGATTGGCCCCCAAGACAGAAATATTCCGACTTCAAACTGATTCTTTTCTTTTTTTTGATGGAGACACGGTACTTCTGCGCCCGCTTCCATCACTCATCAAACAACTGGTATCCACCACCTCCCTCATGCAAAAATGTGAATACCGTCTTGGGCGTCGTTCCGATTTCTCTGCACTCGTTGCCGATGCAGAATTTCCTGACTTTACCTCCTGTACGCCTATGTACAATTCTGGACTCTTCGGGGTCCATCGTGACAATCTCTCCGTCCTCCGGCAAATCCGAGATACCGTCCGAACCATCTTTTCAAAATATCCAATCCGGCCCATAGACCAACTGGTTGCGGGAACACTCTTGGCAAAGCGTACGCGCATTCTTACCGTCCCCGGCTGGATATTGCATTACTGGCAGGACAAAGGAGTTGTGGATGCTTTCGTGGACGGGTTGTTCCAACGCCATGGATTGGCTTCCATGGTGGAACAAGTGCTGGAAGGGAATGGTGACGATTTGTTTGCATTGGGATTCCGGAAGAATCCCATTCTCTACGATTTGTACATGCGTCTTTTGCCCCGCATCGAACGTTTTTTCCCGAACAAACAATAATTGGCGTTTGCGGCGGAGTCAGGGAACACTTGTCGATAAAACGGCGGCACGCGGAGAATTGCCGCGAAACTTGTCCCAAGGGTGTCCCAAGCGGGAGCGCCGCAAGCAACGGGTCCGCGACCCCTATTGCTGGCGGCGGAGGAGGAAAAAGGCGAGGCAGAGGAAGAAGATCGCCGGGAACCAGCCCGCGAGGAAGGCCAGCGCTTCCAGCGCGAGCGGCGGGTCGGAGAAGGTGCGGTCGATCCACGCGTAGATCGCCCGGTCCTTGCCCAGGGCAAGCCCCATCGCCATGAAAACGTAGTAGCCGAAGAAGGTGAGAAGCGCCATCACGATGCCGATGCCCATCCCGCGGCGCGCCGTCCGCATGCCGAACGGGATGCCCAGCAGCACCGCGATCAGGCACATCCACGGCGCCGCGAGGCGGCTGTGGAAGTCCACCATCCGCCGCGTCCGCGCGTCTTCCGAAACGTCGTGCGTCGCGAGGAACTTCCAGATGTCGCGCGCCGAAAGCTCGCTGTTGTCCGGGTCCTTGATTTCCTCGATGAAGTCCGCCGGCCGCTCGGTGATTTCCGCGGTGTCGAAGTAGCTGGCGCTCTCCGCCGGGCCGGTCGGGTTGTTGGAAGCGTCGTAGTAGCGGATGGTCGCCCCGCCGAACCACCAGTAGCCGTTCTCCATCCAGCGCGCCTTCGCCGCGTGCAGGCGGTACTCGTCGCTGCCGTCCGGCCGCTGCTGGAAGAGGTCCACGCCCTCCATCGCGTAGCCCTCGCTCGCGCGCACGTCGAGGCTCGCGGTGGTCCAGAGGCGGTGGCCCGCGACGTTCTTGTGGGTCAGGTTGTGCGCGAGGTATCCGCCGCCGTCCTCGCCCTGCGCCTCGCGGAACTGCCGCGTCCAGTACGACGCGAACGGGTTGAAGGCCTCGTTGACGGCGAGGAGGATCAGGGAGGCGGCGAGCCCCGCCGCGACGAAGGGGCTCGCGATCTGCCACATCGAAAACCCGCACGCGCGCAGGGCGATGATTTCGGAGTTCTTCCCGAGGCTCCAGAGCGCGTAGAGCAGGGCCAGCAACACCGAAATCGGGAAGATGTACGGGAAATACGTCGGAAGCAGCACCGCGTAGTACGCCAGGACGTTCCCCGCGCCCGTCCCCGTCTCCATGAAGTCGCCGAACGTGCCGAAGAGGTCCACCAGCACCGCCACGATGCAGAAGCCCGCGAAGACGTACGCCCACGGGCGGATGAAGTTGCCGAAGAGGTAGCGGTAGGCCAGTTTCACGCCATGCTCCCGGTCACGGTTCCGCGGGTTTCTCCGGGGCGGGGTCGAGCGTGCGGAGGAACGCCTGCACGGCCGGATCGCCCAAGTACGGCGCGAGGTCCGGGTCGCGCAGAAGCTCGTTGCGCCGCGCCTGCGACACGCGCGGCAGCACCTTGCCGAGCCACGCGACGCCCTCTTCGACATTGCCGTCGAGGAAGAGGGAAAGCGCGTAGTTGAAGGCGGCGCTTTCGTCGTTCGGGGCGAGCGCGAGCGCCTGCGAAAGCTGTTCGCGCGCTTCCTCCCGTTCCCCGCGGCGGATGAGGAGCACCGCGAGGTTGTTGCGCAGGGACGGCACCCGTGGCATCGCTTCGATGGCTTCGCGGAAGGCCGTTTCCGCGCCGGGGTCTTCCATCGCCAGCAGGACGAGGCAGCGCTGGATGGCCGCCGGGCCGTATCCGGGATACAGGCGCAGGGCGAGATTGATCAGCTCCAACGAGCGGTCGAAGTCGCGCACCTGCAACGAAAGCATCGACAGGGCGACGAGGGTTTCCGCGTTGTACGGCTCGCTCCGGAAGGATTGCTCGAAAAGCGCCGCCGCGTGGGCGAACTGGCCGCGTTGCAGGTACAGCGTTCCGAGCGTCCGCGCCGCCGCCGCGTTGTCCGGCGCGCGGGCAAGCACCTTGAGGAGGGCCGGTTCCGCCGCGGCGAAATCCCCCCGGCGCATGGCGTCCTGCCCTTCGCGGAAGGCGGCGAGGGTTTCGGCGAAGTCGGCTTCGCCCGCGAGAATCGGGTCCTCGGCCGCGGGGAAGAGGATGCCGCCTTCCGCGGTCGAGCCCGGACCTTCCGGCAGGGGTTCGGTGCCTTCCGCGAGCACGTCGCCCGCGGCGGCGAGGGCGGTTTCCACTTCGCTCCCGGCCCCGGGCAACGCGGCGGGAACGACGATTTTCGGCCGGGCGACGAGCAGGACGGAGAGGAGACCCAGGAGGGCCAGCGCGACCAGGCCGACGGCGGCGAGGCGCCAGAGGGCGGCGCGGGGGACGGGGGCGGGGTCGGTCATGGGGGGCTACGGGTCGAGGTTGACGAGCCCGCCGGTGGCGAAATCGAGTTCGCGGTAGAAGCAGTCGCGGGGGGCGCCGGAGGCGTTCCTGGTGTGGCAGATGCCGCCGCGGCGCGGGCGGACGACGTAGAGAAGCGAATTCTGCTCGCAGTTGACGCGGACGTGCAGCAGCTCGAAGGTTTCGCCGCTCGTGGCGCCCTTGATCCAGAGCTCGTTGCGGGAGGTGCTCCAGAAGACGGCGGTGCGGGTTTCGACGGCCTTGTCGAGGGCGGCGCGGTTGACGTACGCCAGGAGGATGACTTCCTTCGTGTCGGCGTTCTGGACGGCGACGGGGATGACGTCGGGGCAGGCGGCGGCGACCTTGGCGAGTTTGGTGAAATCGAGCTGGAGGACGTTGGTTTCTTCGAGCTGGCCCATGGGAGACTCCTTTCGGGGTGGAAAGAAAGCCGGATTCTACCCCGTCGCGGTCCCGCGCGCAAGGCGTGCGGCCCCGTTTGCCGCCCGCGGAATCAACGGCGGGCGCGGAAAGCGGATTGCGGCTTGAATGCGGGAACGGGAGGGGTATTGTCGAAGGCATGGTGCTGCTCCACCCCTGGTTCCTCCTTCTTCTCCTCCTCGTCCCCGGCGCGGTCTTCCTCCGCTTCGCCCGGAAGCGGCATGCCGCCCTGCGGTTCCCGCGCCGCGCCGCCCCCGCCGCCCTGCCACGCACCTGGCCTCTCCGCCTCCGCTTCCTTCCCGCCGCCTGCTTCGCCCTCGGCTGCGCCTGCCTCGCCGTCGCCCTTGCCCGCCCCGCGCGCGGCTTCGCCGAAAACAAGATCGAAACCGAGGGCCACGACATCGTGCTTCTGGTGGACACTTCCACCTCCATGAACGAGACCGACTTCTCCACCCCCGCCCACCGGATGACCCGCCTCGACGCGGCCAAGGAAGTCCTCCGCCGCTTCGTCGCCGCGCGCAAGGACGACCGCCTCGCCGTCATCGCCTTCGCCGCCCTCCCGTACGTGCTTTCCCCGCTTTCGAGCGACCACGCGTGGCTCGCCGGGCAGCTCGACGTGCTCCAGACCGGGATGCTCGAGGACGGAACCGCCATCGGCGACGCGCTGGCCAGCGCCGTCAACCGCCTGCGCGAAAGCGAGGCGAAAACGAAGCTCGTCGTCCTTCTCACCGACGGCATGCAGACCGCCGGGACCCTTTCGCCCGCGGAAGCCGCGGAAGCCGCGGCGGCGCTCGGCATCCGCATCTACACCGTCGGCGCCCAGGCGGAGGAGGTGCGCGAGCGCGGGTTCTTCGGCCTGGTCCTCTCCCGCCCGGCGGAAATCGACGAGGCGACGCTTTCGGCCGTCGCGGAAAAGACCGGCGGCAGGTACTTCCGCGCCCAGGATCTCGCCACGCTCGAAAAAGTGTACGAAGAAATCGATTCGCTCGAGACCACGCCCGTCGAAATGCACGAGTTCACGCGGTTTTCCGACCGCTTCCACCCCTGGCTCGCCGCCGCTCTCGCGTTGCTCGCCGCCGGTACCGTCCTCTCCGCCACGCGTCTGGAGGCGCTTCCGGCATGACCTTCGCGTTGCCCGGCGTCCTCCTCTTCGGCCTGCCGCTGTGGCTGGCGGGAAGCCTCGCCGTCTGGTCGTTCTCGCGCCGGCGGGCGGAGAAACTGCGCGTCCTCGCCGGCGCCTTCGCCCCGGAGGAGCGGACGCCGGGATACCGCCCGGGCGCCCGCGCCGGGCGGCTGGCCCTGCGGCTCGCGGCCTTGGGGCTCCTCGTCGTCGCGCTCGCGCGGCCGCAGTGGGGCGTCCATTGGGTCGAAGTGCGCAACCGGGGCCTCGATTTGGTGATTTTGCTTGACACGTCGCGCTCGATGCTCGCGCCCGACGCGCCGCCGAGCCGCCTCCAGCAGGCGAAGTGGGGCATCCACGATTTGCTCGGCAAGCTCCGCGGCGACCGGGTGGGGCTGGTGCCCTTCGCGGGCGGCGCGGTGATGACCTGCCCGCCGACGGCGGATTACGCGGCGGTGGCGATGTTCGCCGACGACGCGCACGTGGGGATGATTCCGCGCGGGGGGACGGACGTGGGGAGGGCCATCGACGTGGCGCTGGAGCAAGCCTTCCCGGAGAAGGAGGACGAAGAATCGGCCGGGGAGGAGTCCGACAAGGTGATTCTCCTCATCACCGACGGCGAGGACCTGGCGGGCGGGGCGACCAACCGCATCGAAACGTTGAAGGCGCGCGGGATACGCGTCTGCGCGGTGGGCATCGGGACGGCGGAAGGGGAGCTTTTGCCCGGCGAGGGGGACGGCGGGTACTTCAAGGACCGGAAGGGCGCGGTGGTCAAGACGCGGCTCGACGAAGGGCCGCTCAAGGCGCTGGCGCTCGCGACCGGCGGGACGTACGCGCGGGCCGCGGCGGGGGACACGGGGGTGGAGCGCATCGTCGCGGATTGCCTGGAAGGCCTCAAGCGCGGCGAAAGGGAAAGCCGCATCGCGGAAGTGCGCGAGGAGCGGTACGCCGTCTTCGCCCTCGCGGCCTTCCTCCTGCTTCTCCTCGAAGCCGTTCCCGCCTCCGTCGTCCGCGCGAAACGGCAAAACTGAAAAGTCCGTTTCGCCAATGTTTGGCAAAGGGCCCTTCGGCCCGTTGCTTTCCGGGGCCTCCGCTTCCACCCCCCCCCGGGAAGCAAGCTTCTGGGGGACCCCTCGCGTGGCCCCGGTCCCGCCTTCGGGCGGTTTTGCCGATGCTTGGCAAAATCACGCGGAATTTGCCAAACATTGGCAAAATGTTTGCCGCGCGCGGCGGATGGATTTGCCAATGTCCGGCAAAACCGGGCCGTTTTTGCCGAACATCGGCAACGCGCCGGACGGCCCTCAGTAGTCGAAGGACGAGCCGCCGATGAATTCCCGCAAAATCGAGGTCGGCGGCGGGAGGGCGTCGGAAATCGGAAGGAACAGGTCGAGGAAGCGCAGCATCCGCAAGGCTTCCGGGAAGTTCGGGTCGCCGGGCTTGACGCCGCGGAGCAACGGAAGCGCGTGGTGCGCGAGCACCCCCAGCTCGTAGTCGAGCGCCGTGTTGAACACCGCGTCGGCGTTGTCCTGGAACGGGAAAATCCACTTCTCCTCGCCCGCGCCCACGTTCGGCCACATCGAAAGCGTCGCGAGGACGCTGTGTCCGCGGTACGCGTAGTCCCGGACGATGCGCCGCAGCAGCCGGTTGTCCGAAGTGGGAATGCGGTTGTGCCGGTCGAGGTTGAGCTGCGTCAAGGCGGAAATGTAAATCAGGAATTTCTTCTCCTGCGGGACGGCCGGGGTGAGCTCCGGGTTGAGCGAGTGGATGCCTTCCAGCACCAGCACCTCGTCGGGGGCGAGGCGGAGGGTTTTGCCGGTATAGACGCGCTGGCCCGTCTTGAAATCGAAGGTCGGCACGCGGATTTCGCGGCCCTCGCTCAGGTCGGTGAGGTCGCGGTTGAGCCGGGCGATGTCCACGGCCTGGATGTGCTCGAAGTCGTAGCCGCCGTCGGCCGAACGCGGCGTGTGCGCGCGGTCCACGAAGTAGTCGTCGGTGCCCATCGTCACCGGCCGCAAGCCGTTCACGCGCAGCTGGATGGCGAGCCGCCGGGCGAAGGTCGTCTTCCCCGAGCTGGAAGGCCCGGCGATCAGGATGCACCGGACGCCCTTCCGTTCCGCGATGCGGTCGGCGATTTGCGCGATCTTCTTTTCGTGCAGCGACTCGTTGACCTTGATGAAGTCGCGGATGCCGCCGGAAGAAACGATGCGGTTCAAGTCGCCCACGGTCTCGACCCCGAGGATGCGGCCCCAGCGGTTGTACTCGCGGAAGACGTCCGTGAGCACGCGGATCGGCTTGAACGGCGGGATTTCCGGAGCGGTGTCGCGCCGCGGCAGGCGCAGGACGAAGCCGTCGGCGTACGGCAGGATGCCGAACGAGGCCAGGCACCCGGTGGAGGAGGTCATCGGCCCCGTCGCGAGGTCGTGGAACCCGTCGAGGCAGTAGGTCGTCACCTTCGGCGTGTTGAGGAAATCGAGCAGGCCCAGCTTGTCGGGCTGGTCGCGGAAGACTTCGCGCGCCTTGGCGTACGGCAGGCGGACGCGGCGGATGGGCCTGTCCGCCGCGACGGCGGCGCGGAGGGCGGTGCGGAGGGTTTCCGCGTCCGCGTCGGAGAGGCCCGCGCGGCCGTTGCGCGCGAAGTCGCAGTAAAGATCGCTTCCGAGGGAGTGGTCCACGGTGAAGACCGCGTCGGGGAACAGGTCGCGGAGGGTTTTCGCGAGGAGGAGCGTGAGGCTTCTCACATACATCCGCCAGCCGGTCTTGTCCGCGACGGTGACGAAGGAAACGCGCGCGTCCGTGTAGAGCTTGAAGGAGAAGGTGACCAGCTCGTGGTCCACGAGGGCGCCGAGGTACGGCAGGCCCGTCGCCGGGTCCGCGGGCGCGGGCAGGAGGCTCCCCACGCGGGTCCTGTCGGGGACGGAGAGGACGCGGCCGTCGTCCAGCGTGACGGTGATCGTGGCGGGTTCGCTCATGGGCCGCGCGCTAGTTGGGGAGGACCGTCACCTTCCAGTCCTGCTCCTGGATTTCCTCGCTGGCGGAGAAAATCTGGCCGACGCGGTTGGTGGCGGTGAAGTCGCCGGCGGCGCGGGCGAGGATGTAGCGGGCTTCCGCGCCGCCGGGGGCGTAGGCCTTCAGCTGTATCGCGTAGTAGTTGTCGCCGGGCTGGGTCATCCACGAGGGGATTTCGACCTGCCAGACGTCCAGCAGTTCCGCGGGGTCGGCGACGCCCTCGTAAGACGGGAGGACGGCCGCGGCTTCCCCGGCGGTGACGTTCCGGACCCAGAAGCCCATGACCCAGTGGGTGACGTAGCCATCCCACCAGCGGACGTAAATCTGCTCCTCCGCGCCGCGGGCGAACCCGCGGTCGGTGAGGATGAACAGCGTGACGGCCTCGCCCGTGTGGACGGTCATGCCGGTGCCGGCGGGTTCGAAGAAATGGCGGTCCATGCCGGGGACGGAGAGGGAGTCCGGGGTGCGGTCGGGGAGGGAATGGAAGGCGCGGGCCGTTTCGGGGGCGACGGCGGGGGCCGTGGCGGCGGAAAGGAGGAAAAGGGCGGGAACGAGGAGAAGCCGAAGACCGTATTTCATGCGAAAAGTATGCGGTCGCGCCCGCGCCTTGACAAACGAAAAATGCGCGGCCGCGGCGCCTTGACGGAGGGCGGGGGGACGGGGGAGGATGGGAGGGAGAACCCGCCGCCATTCCCCGCAACAGGACATCCCCCGTGCGCAAACTCCTCCTGATCGCCAATCCCGCCTCCGGCACCCGGCAGGCCCGCCGCCTCCTCCCGGATTTCCTCGGCATTTTCAACGAAGCGGGGTTCCTCCCGTCCGTCTTCCTGACCCGCCGCCGCGGCGACGCCGAAGCCGTCGCCCGCGACCTCGGCGGGGAAGCGGACATCGTCGCGGCCTGCGGGGGCGACGGGACGCTCAACGAGGTCATCTCCGGGCTTCTGGCGGGCGGGCACGCGACCCCGGTCGGGTACATCCCCGCGGGCAGCACCAACGACTTCGCCGCGGGCTTCGGGTTGAGCACGGACATGCTCCAGGCCTGCCGGGACGTCGCGAGCGGTTCGCCGCGGGATTTGGACGTGGGGCTTTTTTCGCCGGACCGCTGTTTCACGTACACGGCGTCCTTCGGCCTTTTCGCCGCCGTTTCCCATTCCACCCCGCAGACCGCGAAAAACATTTTGGGCCACGCCGCCTACGTTCTGGAAGGCATCCGCTCCCTGGCCGACGTGCGGCCCCTGCACGTGAAAGTGACCGCCAACGGGCGGACGTGGGAGGACGACTACCTTTTCGGCACCGTCTGCAATTCCACCATCCTCGGCGGCGGGGTGCTCAAGCTGGACGACGACCAGGTCCATGCGAGCGACGGGCTTTTCGAGTCCATCCTGATTCCCTTCCCGCCGGGTCCGGGGGCCTTGGCGCGGTTGCTCGCGGATGTCCGCGCCCGCAAGTACGAAGATTCGCCCTTCGTCACCTTCGTCCGCGCGTCGCGATTCGTCTTCGAATCGGACCCCGCCATCCCGTGGACGCTGGACGGCGAGAAGGCGCCGGTCTCCCCGGTGCAGGAAATCGCAAACCTTCCGCGGGCCGTCCGCGTCATCTGCCCGCGCGGGAGATAGGCGGCGGACGGGGTGGATGGCGGGAAGGAGGCCGCCCGTCAACCTTGGCGCGCGGATTCCGGTTTGCCAATGTTCGGCAAAACCAGGGCAATTTTGCCGAACATTGGCAAAACGCCGTCGCGCGCGGCGGAATCAGGGAATCGTGACGCGGGCGCGGAGGAAAAGGGGACCCGGAACGGTGGCGGGGTCGGGGGCCGGGGAGGTCCAGACGACGGGGCGGTCAAGGAGATTCGTCGCGAATTCCGTTGCGACGGTGCGGTCGGCGGGCGGCGGCGGGTCGAGCGTCCCGTCCGGGCGGATGCGGAGGAACGCGTTGGAATTGCAGGGGTCGGTTCCGGCGATGTATTCCCCCAAGGTCGTCATCGTGTCGCCGTCGGTGTCGGCGTCGGCGGGAGGGGCGTCGGGGGTGCCGTAGTGCTCGACGCGGTAGGCGTTGGGGATTTCGTCGCCGAGCTGGTGGCCGCCGGGGAGGGCGACGCGGAGGGGGCGGAGGATCAAGGTGTTCGTCCCGGTGTTGCCCCAGGCGTCGGGCGTGGACCAGGCGCGGTCGGCGAGGACGGAGCGGGAGAGGTAGCGGTCGCTCTCCGCGGTGGTGTCGGAGACGATGACGCCGCAGAGGAGCAGGTGCTCGGGCGGATTGTCCGCCGCCCCGAGGCAGGAAAGCGGCAAGGCGGCTTCCCAGACGGTGGTCGGGCGCTTGTCGGTGGCGGGAGGGTCGGCGAATTGCGAGAGGCGGGCCCCGGCGTTGGTGGGGACGGGGAGGAAGGCGGAGGAGTTGGTGGCGAGGTAGTAGATGCCCTGGCCGAAGTCGTGACCCGCGTAGGTGAAGTTGGTGTACGCGGTCTTGTCGCCGTACTGGTCGCCGAGGACGATGGCGAGGTCCATCGGTTCGGTGAAGCGGACGTTGTGCAACTGGTCGAGCGCGTTGGGGAGCGACGACTTGTGCCAGAGGTTCCAGGCGTCGTCGGAAAGGGTGTCCAGCCCGACGAAGAGGATGGCGGCGTTGTTGGTCCCGGCGAGATCGAGCGCGTTGCCGCCGAGGTAGAGGGTTGAGTCGTCGATGTTCGCGTAAACCGGGCCGAACGAGCCGAAGCCGCGGGGCAGGTCCGCCGCGGGAAGAACGGGGAAGGACGTGTCGAAATCGAAAGCGTCGACGACGGCGGGGCCGGTGTTGTTCATGGCACCCCCCGGCGGGTCGTCGGTGACGACGGGGGAATGGACGGGCGCGTAGGGGACGGGGCGCGCGGCGGGCGGGTCGGGGAGCGGGTCGAAGAGCGCCTGCCAGTCGCGATTGTGGTTGTTGTCCCAGATCGTGGCCTTGGCGGTGTCGGGGTCGTTCTTGAAGCAGAAGGCAAGGCGGTTGGTGGCCGAAGCGGGAATGGAGAGCGTGGCGGCGAAGGTGCCGTCGGATTGGCGCGCCATGACGGCGGTGGAGGCGGAGTCGAAGGCGTCCACGCCCCAGTGGAGGGCGACGGCGGAGGCAGCGGCGAGGGGGCCGCCGGTCGGGTCGTAGGTGACGGTGGCGGGGGCGCCGGGGGAGGGGAAGACGGGGCTGACGCGGACGCGGCGGTCGGCGGTGAGGGTAAAGGCGTCGAAGACCTGCGGGTTGGTGGCGGGGTCATGGTCGGAGCGGCAGGCCTGGAAGGAAGCGGTGGCGCCGTCGATGGTGGCGGTGACGTAGTGGAAGCAGGTGGTGGTGAAGGCGAGGGAAGGGTCGGCTACGGAGTCTTTGGGATACCCGCCGGCGCCGCCGGAGACGAGGTACTGGACGCCGTCGATGGGCTGGAAACGCTGGTAGTTGTGGACGTGGCCCGTGAAAACCGCGTCCGTTTCGTAGGTGGTGAAAAGCGGGCACCAGTTGGCCTGGATTTCGTCGTTGCCGCCGTGCCCGGAGGTGGAATACGGCGGGCGGTGGAAGATGGCGAAGACGAACGTGTTGGCCGGGTCGTACGCGGCGCTTTGGAGCGCGCGGGCGAGGAAATCCTTCTGCGAGGGAATGTCCGCGTCGGAGTTCAGGAACACGAACGTGGCGTTGCCGACGCGCGCGACGTGGTTGACGGAGCCGGGCGCCGTCTCGGGAAGGGCGAAGAAGCGGTGGAAGTAGGAGCGCGCCTGGTCGCGGGAGTATTCCTGGCTTTCCTTGTCGGGATCGGGGTCGCGGCCATCGTGGTTGCCGATGGCCGGGAGGAAGGGAATCGAGGAAAACTCGTTCGAGCAGATTTCGATGAAATTCGTCCAGGCGAGGTAGGGGGGATGGGAGGGGAAGCCGCCGTAGGCTTCGTCGGCGAGGTCGCCGGTGGAGACGACGACGCGGGGGGCGAAGGCGACGATGCCGCGGGAAACGTCGCGGGCGTAGGGGAAGTGCCCGGGATTGTCCTCGAGGCCGCCTTCGAGGTCGCCGTGGAGGGCGAAGCGGAAGGAGGCGTCCGGGGAGCGCGCGGGGGGCGCGGTGAAGGAGTTGGCGAAGGAAGTGCCGTCGGAGGCGGCCGCCTCGTAGAAGACGGTGGCATCCGGCGGGAGCGGGGGGAAGGAGAGGACGTGCGCGTGGGTGCCCCCGGCGTCGGAGACGGCGTTGGTCATCGCGTCGCGGGCGAATCCCCAGCGGAGCGTGGCGCGGGCGGGGGAGGCGGTGTCGAACGCGGCCTGGACGTTGCCCTCGGCGGTGAAGGAGAGCCGCGGAGGAATCGCGATGGCGGGGGGAGCCTCGGCGGCGCGGAGGGGGAGGGCGGGGAGAAGGGAAAGCGCGGCAAGGAAAACCGGAAGGCGGAGGGTGCGGTGCATGGAGGGCATTGTGGCGCGCATGCGCCCTCCGTGCAAGCGCCGCGCAGGGAGTTCCGCGGGGTGGAACATTGAATACCATTGCCCCCCCTTCGGGGGAACATTGAAAAGGGCGTTTCGGACAGGATTTGCAGGATGGACAGGATTCCGGGGGAAGGGAAAGAGGAATGGTCGAGTAAGTCGAAAAATTTCCCGCTTGACGGGAAGGAGGGAAATTGGTGTGCTTGGAATCGAGTTTTCGTTTCCCCCCCCACAGGAAAGCCTTTCCCATGGAAAAACACCTGAAAGAAAAGATTGCCGTCGGCGTGGCGTTTGCCTTTCTGGCGGGAGGTCCGCTCGCGTGGGGGTTTCCGACATGGATG
>JAFSUH010000198.1 GCA_017445365.1 Kiritimatiellia bacterium | reverse complement strand
CGGCTCGCCCTACCGGCGGCTCGCCGGGGACGGCTCGCCCTACCAGCGGCCCGCCGGGGACGGGATGGCCCTCCGCAGGAGAGGAGGACGGGGCATGAAGCGCGCGGGAAACCTCTTCGGCGCCATCTGCGAGCCGGAAAACCTGCGGCTCGCCTTCTGGAAGGCGAGCCGCGGGAAGCGCGCGCACGACGACCAGCGCGCCTACGCCGCGAACCTCGAAGCGGAACTCTCCCGCCTCCGCGCTGGGTTGCTCGACGGCTCCTTCCCGATGGGCGACTACAAGCGCTTCACCATCTTCGAGCCGAAGGAACGGCTCATCTGCGCGGCCGCCTTCCGGGAACGCGTCCTGCACCACGCGATCATGAACGTGCTCGAGCCGTGGGTCGAAAAGTGGCTCGTCGCCGATTCCTTCGCCTGCCGCAAGGGCAAGGGGCAGCTCGCCGCGGTTGCCCGCGCGCAGGCGTGCGCCCGCCGTTTCCGGTATTTCCTCAAGTGCGACGTGAAGAAGTACTTCGATTCGGTTCCCCACGAGGGAATCGAATCGATGCTCCGGCGCAAAATCAAGGACGAAGCGGTGGTTGCGTGGTTGATGAAAATCGTCTCGACCTACGAAACGACCCCCGGACGGGGACTGCCCATCGGCAACCTCACAAGCCAACACCTCGCCAACCTCTTTTTGGACCCGGTGGACCGGGTGCGGGAGCGCCGGGGCGGGGAGAAGCTCGGGTACGTCCGCTACATGGACGACTTCGTCTTCTACGCGGACCGCCGCGACACCTTGAAGGCCGTCCGCGGGGAGGTGCGGGACCTCCTGGAGAAGGAACTGGGGTTGGCGTACAAGGCCGAACCCTTCCTCAACCGCACGCGCCACGGCATGGATTTCCTCGGGTTCCGGGTCTTCCCCGGGCGCATCCGCGCGGCGAAGGCGAGCCTCGCGCGCTTCCGGCGGAAGAGCGCGCTGTACGACCGCCTGCTCGCATGCGGGCTTTGGGACGAGGGGACGTACCAGGCGCGGACGACGGCGCTCGCCGCCTTCCTCCGGGCCGCCGACACGCTCGGCTGGCGGAAGGCGCATCTGGCGCGCAACGGCAACCATGGAAAAGGGGAGACGGCGGAAAACGTCGGGCTCGAACCGGGTGAAACGGGGCGGCAGCTGGAACAACAACGCGCAGAACTGCCGGTCGGCCAACCGCAACAACAACAACCCGTCCAACAACAACAACGACAACGGGTTCCGGCTCGCCTGCGTTCCAGCACCGCGGGATTCGGAGAATCGCGCAGCCCCCGCTCTCTTCCCGTTCCCGCCCGGCTTGGAATGGCCGGACGGGACGAAAACCTTTCTCCCCCCGCCGCCGGTAGCCGCGCCGGAGGCGCGGCGACGGCTGCGGGGATTTTCCGCCGCGCAAGCGGCGGCCGACGCCGGGAGGGGGCTGGTGCGGGAGGGACTCTATTCCGCGAAATTCTTCCGCGTCGTCTTCCGCCGGACGTGGCGGACGGCGGCAACGAGGCAGAACCCCTCTCCCCGCTTGACAAGATAGATGATCCGGTATTTCCGCCGGTAGATCAGTTCCCGGACGTCCTTCCGGCGGATTTCCGGGACTTGCCGGCCGATCAGCGGCGCGGAGGCCAGGACGCCGACCTTCGCGAAAAGCCCCGCGACCCATTTTTCCGCTTGTTCCCGCCCCGCGTTTTCCGCAATCCAGGAAGCGGTTTCCTCCACGCGGCGCAAGGCGCCTTCCGACCAGATGACATTCATTTCCGCAAACCCGCGAGAACGCGTGCGCGGGCTTTCTCCTGCGGGACGGTCCGTCCTTCGCGCGCATCCGTTTCGGCCTGTTCGATTTCCCGGCGGATTTCCGCTTCTTCGCGGAGCGCTTCGTACGCCTCCACGTCCAAGAGGACCGAGGCGGCCCTGCCGTTCTGCGTGACGACGATGGGGCGGTGCGTCCGGCGCGCCTGTTGCATGTACGAGGAAAGGGCGGAGCGGAACTGCGTGAACGGGACGATGTCTTCTTTCAAATCGAGCGGCAGGGGAGTTGGCATGGGAGAAAATCCTTTCGATGTGCATGGATTTGTACAAGATTCCGTGCAGTTTGGAAGCAAAAACAAAACCGGACGGGGGAAAGGGAGGGGGAGGGGAGCCACGACCCCGGGAGATGCACCCATGGCCGCATCCCCCGGGGTCGCAACCCCGCAATCCCGTTTTTTCCGCGGCGCAGCGCGCCGCGCAACACAAGGAGCCTGACATGAAGAAAACGGCAAAAATCTTGGGTTTTGCGTTGGCATGGAGCCTTGCCGGCGCGCTTGGCGCGTCCGCGGGCGAAACCGCGTTCGCTTCGGCGCAATCCGCCCCGTTCCGGCTGGATGCGCGGAGCGGCACGCGCATCTCCTCCGGCGCGACCGAAAGCATCGCGCTTTCCGGGCGGTGGTACGGAGCGGCGGCGACCGTCACCGCCGACGGTGCGGTCCTCGCCACGGCCAAGGCGGGCGAAGAAAAGACGGTTTCGTGGGCGCCCACCGGCACGGGACGGCACGTTCTCCAACACGTCTCCGGCGGGACCACCCTCGAAGCGGGCTTCACGGTCCTGGGCGACGACGTGGCGCTCCACGCGGGGGCGCTTTCTTCTTCCGAAACCTGGGCGAGCGACAAGGTGCATCTCGTCACCGCCGCCGTCACGGTGCCAAGCGGCGTCACCTTGACCATCGAATCGGGAGCGGTGGTGAAGTTCCTGGAGGGGACGGGCCTCACCATCGCCAGCGGCGGCGCGTGCATCGCGCGCGGCGTCGTTTTCACGCACATCGCCGACGACACGGCGGGCGGGGACACCTTGCTGGACGGAGACGGAAGCGACGGCTCGCCGGGGACGGCTCGCCCTACCATGGGGGCTTATACCATCACGGGCACGGTCACGGACGACGACGTGACCGAATACCGCTACCTGCCCCCGCAGACGCTCACGAGCAGCATTTCCTCCGATACGCGGCTCCGGGGCCACCGCTGCTACATCGTTTCCAACTCCGTGACCATCGCCTCCGGCGCGACGCTCACGCTCCAGCCCGGCACCGTCCTCAAATTCGCAAGCGGTTGCCAGCTCACGGTCAACGGCACGCTGGATGCCAAGGGCACCCGCGCCGCCCCCATCGTCTTCACCTCCCTCAAGGACGACGAACACGGCGGCGACAGCAACGGCGACGGGGAGGCGACCCTTCCCGCAGGCGGGAACTGGAACGGCATTTGGGTGTATGGCAAGGCCGACTTGGCCTATTGCGAAGCGATGTACGCCGGAAACGGCAACGAACGGGGCATCGTGCAAGTCCAAAGCTCCGGGGCCTTGACGATGAATGCTTGCACCATTGCCCATGCCTTGAACGACGGCGTTTGGAACTGGGGCGGGACGATTGCCGCGACGAACTGCATTTTCACCGACCTCGGTTGGGCGACCGCGCCCTACCGCGGGACGAAAAACGAATACATCAACTGCGTTTTCTTCGGAAACAACGTGGGGCTTTGCTACTGGTCGCATTGGTCGGGCGTGCCGGTTTACCGCAACTGCATCTTCTCCGAATGTGCCCACGGTTGGTGCGAACTGGCAAGCGGGTCCTACGGCGCGCCGCCTTCCGGCGTGACGGTTTCCCATTGCGATTTCTTCAATCCCGCGGGATTCGGCGCGCAGTCCTGCTCGCTCGTCGGAAGCAACGGCAACGTCTGGGGCGACCCGCTCTTCGCGGATGCCGACAACGGCGACTTTAGGCTTTCCTCGGCGGCGTCCCCGTGCGTCGATGCCGCGGACACGACCCAGGCGCCGGAAACGGACTTCTACGGCTCTCCGCGCATGGACGTAAAAGCTTTCCCCGACACGGGCGTTCCGAACGCGGACGGCGTTTGCGCCGACATCGGCATTTACGAAGTGCCCGGCGCAACGCCGGTGCCCCTGCCGGATTTGGCCGTCCTGTCCCTCTCCGCCCCCGCGACGGCGCACGTCGGCGGGGAAATCACCGTTTCCTACGTGGTGACCAACCGCGGCGCGGGTCCGGCAACGGGCCTCGTGCGCGACGCTTTCCGCCTCAAGGGTGCGGATTCCGCTCTTGCCGGCATCACCGCAGACGCGGGCGAAGCGCAACAGGCGTACAACCTCGCCCCCGGCGGCACCGCAACGGTGCGCGCCATCGTCACCGTGCCCGCCGCCCGGCCCGGCGCGTGGAAGCTCTCCGTCACCGCGAACGCGGAGCGCGACATCTACGAGGCGGCGACCGCGAACAACACGTGCGATGCGGCCGAGGCCACGATTGTCGCCCTTCCGGCGGTCACGGCGGGCGGGACGGTTTCCGCGGAGGTTGCCGCGCATGGCGCGGCGGGCGTCGCGGTGACGGGCCTCCCCGCCTCCGGCGGGGCCGTCGCGGCCACGCTTCCGGCGGGCATGCGGCTTCTCGTCGCCGTCGGCTACATGCCCGACGGGGAGCGCTTCGACGCGGAAGGCGTCCTGCTTGCCGATGGCCGGACGGCGGCGTTCGTCCCGGCGCACGGGGCGGAGGATACGGTCTATGCCGTCTTGATCGACGCAAGCGGCACGGCGCAAAGCGTTTCGCTTTCCGCGCTCGCTTCGAC
Source organism: Kiritimatiellia bacterium (assembly GCA_017445365.1). Lineage (GTDB taxonomy): Bacteria > Verrucomicrobiota > Kiritimatiellia > CAIQIC01 > Lenti-01 > RGIG3480. Next base: position 433 of record JAFSUH010000198.1, on the reverse strand, counting down.
GGCGGGCTTGACGGTCGCCGCGCCCTCGGACGTGGCGGTGACCAAGCAGGGCGCGCACGTGACCGCGAAACTCGTGATGCCCGAATCGGTGCGCGACGGGCGGGTCTATGCGGCCTGGGTCGAATATGCCAACGACGGGGACGAAGAGGCGCCCCTGCCGGTCTTCTCGGTCGCGCGAACCGCGGGCGGGGCGACCTTCGCGACCTCCCCGAAAGGGCCGTTCTCCGCGGAAGCGCTGCCCTTGGCGGGCCTTGCGCCTTCGGCCCCGCGCGGGGTTCTCAAGCCCGGAGAGAAGGGGCGCGTTCCCTTCTACCTGCTTTCGAGCGGCCAGATGGCCGTGAAGCTTTCCGTTGTGACGGATGCCTCCTCCTCCGCGTATCTCAACGGCTTCGCCTCTGCGGCGGAGTGGCGCGCGGGCATGGCCGCGGCGGCG
>JAFSUH010000197.1 GCA_017445365.1 Kiritimatiellia bacterium | reverse complement strand
CGGCGGGGCTTCGCCCGCACCGGCCTGCGGTCCGGCGTTCCGCCCGCATCCGTTCTCCCCATGCATCGGAATCTGCCCGCTCCGCCCCTGGCCCCCGGGGTCTGCGATGCCTCCGTTCGCGCCCTCGCCGTCCTGCCCGTCGTTTTTCCGCAATCCGCCAACTTGCTGCCTCAGGCCCTCTCCGCAGCGCCCATGGCGTACCGAAATCTTTGAACATTATTCTCTGTTTTACATGACTATACGAAATATGATTGGAAACGGTTTTCCACCCCGATGCGAAGCGTTGCGGGGAGCCCGGAGCAGAGCCGCCGCCGCCGGCGCGACGGGTCCCCGCTGGAAGGCGCCCAGGACAGGGCCGCAAAGGCCGGCGGCGCAGAGGCTCTTCGCTAAAATGAGAATTGCTGCGCGAAACAACGCCCTTGACTCCTGTCCGTCCGTATTGTAGGCTATCGCCCGTCACATGAATTCATCTGTTCCAGCGCAAAAGGGGACAAAAGCCCCTCTCAAGGCGATTCTGTTGATCGCCTTGTTGGTCGTCGCATCTTGGTGTCTGGGGCGGTGGTCGGCGATGGCGCCGAAGCGGGATGCGCAGGACGCCGGCAACGAAAAACGCACATCCGCCATTCCGGATGAGCCGAATGACAAGGGCGGAAGGGCGGGCGGCATCCAAGTTCTTTCGTCGCTGCCGGTCGCGGTGACCAAGGATGAACGCCGCGCCGAGAAGCACCGCCCTCCGGAACTGGCAGGGCCGCTGATTTCTTACGCAACGGATGCAACGTCCAGCGCGGACCCATCCCCGGAAGAAGCCCCGTCTTTCATGGAGGCAAGGGCGGGGAAGGAGGAGTGGCATCCCGCGGCGGCGGATCCCGAGGCGATCGCATTCGTGCGGGAGGCGTTTTCGCGGTGGCGCGATTCGGACAGAAACGACGATGCCACGGCCGCCTTGCGGCTGTCCTTGGGCGAATTGTCGGCGGAGCAATCCCTTGCGGTGGCCTCCGCCTTGTTCCGCGCAGGAGCCGAGCAGGATCGCAAGGATGCCCTTTGGCTCGTCGCCAGCCAGTTCTCCGCCACGCCCGGACAGGAGGAATTCGTGCAGAGCAACGTTCCGGACGACGCTCCGGGCGAAGTTCCGCAGATGCCCGATCCGGCGGACGAGGCCGCCTTCCAAGCGCGCTTGGAGCAAGAGGCGCAGGAAACGCATGACATCATGGCCCTTGTTTCGGCCGGAATGGAGGACCCAAGCGGCGAGGTCCGCAACATGGCCCTTGACGTGGCGTCCTCCTTGCCTTCCGAAACCTCGTCCGTCCTTTGCGGCCAGCTCCTTTGCTCCGACTCGCCCGTCACGGCCGATTTGCGCGAAAGGCTTTTGCAGGAACTCGACGGGCGCGACGACGAGGGGGCCGTCACCCTGCTCGTCCAGGCCATGCAAAGCCCCGACGAGAGCGTCGCGGCTTCTGCCAGGAAGAATTTGGAATCCCTTTCGGGATTGGATCTGCCAACCATCGACGCCGTTGCCGAATGGTTGGAGTCCCGCGAACCACCAGCGGACGGCTTGGCCAACGAGACCGACGCAACAACCAAGAAACCACAACCATGAAAAAGAACCTGTTGCAACGAACCATACTCCTGATCGGAGCCGTCTTCCTGCTCGGCGTTTCCGATGCCAGCGCATTGAGCATCACGCAGCCGACGGCGACCAAGGGCATCCATTCCGCCTACGTCAAACTGACATGGCCGGCGAATTACTATGCGAAAAACGGCTACATCGTCTACCGCACCCCGACGGAGAACTACTACAACGCCGTCAAGCTCGGAACCACGAAGAACCGCCAGTGGCTGGATCGCACGGCTTCGCAGGGACGCCGGTATTGGTATTGGGTCGTTCCCAAAGGGTACTACCTCTATTCCGGTCAGACGGCAGGCAATTCCCAGAGCGGATACAAGTATGTCACGATCCCCAAGCCGGTCGTTTCGCAGGGCAAGAGCACGACAACGCTGTACCTTAGCTGGTCCTCCTCCCCGCAGGCCCTGTACGGATACTGGGTCTGGCGGTGCGCAACGCCCTATTTCTCCTCCGCGTACCGCATGGGCGTGACCTACAATTGCTACTATTACGACACGCAGGCCTATCCCGGCCGCGTCTATTACTATTGGATCGCCCCCAGGTGCTTCAACATGTCGCCGTACAATGTCTCGAAGTACGGCTGGGGCTATCTTGCGCTCGGTGTGCCGACCCCGAGCGGGTCTGTCTCGGGAAATTCCGTCTACCTCTCCTGGTCCTCCGTCAACGGAGCGCAGTACTACAACGTCTACCGCGGAACGTCGTCCAACATCGGCTCGGCCCAGTATGTGGGGTACACCTACGGAACCTCCTTCACGGACACGATTTCCTCGGGACATACCTACTACTGGTGGATTTGCCCGGTCGACATCGAAGGCGATGAATGGTACAACGCATCGAAGTATACGTGGTACAGTTACTATTGAGATAATTAGGTTCGCTCCCCGCCCGCACCCGGGCGGGGAGTCTCCTTCCACTCCACGGCGATCCACTCACACGACCCCATGAAACGCATCCTAAGCCGCCCCCTGTTTCCCGTGTTCAGCCTCGCCGCCCTCGTTGGCGCGGCCGGTTGCGCCAACGCGCCGATTCCGGCGCAACCCGTTGTCGTCGCGCCCCCCCCGCAGCCGCCGGTCGTCGTCCCGGCGCCCGTTCCCCCCGCGCCGACCCCCTCCGCCGTCGCCGGCGTCG
>JAFSUH010000196.1 GCA_017445365.1 Kiritimatiellia bacterium | reverse complement strand
TGCCACCCCTTCCCGCCCCGCTTTCGGAAGACTTCAATGTCCATTCGGCGACACGAAATACCCCCATCCGCCCAAAAGCACCCCCACTAGGCGCATTTACTTTTGCAAGTGACACGCTTTTGGGGATGCGCCATCTTGGCACGTGGGTTCCCAAGGTGATGCCGGATGTGGGCGGGCGCCGCTTTGTCCCAAGGAGCAAGCTTCCCGGGGGCCCCGCTGGCGTGGAAAAGATGCCGCCACGCTTGGCAGCAGGTGTTTCGAAGGCCATCGAAAGCCATCGAGGGCCGTCGAAAGCCATCGGATGCAACAGGCGGGGGTCCCGGAGATGACGCCGGGCGGGAAACCCAACGCTGGCGCGGGAGGGCTGGCCGCCGGGCGAAGGTCAGGCGTTTCCCGGTTGACCGGGAAGCCGGTTGACCGGGTGACCGGGTTGGGACGGGCGAATTCCCGAAGGAAAAAGCACCCGTTTGCCCTTCCCTTTGGGAACCCCGCAAGGTCAATCCGGTCTTCCGGTCAACCGGTCTGCCGGAATCCCGCCGCCGCCGGGGGCACCCTGCCCGCCGAAATCCCCCGCCAGGGCGCCGCCCCGGCAAGGCGTCCCCCCCAAAAAAAGAAAGAGCGCGACAAGATGTCGCACCCCCGGAAGTGTGTTTCCACGTGAGCTTTTTTTGCGCCCTTTGTGGATTGAAATTTTCAATGTACCCGCAGGAGGCTTTCAATGCCTTTCAATGTCCCGTTTCCTTGCGGACGTTGCGGACTTGGTGCGAGGGTTTTCCGCATCGCTCACGGCCTTCCGCACCGGGCGCGCCTTGACGCTCGCGGGCGAGAGGGTATCCTTCCGCGCCATGAACGACAAACCCGTATCCATGGACACTCTCACCGCGCTTTCCAAGCGCCGCGGTTTCATCTTCCCCTCTTCCGAAATCTACGGCGGCCTCAACGGCTTCTGGGACTACGGCCCGCTCGGAAGCGAACTGAAGCGCTTCGTCAAGGACGCCTGGTGGCGCACCATGGTCCGCCGCCGCGAGGACGTCGTCGGCCTCGACGCGACCATCATCATGAACCCCGCCATCTGGAAGGCCTCCGGGCACGCCGCGGGCTTCGCCGACCCGATGGTGGACTGCCGCGCCTGCCGCAAGCGCTTCCGCGCCGACCAGCTCTGCGAGGAGCAGGGCAAGGCGCTCGTGAAAACCGGGACCGGCTTCGCCCTGCCCGAAGGCACCGTCTGCACCGCCTGCGGCTCGAAGGACCTCACCGCCCCGCGCGCCTTCAACCTGATGTTCAAGACCTTCGTCGGCCCCGTGGAGGACGACTCCGCCGTCGCCTTCCTGCGCCCCGAAACCGCGCAGGCGATTTTCGCGCAGTTCCCCAACATCGAAGCGACCGGCCGCCAGAAGGTGCCCTTCGGCGTCGCGCAAATGGGCAAGAGCTTCCGCAACGAAATCAACCCGCGCAACTACACCTTCCGTTCGCGCGAGTTCGAGCAGATGGAGCTGGAGTTCTTCATCCGCCCGGACGAGGCGGTGGAACTGGTTTCGGGCCACGTCGCCCCGGCCGACGCCGGGCGCGCGGCGGGCGCGGAGCCCGCGGCGGACTGGGGGTGGGAAGCGTGGCACGCGTACTGGGTCGCCCAGCGCCTCGCGTGGTACAAGAGCGTGGGCCTGCCGGAAGAATCCCTCCACCTGTACTGGCAGAAGGGCGACGAGCTCGCCCACTACGCGCGGGCCTGCGTGGACATCGAATACGCGTTCCCCTTCGGCGTCCAGGAGCTGGAAGGCATCGCCGCGAGGAGCGACTTCGACCTCACGCAGCACCAGATCCACTCCGGCAAGGACATGACCGTGTTCGACGAGGCCCTCAAGGCCGCCGCCTCGAAGCTCGACGACGACGCGAAGGCCGCCTTCAAGGCGCGCGTCGCGGACGAATGGGCCAGCCGCGGGAAGGACCCGGAAGCCGCGCGCTCGTTCGTCGACCGGCTGTTCCTCGGAAAGTACATCCCCCACGTCATCGAGCCTTCCGCGGGCGCGGACCGCATGACCCTCGCCCTCCTCTGCAACGCCTACCGCGAAGAGACCCTGACCGACGCGAACGGGAAGACCGACACGCGGACGGTCCTCCGCTTCCACCCGGCCGTGGCGCCAATCAAGGTGGGCGTGTTCCCGCTGGTGAAAAACCGCCCGGAACTGTACGGCAAGGCGCGGGAAATCTTCCTTGCGCTGCGGCGGAAGTGGAACTGCTTCTGGGACGAGAGCGGGGCAATCGGCCGGCGGTACCGCCGGATGGACGAAGCGGGCACGCCCTGGTGCGTGACGGTGGATTTCGACACCCTGGCCGACGGGACGGTGACCTTGCGCGACCGCGACACGATGACGCAGGAACGCATCTCGCTCCCCGACCTCGTGGCGAAAATCGACGCCGCGCTCGACTAGTTCCCGGCACAACCCGCGCCCCGCAAGGCAATTTGCCGAACCTTGGCAAATTGCCTTTCTTTTTGCCAAGGATTGGCAAAGTGCCGGAGGCACCTCGCTTGCAGGGCCTCCCCTTCGCACGGCCCTGCCTCCTCCTCCAAGCGGAGTTTTGCCAAACCTCGGCAAAATGCGGTTCGGGCGCGGCGGGCGGGAGGGAGGTCCTGTCCGGGAAAGAGCCGCCCCTTGCGCGGAGGGGCCGCGGCGGTGCGGCTCACCACGCGCGGATGCGGTAGAACGTCGGCACGTCGCCTGCTTCCTCGATTTCGGCGCCGTCCGCGTCGTAACGGGTTTCCACGCGGTGCCAGCCGTTGGAATCGAGGAGGTTGGTCGTCGCTTCGATGTTGTAGCCGATGGCCCCGTCCAGCGCTTCCCAGTCCAGCGTCAGCGTTCCGTCGCGGAACGCACCTTCGATGACCCAATCCGTCCGCTCCGCGAGGTTCGGGTTCTCCGGCGGGTTGTCCGGGTCGCAGACCGGCGGCGCGCCGCCCTCCGTCGTCACGGCCTTCGGCTCCGACCAGGCGCTTTCCGCGTCTCCGTTCGCCGCCAGCACCCGCACGCAATAGGTGGTCTCCGCGGCCAGCCCCGTCGCATCGAACGTACAATGTTCGGTCGTTGCATCCGCCACGAGGCTTCCGCCCGCCGACACGACCGACACCGCGTCGAGATAGCGGACGGCACTTCCGCTTGCCCGCTCGTCGACGAATTCCACGACCGCTTCGGGCCAGGCGGACAGATCCACCGTTTCCGTCGCGTTGCTCTTGGCCGCGACCGCGACGGTCGCCACGTTGGTCCACGCGCCCAGGACGGAATTGGAAACGTACACGCCCAGTTGCCAGCCGGTCGCGTTCGATCCGGTCGACCAGTGGAACGAAAGCGTCTCCGGTGCCGTCAAAAGCGGCGTGACAAGGGTCTTCCCGCTGGCGGCGAACTTGACCACGTTGCTTCCGCCGTCCTTGGCGGCATGGGACGCGGCCGTCACGACCGGTGCCGTCCCGCTCCAGCCCGCGGGAAGCGCGGTCGCCCCTTCGAAGCTTTCGGTCCACGCGCTTCCGCCGTCCGTGAAGGCGGTATCGGTCGCGACCTGCACCCGGTACCCCGTCGCCCCCGCGACCGCACTCCACGCGATGGAAAAGGCGTTGCTCGTCACCCCCGTCGCTTCTTCCAGCACCGGAGCGGCGAGCGTGGCCGGAACGGTTTCGGCGTACGTCGCGCTTCCCGTCACCGTCCGCCCCGCCGCGACAACGATCTCTTGCGCCGCTGGCGTTTCATGGCCGGCGAGCGGACCGAAGGTCACCTGGTACGTCCCCGCTTCCAGCGTCGCGGTTTCGCCGCTTGCGTAAGTGTTTCCGTCGATGGTCCACGAAGTCCCGTCCGCGGGCACGAGCGTGTACGTCACCGTTCCCGTCGTCGGCGCGACGGGCGTGGCTTCCGTCGTCACGGCCTTCGGCTCGCTCCATTCGCTCCCGCCCGCATCGTTCCACGCCTTCACGCGGACGTAATACGTCGTTCCCGCGGAAAGCTCCGTCACCCTCCGCTCCGTCGCGGTCTGCGTCGTGTCGAGCGCCGGAAGCCCCGTGAGCGAAATCCCCGAAATGTACCGTTGCGCGGTGCTGGAGGCGTTGGTCCGCGTGTCCACCCAGCGGAGATACACGTTCTTGTGGTAGCGCAAATTCTCCGTCTGCACCACGGCGGTGCCCAGCTTCTGCGTGACGACGAACGTGCGGATGGGGGTCGCGCCGTCGAAGTCGGTCGTCGGCGACGCCTGCAATTCGTACCGCCACTCGTCGGCGGACGCGGTCGCGTGGTGCCACGTCAAGGTCGCGGGGCGCGCGACGAGCGGCGTGCGCAGCCACTTGCCCTTCCCCTTGAACCGGATGGCGCCTTTTCCGTCCGCCCCGTAGGTCGTTTCGTTGACAAGTTCGCCCGTGGTTTCCCATCCGGCGGGCAAATCGCCCGTGAAATCGCACGAGAGAATCGGCTCGTCGTCGAATCCGGCCGTTTCGGCCACCTGCACCTGGTAGATGCCCGCGCCGTCCACCGCGTTCCACGCGATGGAAAAGGCGTTGCTTGTCACCCCGGTCGCCTCTTCCAGCACCGGCGCGGCGGGCGGGAGCGGCGGGTCGGACGTGCGGACGGTCTTGACCGCCGACCAGGCGCTTTCGCCGGTGGCCGTCGCGGCCTTCACCCGCACGTAATGGACGGTGCCGGCCGAAAGCCCCGCGAAGTCCGCATCCGTCCCCGCCGTCGTCTCTTCCGCGGCCAGCGCCGCGGTCAGGGTGATGCCCGAAACGTAGCGCTGGGCGCTCCCCGAGGGGCGCGTGTCCAGCCAACGCACGTACACGTCCTTGTGCCCGCTCAAATCCGCCATCAGGGCCACGGGTGTTTTCAGGGTTTCCGTGGTGGTGACGTTCGTGACGACCGTCATCGGCTCGAAGGTGTCGGTGGAAGAACACTGCACTTCGTAGCTCCACTCGACGGCACTGGCGGTCGCGTGGTGCCACGTGAGCCTGCCGGGATTGGCAACCCGTTCCGTCCTCAGGTACTTGCCCGCGCCCTTGAAGAGAAGGGCGCCTTTCCCGTCGGCGGCATAGGTCGTGGCGTTGGTGAGGACGGCCGACGCGTCCCATCCGTCCGGCAAGGCGCCGGTGAAATCTTCCGAGAAGAGGACGGCTTCGTCGAACTCTTCGTTTTCGGCCACCTGCACGGTGTAGCCCGTCGCGTCCGGGACGCCGCTCCACGCGATGGAGAAAGCGCCCGTGGTGACGCCCGTCGCTTCGCCCAGCACGGGAGCGGCAACCGGCGCGGCTTGTTCCGCGTATGTCGCGCTTCCCGTCACCGTCTGCCCCGCCGCGACAACCACCTGTTGCGTTTCCGGCGTTTCGCAGCCGTCGAGCGGGCCGAAGGAAACGGTGTACGTCCCCTCCTCCACCGTCGCGGTTTGGCCGCTCGCGTAGGTGTTCCCGCCAATCGTCCACGAGGTGCCTTCCGCGGGGACGAGCGTGAACGTCACCGTTCCCGTCGTCGGCGCGACGGGGGCTTCCACGTACTTCATCGTGACGGTCTTGCTCGTCGCCCCCACGTTGAGCGTGACATTCGTCGCCGCGGGCGTCGTCCACCCGTCCACGTCGCTCGCCGTCACCGTCCAGTCGCCCGGATCGAGCTTCACGGATTCGCCGCCCGCGTGGGTTCCCACGACGCCTTCGACGCTCCACCGCGCGAGCGCCTGGAGCTCCGCGTTGTTCGTCGGGGCCAGCTTCACCGTGAGCGGCACCTGCTTGACGGTGTATTCCGCCGTCCCTTGGTAGAGTCCGTTCGCCGTCACCGTCACGTTGCTCTGGGTGGCGGGCTTCGTGTACCCGGCAAGCGGGCCGAACGCGACCTTGTATTCGCCCGCGGGGACGCTCGCGACTTCGCCGCTTTCGTTGGTGGTGCCGTTGATGATCCACGTGCCTTCCGGCGGCGTCAGCGTGTAGGTCACCTCGCCCGGCAGCCCCTCGTACGCGAAACTCGCGGTCTTGCTGGTCGCGCCGACGTTGACGACGACCTCCTGCGGCTGGGGCGTCACGAATCCCTCGACCGGGTTGAACGAAACCGTGACGGAGCCCGGATCGACCTTCACCGCCTCGCCGCTCGCGTGCGCCCCGCCGTCGCCGTTGGCGTTCCAGGTCGCGTTCGAGGGGGTGAGCTTGACGGTGAGCGGAACCTGCTTGACCGTGTAGGCCGCCGTGAAAGCGTTGGTCGCGCCCGGCGCGACTTCGACCGTTTGCGCCGCGGGCTTGGTCCAGCCCTTGAGCGCGCCGAACGTCACGTTGCAGGTCCCCGACGGCACTTCCGCCACCGCCCCGCCCGCGTAGGTCTCGCCGTTGGCGCTCCACGTCCCTTCCGGCGGCGTCAGTTCATAGGTCAGCCATCCCGGCTTCCCGGCGTACGTCGCCGCGATGCGGTTCGTCTTGCCCGCCGCGACCGTCACGTTCGTCGCCGCCGGCGCGGTCCAGTCCGCCACCTCGCCGAAGGTCACCTCGTAGTTCCCCGGCGCGAGCGCGGCCGTTTCGCCGCTCGCGTGGCCGATCCCGTTCGCGAACCAGCGCGCCTCGTCCCGCACCCCGGCGGGGTCCAGCGTCACGGCGAGATACCCCGGTTGCAGCGTGTATGACGCGGTCCGTTCCACCGTTTCTTCGGCGTCCACCACCACCGTTTGCGCCGCAGGAGCCGCGTACCCCGCGACCGTGCCGAACGTCACCGTGTACGTTCCCGACGGCACTTCCGCCGTCGCCCCGCTCGCGTAGTTGGTCCCGTCGATCTTCCACGTCGCGCCCGCCGCCGCGGCTTCCGCCGGGGAGAGCTCGAACCGCACGCTCCCCGCGAGTCCCGGATACGTCACCGTCATCGACTTGCTCTGCCCCGCCGAAAGCGTCACGTTGCTCGCCGCCGGCGTCGCGTAGCCCGTTTGCGGGTTGAAATCCACCGTGTGGGTGCCGGCAGCGAGTTTCGCCGTCGCCCCGCTTTCGTAGTTCGTCCCCGCGACCTTCCACGTCCCGCCCGCGGGCTTGAGCGTCACCTTGAGCGACGCGGGCTTGACCGCGTAGACCACGTTCGTCGCGACCGCCCCGCCCGGCGGGATTTCCACGCTCGCGTTCGCGGGCGTCGTGTAGCCGTCCACCGCCGTGAAGCCCACCGTGTACGTCCCGGCCGCGAGATCCACCCTCGTCCCGCTCGCGTTGGTCGTTCCGCCGACCTTCCACTGGGCGCTCGCGGGGTCGAGCGTCACCGTCAACGTTCCCGGATGCGCCGCGCACGACGCCTTCAGGGTTTTGCTTGCTCCCGCCGCCACCGTGACGTTGCTCGCCGCGGGCGCGTCCCAGCCGTCCGCCGCGAGGAAGTCCACCGTGTAGTTCCCCGCGACCAGCGTCGCCGTCTCCCCGCTCGCGTAGGTCGTTCCGTCCACCTGCCACCGCGCCGTGGCGGGTTCGAGCGTCGCGGTCAAGGTGCCCGTGCTGGCCGCGCCCGCCTCGGTGCTGCCCTTGAGCGTGATGGCGTGGAGGACCACCGTGCTCTTCGAAATGTCGCCCGTGCTCGTGTCGAGGACGCGCAGTTTCATCCCCGCCGCGCCGCCGCTCACCATGCCGCTCTTGCTGCGGCTCTGGACGTTCGTGTAGCTGCTGCAGCTCCACGTGCTCCAATCGACCCACCCCGCCCCGATATCGTATTGCAGCGTGAGCTTGCGCGTCTCGAGGTTGTTGTCCGCCCCCGCGCGCACCTTGGCCGAAACCCCGGTCACGCACCCGGAAATCGGCGGCAGTTCCACCCAGTTGCCGGTTTGCTCGATGACGACGTAGCCCGTCTCGTTGTTGGTCGCGTAGGTCGGGAAAATCTTGACGCCTTCCATCTTCCAGGTCCCGCCCGCCGCATTCGTCACGAGGCTCGCCACCACGCTTGCCCGCTCGGTCCACCCCTCGTCGGTCGTGAAGCCGTATCCCGCCGTCCACGCGCCGTGCAGCGCGTATTTCCCCTCCACCGTCTTGCTCCCGCCCGCGGTCAGGGTCACGTTCGTCGCCGCCGGCGCGTCGTATCCCTCCACCGCGCCGAAGCTCACCGTGTGCGTCCCCGCCCCCAGCCGGACGCTTTCGCCGTGCGCGTGTTCCGCCCCGCCGACATACCATTTCCCCTCCGCCTGCACCGCCGCGGGCGAGAGGTTCACCGTGAGCGTTGCCGGATTCCACGCGTACGTCCCTTCCGCCGTCGCCGCCTCCCCGGCCTTGACCTCCACGGTCTGCTTGGCGGGCGCGGTCCAGCCCGTCAAGGCGTTGAACGTCACCTCGTACGTTTCCGGCGTCAAACTCACCGTCTCCCCGCTCGCGTGGGTCGCGCTCGACCCCGACACCTTCCAGGTCGCCCCCGCCGCCGCGGCTTCCGCCGGGAGAATCGTCACCGTGAGCGCCCCCGGTTGCACGGTGTAGGCCGCCGAGATGCTGTTCGTCTTGTCCGCCGTCACCGTCACGTTCGTGTCCGCCGGGGCGATGTAGCCGCCCACCGCGTTGAAAGAGACCGTCCAGGTTCCCGGTGCCAGCGCCACGACCTCCCCGCTCCCGTGGTTCGCGCCGTTCACGCGCCACGTCGCCGTCGAAGGCGTCAGGGTCGCCTTGAGGCATCCGACCTTCGGCGCGGCGACCTCCTTCGTGCCCTTGAGCACGAGTTGGTGAAGCACCACCGTGGTCTTGCCCGTGTCGTTGATGCCGCTGTCGTAGAAGCGCAGTTTCACGCCGTTCGCGGCGGCAAGAGAACACGATTTCGTGCGCGTCTGGCTGTTGCTCCAGCTCGTCGCCGCCCACGTCGCCACGTTCGTGAAGGTGCTTCCGCCGTCGGTGCTGCATTGCACGTCCAGCTTCCGCCCGTCGAGGTTGCTGTTCGCCCCCGCGCGGATGACGCCGACGACCTGCGTGACCGTCCCCGAAATCACGGGCGTGACGAGGTAGTCGCCCGTCGCGTCCAGCGTCGCGTAGCCGATGTTGTTCTGGCTGTTGACCGTCGGATTGACCTTGAGCCCCTTCGCGACCCACGCCTCGCCCGCCACGTTCGTCGTCCCCGCGAACAGCGCGTCCGTCTTCGCGGTCCACCCGTCGCTCGTCGCGAACTCGATCGTCCGCGTCCAGTTCGCCGACTCGGTGTAGGCCGCCGTCACCGTCTTGCTCCCGCCCGCCACCAGCGTGATCGTTTGCGCCGCCGGCGCGTCGTAGCCCGCGAGCGCGTTGAACGACACCGTGTAGGTCCCCGCCGGAAGCGTGACGGTCTCGCCGCTCGCGTAGCTCGTGCCGTTCAAGCTCCACGTGGCCGACGAGGGCGTCAGCGCCACCTTGAGCGTTCCCGTCGTCGCGTCCCGGCCCTTGACGAGCAACTGGTACACCAGCACCGTCCCCTTGTCCGGGTCCGTCGATTCGTCGAGCAGCTTGAACTTGACGCCTTTCTCCCCGCCGCCCGCGTCCGGAATCGCGACACTCGTCGGGACCAGGCTGTCGTAGGCCGTCGCGGATGCCGTCCCCGCCTTGGTCCAGCTGCTGCCGCCGTCCGCGCTCCAGTAGATGCCGACCTTCCGCCCGTCGAGGTTGCTGGTCGCCGCCGCGCGCACCGTGAGGACGACCTGCGTCGCCACCACGCCCTTGACCGCGGGCGTCACCGCGGAGGAGCCCGGCGCGTCGAGCCAGAGGTCCCCCGTCGCCGACCCGTAGGTCGCCGCCGGATACACCTGTGCTTCGGAGAGCACCCACGCCTCCCCCGCCACGTTCGTCGTTCCCGTGAAATTGCTTGCCTGCCGCGTCCACCCCTCCGTCGCCGAAAAGTTCCACGAAACCGCCGCCGAACCGTCCTCCACGGGGGTGGTTCCGCCGCCGCTTCCGCCGAATTTGTCGGCGAGCAGGTTCCAGAATTTCGCCGTGCCCGGCTCGTGGCTCAAGGCCCAGATGCCGACCCCGCCGAGGTTCTTGGAATTGATGTAGTCGTATTTGAGGCCGAGGCTTTCCACGTCGTCGTAGAAGCACTGCCACGCCGCCCCCGCGCTGTCGGTATAGACGCAATACGGGACGCTCCCGTTGGAATCCCATTTGCGCCCGTAGCTCGCCGCCGCGCTCGCCGCGCTCGAAAGCGTCGGGTTCGCCACGTAGGAACTGCCGAGGCTCGTCGCGCCCAGCGACGTGCTGCTCGCCTTCCACTTCCGCCCGTAGTAGGGCACCGCGAGGAGGAGGTTCGCCGAATTGGTCATTTTCCCCAGGTAGTAGCGCGTCGAATAGTCGTCGTTGAGCGTCTGCCCCCACTGCGAGCTCGGGAAAAGCGGCGCCACCGGCCCCGGGTTGCCCCCGCTGTAGTGGTAGTCGTAGCCCATGATGATGCAGATGATGCCGAGCTTCTCGTAGCTCGCCACGTCGAAGTCCGCGTACCAGTCGATGCTCGGAAGCGCGATGGCCACTTCGAGCCCCTGCGCCGACGCCTTGTCCGCGAGCGTCGTCATGAACGCCGTGAGCGCCTTCGTCGCCCCGGTCCAGCTGCCGACGCCCTCGAAATCGATGCAAACCCCGTCGCCGCCCGTGTTTTTCACCTCGTTGACGAGATTCTGCGCGAGCGCGTTGCACGCGGTCGTGTTCTGGAGCAGGAGCTTGTTGGGGGAGGCGTTGAAGAGCGTCGCCGTCAGGTGGATCTTGACCCCGTTGGAATGCGCCGTCTGCACGATGGCGCTCCCCCACGAGTGCTTGCCGAGGCATCCGCCGTTGGTGGGATTGACTTCCCAGGAAAAGTAGGCCACGTGCGTGAGCTTGTCCCACTGGAACTGGGAAATCTGGCTGGACGTCGCCCAGTAGGGCAGCCAGCCGTAGACCTTTTTGTCCGCCGCGATGGCCGATTGCGTCGCCGCGCGCGCGGACGCCCGCTTCCGGCCGCCCCACCAGCTCTTGAGATCGACGGGCCCCTCCCAGCCGTCGGCCTCCCCGCGGTGTTCGAGCCAGGAGCGCCAGTTCCCGCCGCCGCAAAACGGGGAATCCAGTTCCGCGCGTTCTTCGGCGGAAACTTCCGGCACCGCGGCCGCGTGTTCCTCCGCCGCGGGGTCCTGCCCCGTATCGGCCCGCGCCGCCCCCGCCAAAAAGGCCACCCCCGCCGCCAAACAGAAAAGCAAACGCTTCGTCATCGTCGTCATGTCGAACTCCAACGCCCCATCTTGCTCCCCCTCCCCACCCCCTTCAAGCCGTTTTGCCGGTTCCGGGCCGCAACCCGGAGGAACCGGCCGCCCCGGCAAACCCGTTCCGGCGCGGCGGGGCTTGCGCGCGGCGGGCGGGGTTTGGCAGGCTGGAAGCATGCACGTGACCCTCCACCTCACGGAACGCTGCAACCTCGCCTGCCGATACTGCTACCAGCGGCGCGGGGCGGCGGACATGGCGTACGAAACGGCCGCGGCCGCCGCGGACCGCATCGCCACGGGACGGAATCCGGGGTTGATCTTCTTCGGCGGGGAACCGCTCCTGCGAAAGGACCTGATTTTCGCACTCGCGGACCGCTGCGAAGCGCGCGAGCCGGGCCGTTTCCACTACAAGGTGACGACCAACGGCACCCTGCTCGACGAAGCGTTCCTCGCGGAGGCCGCCCGCCGCCGCATCGCCGTCGCGCTTTCCTGCGACGGGGTGCGGGAGGCGCACGACGCCGGGCGCGTCGATGCCGCGGGCCGCGGAACCTGGGAGCGCGTCGAACCGGCCCTGCGCCTCCTTCTCGCGCACCAGCCCTACGCGCCCGTGATGATGACGGTTTCGCCCGGCACGGCGGCGGCGTTCGCGGAATCGGTGCTCTGGCTGAGGGACTGCGGCGTGCGCTACCTCATCCCCTCGCTCGACCACGCGGCGCCGTGGACCGATGCCGCCTTCCGCACGCTCAAGCGGCAATACCGCCGCCTCGCGCGCGCCTGGCTCGACGACCACCGCCGCGGCCGCAAGTTCTGGTTCGCCGCCTTCGACAAGCGCATCGCTTCCCGCATCCACCCGGAGCTGGGCTGTTCCTGCCGTCTCGGGCGGCGGCAGGTTTCCGTCGCGCCCGACGGCACGCTCTACCCGTGCGTGCAATTCACCGGCCACCCGGCGTGGGCCATCGGCTCCGTCGCGGAGGGCATCGACGAGGCGCGCCGCGAGGCGATTTTCCGCCGCAACGAAGCGCCCAAGGCCGCCTGCGCCGGGTGCGCGCTCGTCGGCCGCTGCCACAACCGCTGCGGATGCCTGAACTTCCAGACCACGGGCGGGCTCGAAACCGTGCCGCCCATCCTCTGCGAGCACGAGCGCTTCCTGCAACCCCTCTGCGACGAACTCGCTTCCACGCTCTACGCGGAACGCAACGAGCTTTTCCTCCGCCAGCACTACAACCCCGTCTTTCCCATCCTTTCCATTTTGGAGGATTTCGCGTGAAAATCAAACCCGTCGCCAAAGCCGCCCCCTCCCCGATCCCCACCGCCGCCGAAGCGGCAGCAAATCCCTCCCTGCTGGAAGCGGCTCCCCGCCGCGCCCCGCGCGGAGCCGGAGCCCTGCTCGGCGCGGGACTGCTCGGCGGACTCTTCGCCCCGGCGGCGGGCGGCACGGAAAGCGTGCCGCCGCCCGAAGTCCCGGCGCTCGACGCCGAACGCGCCGCCGACGCGGAAGCCGCCGCCCGCGCCGAAGGAAGCGCGCGAAGCCGCCGCGACGGTCGTCGCCCCGATTTTGCAGAAGGCATTGGATGAAGAAGGCCGCGGCGCCTTCGGGTGCCAGGCTGTCGACCCGCCGATGATTCTTTCCGAAGCCGATGCCCTCGAGCTCATCCGGCAGGAATTCGCCAAAGTCGGCGTGATTCTCCGCAGAAATTGCGAAATCACCGGCTTCACGCGCACGGTTCCCGACACGGAAGAACGGGACCAAGACAACGAACCCCACTCCCGCCGCTACCCGGCCAAGCAGATCCAGGCAAGTTGGAATTTCGACTTTGCTTCGGAGGATGGTTCCCTTGCCATCGAATTTCTCACCATGCAAGACGAGACGAGGGAAAGCTTTTGGAAGGATCGCTGGGCCAGATCCGTCATATCGCATGACTTGCCGGAACTCGCGCAACGGCTCCGCGGCGATTTTGCCACGCGGACGGAGGGCGATCCCGTTGCCATCGGGCTGTTTTTCGATCCGCTTCCCCGCACGACCGTCTGGGACCCGGAACGGAAGAAAAACATTCCCCGTCCCGGCTCTTCCTTCGCCGCCCTCTCCGAAGAGGAACGCTCGTCGCTCGACCGGGAAAAGCGGCGCGAGCTTCTTCTCCGCGACGCCCGCGAACTCCTCCGCGAACAGGTGCGCTTCTTCCTCGACTGGGCGCAACGGGAAGGCCGCCTCCCCGCGCCCGCCCCGGAAGGCTGAAGGGCCGCGAAGCGTTTTGCGCTTCTTGGCAAAAGCGCCGGAACGACGGCTTGCGGCCGGGAACGGCGGGCGATAGAGTCCCCCCATGCGCCGTTTCCCCGTTGCCTGCCTGCTCCTTTCCCTCCTCGTTCCCGCCGCGTCCGCGGAAGTGGAAGAGCTCGACGTCTCCGGCTCCTCGTCTCTCGCGTACGTGGCGTACGAAGCCTCCGCCCCCGCCGATGCCGGCGGGCCCGAACTGGGAACCCTCACCGTCCGCTTCCGCGGCGACGCCACCCCCATCCGGTATTTCGAAGTCCCCCGCGGCACGTGGGAGGACTTCCGCGCGTCCGACAGCGTCGGCGCGTTCTACGCGAAAAACATCCGCCTCCAGTTCGAGCGGCAGTACGGCAAGAGCCGCTCCGAGGTCTTCGACTCGCCCCTGCCCCTCTCCACGCTCGTCAACGTGCGCTGCGGCTTCAACGAGGAGTGCGAGCCGCTGGTGCTGGAAGGCATCGCGAAGGCGCGGGAGAGCATCTACGTCGCCGCCTACGCCTTCACCCGCGCCGCCATCGCCCGCGCCCTGATCGACGCCCACCGCCGCGGCGTCCGTGTCGCCATCAAGATGGACGAGCGGCAGTCGCACACCCCGCAGGCGAAGCGCGTCCTCGCGTGGATCCGGGAGGAAGGCATCCCCCTCCAGTTCGTCTACGTGACCGGCGAGTACTCCGCCATGCACAACAAGTTCCTCGTGATCGACGCACGCTGGGTGCTCGCGGGCAGCTTCAACTTCACGACCACCGCGCAGGTTTCCAACTGGGAAAACCTCCTCTTCCTCGATTCCGACGAGGTGGCCGCGCAGTACCGCGCCGCGTGGGAAGGCATCGTCTCCGACGACTTCCCGCCGGAAAAGACGGGCCGGAAAAAGCGCGCGGAGAAGGAAGAAACCAAGTGAAAACGGAAGTTTTCCGCACGGCAAGCGCGGAGGAGACCCGCGAGCTGGCCGCCCGCCTCGCCGCGGAAGCGCCCGACGGGACGGTGATGCTCCTTTCCGGCGATCTGGGCGCGGGGAAGACCTGCTTCGCGCAGGGACTGGCGCGGGCGTGCGGGGTCGCGAAAAGCGTCACGAGCCCGACCTTCACCCTGGTCAACGAATACGCGGGGCGCGTCCGCCGCTTCGCCCACATGGACCTCTACCGGATGGCGGGAGGCGAAGCGGAAGCGCACGACATCGGCATCGACGACTACCTCGAAGGCTTCCCGGGGCTGGTCGCCATCGAATGGCCCGCGCAAGCCGCCTCGCTCATGCCCGCGGGCGCGTGGAGAATCGGCCTGGCCGCGCCCGAAGACGGCGGCGCTTCCGCCCGGATCGTCACGGTCGCCAGAAGCTAGCCGAAGGAAAACCCGGCCCTTGGCGCGGGGGCTCCGGCCCGCTACACTCCCCCGCATGCTTCCGCGTGCCTCCAACCGACCTGCCGGGCGATTTTGCCAATGCTTGGCAAAATTCCCCCGTTTTTGCCAAGCATCGGCAAAACCGCTTCCGCGCGCGGCATGCGCGGCCCTGGCCGCCTGGCTTACCGCCATCCCCGCCCCCGCCGCCGTCCGTTCGCCCGCGGGCCGCTTCCGCGTCGCCGGGGAAACCACCCCCGAGGCCGTCTCCCTCGCCCTCGCCCTCGACGAGCTCTCCGCCTCCGTCGCCGCCGCCACCGGCCTGCCCTGGCCCGCCGACGCGGGTCCCGTCATCCACGTCTTCCCCCCCGCCACTCCCGAAGAAGCCGCCCGCGCCCCTTCCTCCCTCGCCCGTTTCCAGGACGGCGCGCTCTACCAGCGGCTCCTCCTCGGCGACCTCCGCGCCACCGGCGACGCCGCCCTCGCCGAAGGCGCCGCGGCCCTGCTCCTCGCGCGCT
>JAFSUH010000195.1 GCA_017445365.1 Kiritimatiellia bacterium | reverse complement strand
GTGCCGAGGATGGAAAGCGCGTTGACCCCGTTCGTGCCCATCTGCGCCCCCATGACGAAGTTCGTCGGGGGCGGGTCGAGTTCATCTTGGAAAGAGTAGCGGAACACGCTGTCCCCGGTGGGCCGCAATTCGACTTGAAGCGACACGCGGCGACCGGGCAGACGGTCCACAAGCGCGTTTTCCCATGTCAGCACCCTGCCGCCGCCGGGAAGGGAATCATGCCAGAAACGGGATTGAGCATTGGCATTTGTCCAGTTCGCTTCCGGCACCATGCCGAGCGGGGCGCGAAGCGGGCAGAGGACGGGAAGCCCGGTGCCGTCTGGGAGCATCTGCCCGACTGGAGGCCGCCGCATGGAGTTAAAGGAAATGGAGCCGCTGGCGGAGACATGGCACCGGGAGGCCGGGTTCGTCCCGACGGCGAAGAACGGGGCGGCGGTTTCGATCCAGTCGCCGAGTTCGGTTCCGCCGACGGTACGGAAGGCCGTGATCTCGACTGCGTTCGTGGATTCGGGTCGGAAGGCCACCCCGTTCGTCCAGACGGAGACAACGGCGAGAGAAGGGGATGCGGCCTCCGGCCGCGTCGATTCCACCGCTGACGCGGCCGCAGGCCGCACCCCCATGCCCTGCGGTTCGTTCCCGCCGCTCTTGACGCTCCCGTAGGTGAGGACGGCTAGAAAGGCACAGGCAATGAAGATTTTCGCCGGAACCGCCTTCCTGCGAAACCATGCGACCGTATCGGCGACGACACGGGACTTCGCGGCGATCCACCAGAGAACGACAACGAGCCAGACCAGGCAGAAGAAAGTGCCAAGGGCGGTTGCGGATTCGTCCGGGGTGTGAATCGGCGGTTGCATGGCGCTACTTCATTATCAGAACCCACGGGTCCGTGTTGAACTTGACGGAGACGGCTTCCGCAGGGTCGTCCGCGCCACGGATTGTCAGGCGCACGGCGTTCCAGTCGCGGGAGAACATCCAGTCGGGTGGATTGGACGCCAGAGTGGAGAAGGCCTCACCGGCGCCGGTCGCCGCGATGGTCAGGCGGTGGGGTTCGCCATCTTCGGAGAGCCGTAGCTGGAAGGACAGGCTCCGGCTTGCCGAGTTCGTCACCGTGGCGGATTCAATGCGGTTCGTAGCCGAGGCGATGAACCACGAGCCTTCCCGCCATCCAACGGAAAAAGCCTCGTCGCCGGGAAGCAAAATGCCATCAGCATAGCGGGAAGTCCCGAAGGCGACCTCGACCATGTTGGAGGGGGTGGCGAGAAGAGAGATGGTTCCCTCGAAGACGCGGGCACGCTGAAGCATGGATGCCCGGATTGGTGCGTTCGTCACGCTCTCAAGATCGGCGAATGCCGGCACCGGAGAATCAGGAATGCCCACCGTTCCGCCGATGGAGGAGAGGGCGGAGGCGAAGGCGAGAAGAAGGAGGGTCTTGCGGGCGTCCATGGCGGGGCGGAAGGATGGCTCAAGGTTTGCCGTCATAGTATCAGACCTGTTCCGTGACAGCAATTCTCAATATGGCGCGTCGGTGTCCGTTGCCCCGTCTTGGCTCCCGATCCCTGGTTGCGGCTCGCGGGAAGCGGGTCGCGCCGGAAAGCTGCCGCGCGGGCCATTTGCGCGCCTCCACGCCCTTGCGGCGTGCAGGCCGCCACGGGCTCGTCGGTACGCGGCTTGCGCCGCCGCGCAACTGGCCTCGCGCGGCCGCATCCCGGCGCTTTCCCCCGTTTCCCG
>JAFSUH010000194.1 GCA_017445365.1 Kiritimatiellia bacterium | reverse complement strand
GGAACTCCACCACCTTCTCCAACCCCGCGAACGGATCGAGCCAGTTGGCGAACCGTTTGCCCCAATACTGCGTCGCGGCCCGGTATTCTTCGCGCTTTTCGCCGGATTCGATCATGCGGAACCACTTGCCCTTGAGAACCAGCGGCAGCACCGCGCACTTGCTTCGTTCAAGCTTGCGCATGGCCGCCTCCTTCCGGAGGTGCGGCATCCTGCCGCGCTGCCTCGTCCCTCCGCGCCTCGTCGGCGGAGAGGGCGGCGGACACGACCAGGCACATGTCCGCATGGGCGCGGACGCCGAACGGGTTGTCGCCGTGCAATACCTTGTCTACCTCCTCCAGCGCCTCGCGCAGCCGGTCGCATTCGTCCGTCAATCCGTCCACAACGTCCTGGTTCCGCTTCGCTTCCACCAGGATGTCCCGCTTCCACGCGGCATCGAGGCGTTCGGCAAACATGCCGAGCATGAGGCTGTCCACGATGCGGTATCTGTTGGCGGCACTTCGCATTTCCTCCGCGATGGCCGGCACGGATTTCTGTTGTTCTCCGCTCAATTTCGGGCGACCCTTCTCCTTCATCTAAATCAAAGCCTCCCGGGCCGTGTCGAAGATTTCGCCGATGTCCGCCGCCATCCCGGCCTTCGTCTTTTGGAGAAGCGCGGCTTTCGCAAAGGCCCGGATTTCCCTCAACGCTTCGCGGATGTCATCCCGTTCCAATGCCGTCGTGCGAAGATGGTGCACGAGTTCTTTCTTTTTCAACCTCATGCACTCTTTCTCCCAGCGCTCGCCGTACGGGATGTATGGGGCGCTTTCGGTCCTGTTTTGTTTGCTCATGGCTCTTTATCCTCCGCTGCGTAGGGTTCGGTCACGTGGGAGGAATTTCCACCCGCCCATCTTGTTTGAAGACGCAGAACTCCGTCCCGTCCACGAGGAAGTAAAAGCCGTCGGCCCTTTCATTGCAGAGCTCGATTTCGTGTTTTTTCCCGGGTTCGAACCACTCGCGTTCTTCCGTCTCGAGGTACTTGTTGAGAATTTTCAGGGCTTCCTGGCGGTCCATGTCATCGTCCTTTGTTTTTGGGTTGAGGGGGTGAAGGCGTTTTGCAAAATCCCGGCATCCCCGTTTATTGGGAGGTTGTCCACGCGAAGCAAGCCGAAACGCCCGCGCCTGCCTTGCGCGAAATAGCCGGAAGCATCCGGGTTGTTGGTTTGCGGGTCGATGAACCGGACGGTCCCGCCGGGCGTTTTCTCCGCGATGAACACGTGGGTGTCCCTTCTCTTCCACGTCACGTAGACGATGAACCGGGCCCCGTCCGGCGCGCTGGCAATCGCCGAACGAACGGCCGCTTCCGGCATGTCGAATTGCATCATGCGTTCGCCCATCCGGTTCAAGTCCCGGAACATTTCATCGCCCCATACGACGAGATTGCCGGCCCTTCCTCGCGGTTTGGCCTTTGCCTCCACGGCATATCCGCGGCGCCGCAATTCGTAGGCCGCGACGCAACGTTGGCAGTTGACCCTGTAGTCGCCGCCCTCGGAGAAGCGCGGGTTCGTTCCTCTCGCGGCGTCCTCGATGGAGAGCGGCGGGCCTTTCTCGCATTGGAGGGCGGTG
>JAFSUH010000018.1 GCA_017445365.1 Kiritimatiellia bacterium | reverse complement strand
TCCGACGCCCGTTGCGAAAGACAAGGTGGTTCGCAAGCGCGTCAACCCGACGAATTTCTTGTCGCGTACGGGCGGTCTTCTTCCGATCCCCGCCAAGGGGAGTGGGTTCCTGTTCCGTGACGCGCAACAAAAGTTGCCACCTGATTTTCTGCTGGAAGCGGGGCCGAAACTCGGGCGTATCCTTCAGTTGAAGGTGAAAACCGACAGCGTCCAGGTGGAAGGATGTGTGATGAAAGCCTGCACGGATGCGCTTGCCGACAAGGATATCGGCGCGATGATCCTGCTGGTGGACAAGCCGGAGTTTCCGTCTCTCCTGCTTGCCCCCGAATCGCGCTGGGCGATTGTGAATGTCGCGCCCCTTGCGAGCGACAATCCCGATACGACGAAACTGCAGCAGCGGGTGCGACGCGAACTGTGGCGTGCTTTCGCCTACGTGCTGGGCGCCGCCCACTCGGTCAACCCCAAATGCCTGATGAAGCCGGTTTTCTCCCTCGCCGATCTGGACAACCTTTCCACCGAGATCGTCAGCCCGGAGGCGCTCAACAAGATGATGCAGGGGGCGCGAACCTCCGGGTTGGCTGTTGCCCGCATGACGACCTACCGCAAGGCGTGTCAGGAGGGGTGGGCGCCCTCCCCGACCAACGATTTCCAGAAAGCGATTTGGAACGAGGTCAGGGCAAAGACGGCTACCCCCGCGCCCGCGAAATAGGACGGTTCCGGGAAAACACGGTGGCGGCACAATGGCTCCGGATTCCTGGCGCATGATCGTTCCGTACGCTCCGTGCGTTCCGAGGCTTTCACGAAATTACTCCCGAGGTTTTTGAGCATGAAATTCGAATATGATGCGAAAACGGCGGTCGGGCAGCGGGTCAGCGGGCGGCTTGACGCGTCTTCCCGTTCCGACGCCTTGCGGATTCTGCGCGAACGGGGGCTGACACCCCTGCAGGTGCGCGAGGCGTCAGGACAGGCTGCCGTCACGAAAAACCGGCTTCCGTTCGTTCCGCTCTTGTTCGGGCTGGCGGTTCTCTCGACCGTCGTCCTCTTCTTCGTATTCCGTCCGAACGGTGCGCGGGAGGACGGGAAGAAGAAGCCGGCTCGACCGCCCGTCTCCGTTCCCGCCGTTCCGGTGCAAACGAACGAGATTCCGAAGGCGCCCCAAGCGGTTCGCGTACCGTCCCCCAAACCGCAGGAAGCCACTCCCGTGACGAGGGCTCCAAAACCCGTCGTTGCGCCGAAACCCAGGCACGCTGTTGGTGTACCGCCGGTCGAGGCGGTACAGGCGGAGTCGCCACAGCCGAGACGGAAACCGATATTCACCAACGCGACCGAACAGGTACTCGGCTGGATCGTCTCCAAGCGGCTTGGCGATATGCCGCCGCCCATTCCCCGGTTACCGCCGGACGAAAAGATTCTGGAGACGCTGAACAGTGTGATCGAGATCTATGAAGGGGATGACGAGGCGACCTCCGAGCTGAAAGAGAACGTCGCATACGCCAAGGAGGAGATGCGCAAGTTCATGGAGGAAGGCGGAACCGCGCAGGAGTTTGTCAGGCAGTATCACCAACAGCTCC
>JAFSUH010000193.1 GCA_017445365.1 Kiritimatiellia bacterium | reverse complement strand
GATTGCCGTCGGATTTTAACAAACGGGGTTCCCGGAGGGAAAATCAAACGCGTGCTTCCCCTTTGGGGATTCGCTTGCCATTTTCGATGGCTCTCGATGGCTTTCGAGGGCCTTCGATGGCTTTCGAAAACGCTTGCCGCACGCGTGGCGGCTTTCCCTCCCGCGCCAGCGGGGGGGCATTCCGCTTTTTCCCTTGCGGCGGGGGGAGGATTTGCTTTTGATTCGCCCCGTGGATGTTTCCCGCCAACCGTCCCGCGGAGGCCGTTCCGCCCGTCCGCGCATGGAACTGCTCGCTCCCGCCGGGAGTTTCGCGAGCGCCCTGGCCGCCTTCCAAGCCGGGGCGGACGCGGTGTACCTGGGCGGCATGCGCTTTTCCGCCCGCGCGAGCGCCGAAAACCTGACGCTTTCCGATTTGGCGGTCCTGCGCGCCTATGCCGACTCCTTCGCCCCGCGCAGGAAAATCTTTGTCACGGTCAACACCCTCGTCTTCCCCTCCGAAGCGCGCGAGGCCTGCGGCATGCTCGCCCAACTGGAACGCATCGGCCCGGACGCACTCATCGTCCAGGACCTGGGTCTCGCGCGCATCGCCCGCAAGCACTTCCCTTCGCTCGTCCTCCACGCTTCGACGCAACTTGCCGCGCACAATGCTTCCGCCGTCCGCTTCCTGGCGGAGGAAGGCTTCCGGCACGTCGTCCTCGCCCGCGAAGTGCCGCTCGCCGAAGTGCGCGCCATCCGCAAGGCGACGGGCACGGAGCTTGAAATCTTCATCCACGGGGCGCTCTGCTATTCCCTGAGCGGGCTCTGCCTCTTTTCGGCGCTGGCGCGCGAGCGGAGCGGCAACCGCGGCCAGTGCGCCTATTGCTGCCGAGAAGCGTTCCGCGACGGCACGGGGACGGCGCGCCATCCCTTCTCGATGTGCGACCTTTTCCTCGGCGGGCGGGAGGCGTGGGACGCGGTGGCGGCGAGCGGCGCCTGCTCGCTCAAGATCGAAGGGCGGATGAAAGGCCCGCTGTACGTCGCAAGCGTCGTCCGCTACTACCGCGGCCTCCTCGACGGCACTTTCGACGCCGCGGCGCGCCGCGCGGCGCTGTCCGACCTGCAAACCGTCTTCTGCCGCGAGCAGACCACCCTGTACGCTTCGGGGGCCGGTGCGTCCGCGCGCGGCATCCTTTCGCCCGCCGCCGCGGGGCACTTGGGCGCTCCCGTCGGCCGCGTGGAGGCCGTCGACCGCGGCTGGCTCGTCTTCACGACCTCCCGCGCGCTCGAAAAGCACGACGGCCTGCTCCTCAAGGTGCCGGGGGCGCTCGCGTACGGCTTCGCCGTCGAGCGGATGGAAATCGTGGCTCTCCCCAACGGCCGCCGGGGGCCGAAGGGCGCCGTTTTCGAGGCGCCCGCGGGCGCCAAAGTGGCGGTCCGCCTGCCGCACGACGCGCCGGCGCAAGCGTGGCGCGGCGGCGAAACCGTGTACTGCACCGCAAGCCAGGCTCTCCGCCGCGCGCTTCCCGCGCCCTCCCTCCGCAAGGAGGATTTTCCCGCCGGAACGCCCGTCGAAGTCGCGGTGCGGCTTTCCCGCGACGGCGCGAGCGCCGCGGCCCGCGGCCGGGAAGTCGCCGTTTTCGGTGCCTTGGAGGCTTCGCAACACCCCGAGCGCACGCTGGCGGCCGTCGAAAAGGCTTTCGCGCGTACGGGCGGAACGGGCTGGAAAGTCTCCAAAGTTTCCTTGGAAGACCCCGACAAGCTCTTCGCCCCGCCAACGCTTCTGAACGACCTCCGCCGCAAGTTGCTGGAGGCGCTCGAAGCGGACGCGCAACGGGAAGTTGCGGAAAAGGCCGCAAAGGCTGCTGAAGATTTCGTCCGCGCGGCGGACGGGGAAGGGACGACGGGTCCCCGGAAAGTCCTCAAAATCCGCTGGGACCAGATTGGCCGGGTGGATGCCGCCGGGTACGACGAGCTCGTCGTCGCCGTCGGCCACGCCCCGGCGGAAACCATCACCCGCGCGCTGGCGCCTCTCCCCAAGGAGAAGGTGCGCTTGGCGTTGCCGGTCTGGACTTGCGGGGCGGAAGCGGAGGCGGAGCTCGCTTCGACCGTGCGGGAACTGCTGGCGGCGGGGTGGGGAAAGTGGGAAGCGGCGGAATGCGGCGGAGCGGGCATCCTCCGCGAGGCCGGGGTGGAAGACTGGACCGCGGACGCGACGTTGTACGCGGCCAATCCCGCGGCGCTGGCGGCCCTCCGCGGGCGCGGGGCGAAGCGCGTGGTCCTGCCCGCGGAACTGCCACGCGCGGAAGCGGAAACGTTCGCGGGGGAGGGGACGGAATGGCTCGTCCGGCAGAAAACGCCGCTTTTCCTTTCGCTCACGAAGCCGGACGGGGCGAAGGACGGGAGCCGTTGGACCGACCGCGCGGGGCAGGACTGCGAAACGCACAAGCGCGACAACCTCTGGGTCACGACGGCCGTCCGTCCCCGCCGCGCGGAGCCGTTGCCCGGCGCCGCCGCGCGCACGGACGCGAGCTGGGACTGACCCCACGAAAACGGCCCGACCGGAGGCCGGGCCGTTCGCGGGGCGGGGGAAGCGTCAGATGCTCGCTTCGTTCATCGCGTACAGGTAGCGCTTGATCTTGCCCGTCGCGGTCTTGTTGAACTCTTCCCAGCGGACCTGCACCTTGCGCGGCCACTTGTAGTCCGCCAGTTCCTGCGCCTGCGCGCGCACTTCGCTCTTGAGCAAATCGCGCACCTCGTCTTCGGTCATCTTCCGCTTGAGCTGCTTTTCCTTCGCGGCGATCGCCTCTTCGTCCGGCGCGACGATCACGCCGACGTGCTCGCCGACGCTCTCGTTTTCCTCGCGGTAGCCCAGCACCACGCACTCCAGGATGTACGGCGAGCGGTTGATCTGGTTTTCCACCTCTTCCGGGTAGATGTTCTTGCCTTCGCGGTTGACGATGAGCGACTTCTTCCGCCCGGTGATGAAGAGGAACCCGTCTTCGTCGATGCGGCCGAGGTCGCCGGTGAGGAACCAGCCGTCGCGGAAGACTTCCTCCGTGGCGGCGGGGTTGTTGTAGTACCCCTTCATCACGTTCGGCCCCTTGACGGCGATCATCCCGACGCCTTCCTCGTTCGGGTCGAGAATCGCGACCTCGATGCCCTGGAGCGCCTTGCCGCAGCTGCCGGGCTTGCCCGTCTGCCCCTCGTTGCAGGGGCTGACCGCGACGACCGGCGCGCATTCGGTAAGTCCGTACCCCTCCACCGGATGCAACCCGAAGTCGGCGAAGTCCCGGAGGATCTGCACGTCGATGGGCGCGCCGCCGGAAATGAACAGGCGGATGCGGCCGCCGAGGTTCTCGTGGATGCGCTTCCGGATCGGCCCGCGCACGCCCATCTTCCAGAGCGAGTGGCCGACCTTGTTGGCCTTGATGGAGGCAAGGACCTTGTCGCGGATCTTTTCGAGCAGGAGCGGCACGCCGCAGATGATCGTCGGGCTCGTCTCGCGGATGTTTTCGGAAATGGTGCGCATCGATTCGACGAAGCTGATTTCGCAGCCCGCGCAGATGGGGACGACGAGGCTGGTGGTGAAGGCGAAGGCGTGGTTGAGCGGGAGGAGGAGGAGGAAGTTGTCGTCCTCGAACACGTCGATCGAGTCGTACATCGCCTGGAAGTCGCTCGTGAAGTTCGCGTGGGTGAGCATCGCGCCCTTCTGCCGGCCGGTGGTGCCGGAGGTGTAGATGAAGCTTGCGATGTCGTCGTCCTTCGGGGCGGGCAGGCGGGAAAAGGCGGCGTCGTTGGCCTCGGAGAAGGTGCGGGTGGCTTCCATGAGCTTCTCGAACTCGTGGTACTTGACGCGGCGGGGCTTGGAGAAGGCGAGGTCGCGGCGGAGGATGTTGAAGAAGACCGCGTGGCGGAGGTCGGGGCAGTTGCCCTCGATGTCGCGGATGGTCGCGTAGAAGCGGGCGTCGGCGACGATGGTGGAGGCGCCGGAGTCGGAGAGGATGTGGGTGATTTCCTGCTCGCGGAGCTTCGCGTCGATGGGCACGGCGATCGCGCCGAGGGAGACGATGCCGTAGTAGGCGATGCACCACTCGGGGGAGTTGCTCGCGAGGATGGCGACGCGGGTGCCGTGGCGGACGTGGCAGATGCGGGCGAGGAACTCGGAGGCGTTGCGGACGAGGGCGAGGAATTCGCCGTAGGAAATTTCGTGCCATTCGCCGCCGCGCTTGTGGCGCATGAGGACTTTTTCGCCGACGCGCTGGACGGACTGCTCGAGGGATTCGCGGAGTGTCATGGGGGTCTTCCTTCCGATGGGGTGGGGAAAGTTGCTAAAACGTTTTTATAGCGGTCCGGCGGTCCGCCCGCAAGGGCAAACGTCGGGGGCCTTCCGCCGCCCCCGGGCCGCGCTTTTTGCATTTTGCCAAACATTGGCAAAATCACGCGGAATTTGCCAAACATTGGCAAAATGTTTCCCGCGCGCGGCGACAAGGATTTGCCAATGTTTGGCAAAAACGCCCCGAATTTGCCGATGTTCGGCAACACGGCTCGCCGGGGACGGCTCGCCCCACCTCCGGATTGCACCAACATGGAGGCGGCGCCGATGGCGCGGGAAGGGGCGCAGCCGGGCGGCGCGCTCAAGCCCGTTCGGGCATGGAGGCGACCCACCCGCGCATCTTCTCCGCGGTCTTCCGCCACCGCGCCGGGTCCTTGCGGAGGGCGAGGAAGCGGCCGAAGAGCGCGAGCAGGATGTCGCGCCAGCGGTCGAGCAGCGTCATCCGGTCGAGGAAACGGCTCGCCGCGTCGAGGCGCATTTCGCCCTTGGGCATCTGCATCGCCCGGACGACGAACCCGTCCGCGTCGAACTGGAACCGCCACGCGGTGTCCCGGTCCGCCGAAAACGTGAGGCGCGCGCTCTTGAGGAGCTTCCCCGCCGCGAGGCAGGTTTTCGCTTCCGCGCTCACTTCCGGCGCGCCGCGGCTCAGAAGGACGCTGTGGGCGCCGTTGCCCGCCCGCTCGAAGGCGAGGGGGCCTTCGACCAATACGCCGATCTTCCCCGCTTCGCCCGCGTCCACCTCCCCGTCGCGCGATTCCGCTTCGCTCCAGAGCCAGGTCAAAAACTCGCGGCCGAAATGCGCCTGCGCCTCCTCTTCGTCCCCGGCGGCGGCGCGGCGTTCCTCCGGCGCGAAATTTTCGGCGGCGAAGTCGCTTTCGGAAATGCGGGCGAGGTCGTTGGCGTGCCACGCCGCGTCGGCGACGTACCCGCCGAATCCCAGCGTGGAGGAAAGCGCGCCGTTGAAGACGTCGAACGCGGTTTCCGCGGTCGCGCCGAGGTAGAGGTGGTGGGCACCCGGCTCGTAGACGAACGGGTACGCCTTGATGGACGGCGGCATTTTCGGCAGCAGCCGCTCCAGCACCTCCTGGCGGATTTCCGCGCGCTCGGAGGCCTTCAGGAACGTCCGCTCGTTGGCCGCGCAGACCGCGATTTCCTCGAGCTTGCACTGGGCCTTCAAAAGCGCCGTCGGGACCTTGCGGACGATTTCGCGCAGCTGCAGGCGGAAGCGCCCGCCGAAGAAAGCGCTTCCCTCGTTGATGGCGGTGTCGAGCAGGTGGCGGCCGGTCACCCAGCCGCGGCGCGGCGTTTCGTCCGCCGCGTCGAGGGAGCCGGCGGCGTCCTTGGCGAAGGCGGAAACCGCGTCCATGCCGAAAGGACGCGGCATCGCCATCATCCGGAAGGTGAGGGTGCCCTGCTCGAAGGACATGGCGCGGGGCGGGCTAGAAGAGGAGGCGCACGCCGAGGGTGGCGCGGAGGTCCCACGCGACGGCTTTCCGCTTGTTGACGTACATGTCGTCGGTGGCCCATTCGGCGACGACGGAGGCGACGAGCGCGGCGGTGTCGGTCAGGTAGAACTTCAAGCCGGTCTCGCCGCGGAGGACGATGCCGGTCGCGTCCTCGTCGTACACGTCCGCCCAGGCGCCGAGGAGACCGGCCGCGACGAAGGGGACGAAGTCGCTGCCGATGACGGCGCGGTAGCCGTCGCCCATGCGCCAGTCGTATTCGGCGATCGCGCCGACGCGGTCGAGGTCGCTGTGTTCCGAGTGGCCGATGTCGAGGAGCACGCCCAGGGAGAGCCGGTCCGCGACGAAGTACCCGTAGCGGAGGCCGAGGTTGAAGGCGGTGCCGTCGGCGGAATGGGCGGCGAGGGAGCCGTCGATGCCCAGCTCGCTCGTGCCGCGGCCGATGATGGCGGTGGCGCGGGCGGACGCGGGCAGGAGGGCGGCGGCGGCAAGGAGAACGGCGAGGAGGCAGGGAGATTTCTTCATGCGGGGAATGAAAGCAAACGCCCGCGCGGACGGCAAGCCCGCCGCGCGGGCGGGAGGGCGGGAGGGCCCGTTGCCGGGAACGCGCGGCTCAGCGCCAGTCGGGGGCGAGGAGGATCTGCCAGTTGGCGGCGTGGTTGTTGTCCCAGGTCTTCTCCCCCCCGTCGTGGAAGCAGAAGGCGAGATGCCAGAGCGGCGTTTCCGGGACCGCGATCGTCGCGGTGAAAAGGCCGTCTCCGCCCTTTTCCATTTCGACGCACCCGTCGAGGCTCTTGAAGAAGTCGTGCCCGAAGTGGAGATACACCTTCTCCGCGCCTTCCAGCGGGCGGCCCGCCGGGTCGTAGACGATGGTGCATTCCTCCCCGCGCTTCGGGAAGGCGGGCGAGAAGCGCACCGCGCGGCGCGCGGGATAGTCCGCGCGGTCGAAGACGTTGCCTTCCGTGTCGTGCGCCGCGAGCGAAAGGACGCCCTTGTCCGGGTCGCACGCGAATTCGACGAAATGGCAGCAGCTCGTCGCAAAGGCGATTTCGGGCCGCGAGGGATCGACTTCGTAGAGCCGTCCGCCGCCCCCGCCGCTCACGAGGTAGTCGACGCCCTTGATCGGCTTCGTCCGCTGGTACGTGTGGGCGTGCCCGGCGATGACGAGGCTCGCTTCGTACTTCGCGAAAAGCGGGCACCACCACTCCTGCACCACGCCCTGTCCGCCGCGCTCGCCCCACGAGTACGGCGGGCGGTGGAACATCACGAGGGTCCAGCGGACGGCCGGGTCCGCCGCGGCCTTCTGCAACTCGCGGGCGAGCCACGGCGTGCGGGACGGCACCTCGAACTCGGCGTTGTCAAGGCAAATGAAGCGGACGGGGCCGACGGTGTACGCGAAATCGCGCTCGCGGCCCGGCCGCGGCGCGAGGCGGAACCAGAGCGAATCGGGGTTTTCCGGTTCGTCGTGGTTGCCGGTGACGCACTGGAAGACGCCGCTCGCGAGCACCGGGGCGAACGACGAAAAGAACTGCCGCCACGTTTCGAGGGCGAAGGGGTAGTCCGGCGCGTACCGGTAATCGGAAAGGTCGCCCGCGGAAATGGTGAAGTCGGCGCCGCACGCGGCGACGGCCCGGGCGACCGCGGCGGCGGCGTCAACGTCGAGCCCGCCTTGCAAATCGCTCGCGAGCGCGAAGCGGAACGACGTCGCCTTGTCGGCCGGGGCGGTGCGGAACTTGCCTTCGTAGCGCGCGCCGGTGCCGTCCCCGGCAAGGTATGTGTAGCGCGTGTTGGGCAGCAGTCCCCGCAAGGTCAGTTCGTGGCGCGCGGAAGGTTCCGGGGCGGAGAGCGTCTTCGAGTCGCCGCTTCCCGCGGGCGCGTACGTCACGAAGGCGCCGGTCGCTTCCGGCGACTCGAAGGTGACGGTGACCGTCGTCGCCGGGTCTTCCGTCCACGTCAGCCACGGCGGGGCGGTGAAGCTCCACGGGTTCGCGGGCGCCATCGCGGCGAAACAGGCGGCAAGAACGGCGGCAAGCGGGAGTTTACGCATGGGGTGTCCTTTCGGGGCGGACGCGCGTGGCGCTTCCGCGGTAGTGGAGTTTTTCGCTCAGGAGCCGGAACGGATCGGCGTCGGGCAGGCGCGCCAGATGCGCCTGCCGCGGGCTTTTCGCGATGTGCAGGCAGTCGCCGGGGCGGAAGTCGCCCGCGGCCCGTCCGTCCACGGACAGGATCAGGGTCCGCCGCGTCCCGGCGTGCCGCACGGCGAGGCGCGCGGTGTCCGGCAGGACCAGCGGGCGCGCGGAAAGCGAGTGCGCGCCCATCGCCACCACGAGCCACGCGGGCGTGTCGCGGCGCAAAATCGGCCCGCCCACCGAAAGCGCGTGGCCGGTGGAGCCCACGGGCGTGGAGACGACGAGCCCGTCGCAGGTGTATCGGTCCGCGGGCCGCCCGTCCACGTCGAGGTCGAGGCAGGCGATGCACGGCTCGCGGCCCCAGCCGACGACCACGTCGTTCAAGGCGTCGTCCGACGAAAGCTTCCTGCCGTTCCTCAGGTGCGTGACGCGCAGCATCGCGATTTCGTCGGTTTCGAAGGCGCCGCGGGCGAGCGCGCGGAGGGCGGAAACGGCCTGCGTTTCGGGGACGGAGGCGAGGAAGCCAAGGTGGCCGAGGTTGATGCCGAGCAACGGCACCGGATGGCCCGCGAGGGCGCGCAGGGCGCGCAGGAACGTGCCGTCGCCGCCGAGGGAAAGGACGGCGGCGATCCCGCGGGGGAGGGGAGGGGCGTCGGAGACGCGGACGAGGGAAGCGCCTTCTTCCGCCGCGGCGGCGGAGAGCAACGGCAGGACGGCCCGCACGGCGGGCTTGTCCGAAGGGGCGAAAACGCCGATTTTCATCACGGCTTGCTGGTTTTGTCGTACGGGTCGGTCCCGGCGGCGAACTCTTCGGCGTTGGTCGCCCCGTCGCCGTCGTAGTCGTCGCCTTCGGCGGTGAGCGAATCGCCGGGGGTGACGTTGTGCTCCAGGAGATAGGATTCGAACGCGGTGCGGTCCGGGTCGGCGGCGTATTTCGCAAGGAGGATGTCGTCGATGTTGCAGGAGTCCTGCCCGATGGTGCGCAGGCGCACGAAGAGCGGTTCGGAAATGCCGATGTACGGGGTCTGGTAGGTCGCCAGTTCGTGGGTCGCCCCCGTTTCGACTTCGCCGACGGCGAGCCACTCCGCGCCGTCGAGCGAGACTTCGACCGAAACGGTGGAGCCGGTCGTGTAGTAGGTCCCGTACGTCGCGTACGCGAAGGAAACGGTCGAAAGCCCGTTCGAGGCGACGGCGGAAGCGGAGGCGAGGAACCCTTCCTTCCACCCGTGGTTCATGCGCAGGGCGTGCGTGCCGTTGCAGTGGTCGTTGGTGCCCATCTTGGTGACGGCGTTGTGGAGAACCCACTGCGTGCCCGCGACCGTGACGGGGGCGTTGCTCAAATACGTCGAAGAAGTCGTCGGGAGGTCCTCGAAATCGATGAAAACCGCGCCGGGCGGGAGGTAGCGCGTCACCGCGAAACCGAAGGTGTTGGTCGCCGCGCCGTACTTGTTCGTGGCGACGGCGGTGAGGGTGTACGCGTTGCCCACGGCTCCGGGGCCGGTGGGCCTGATGGTGGCGGTGCCGTTCGCGAAAGAGCAGGTGCCGGGAAAGCCGGCGGAGACGGTGCAGGAAGTGACGGCGCTGCCTTCCGGCGCGGCGGAAACGGCGACGGAAAGCGTGTTGCTCAACCCCACGGTGCTCTCGCCCGCGAAGGTGATGGTGGGCGGGGCGGCGAGGCTCACGGCGGTGCCGTTGAAAACGAGAACGACCTTGTCGGAGGAGGATTTCGTCCCGAAGCAACCGGTCCCGTTCTTGTTGTCGGCGGTCGCGCCCCAGGCGACGAGGCGGAACTGCACCGTGCCGGAGAAATTCTGGAGCTTCCCGATGGCGCCCAGATCGACGGTGCGTTGGATGTAATCGGTTTCGTTGGTCGGCGAGGCGACCAAATCTCCCGTCCGGGTCCAGGTGGTTCCGTTGGTCGAGTAGTACCACGCCCAGTTAGTCGGTCCCTTGGCAATGTGGCGGAAGGTGTACACGAGGGAGGAAAGAGAAAGCCGCCAATCCTCGTCCGCCGTGAGGGAGACGCTCCAGTAGTCGGCGGCGTCGCGTGCCTTCGGATAGTCGGTGGCGGTGTAGCCGTAGGCGACGAAGGCTTTTTTGGGCGAGTTGTAGGGCGTCAGTCCGCTCCCGGCGGCGAGGGGCGAGGCGGTGACGCCGTCGGCGGTGGAGGTCGCGGCGTAGGAACCCGACGTGTCCGCGTCGGTGGAGTCCCAGACGGCGAGGGCGTCGGCGCGGGCGGTGGCGGCGAGGGCGAGCAAAGCGAAGAGGGCAAGGCATTTTTTCATGGCAGTCTCCGAAACTGTCCCCACTTTACCCCTTCCGCGGGCGCGGTGCAATGCGCCGCGCGCGGCAAAACGCGTTGCGGGGCCCTTGCGGATGGCGGCGGCACGTGCGGCGATGCCGCGCGGAGCCGCCGCAAGGCAACGGGGCGCACGGCCCCCTTGTGCGGGCGGGTGGGTTCCGGTAGGATGGCGCGCGATGAAAAAGACTGTCGGATTCCTGATTGGCGGCGCCTTCTTCCTCGCCGCCGCGGCCTTGGCCTGCCGCATGTCCGCCGCGGGCGCCGGTTGGTGGGGCTGGTGCTTCCCCGCCGCCGTTCTCTTCGTCTCCTGGGTGTACGGCTCCCGGAAGACCCACGCGTCCCGCTACCTCCTCCCCGGGTTGACCGCCTTCGCGCTCTTCGTCCTCCTGCCTCTCCTCTACACGGTCTTCATCGCCTTCACCAATTTCTCCGGCTCGAACCTCTTTTCCCGCGAGCAGGTGGACGGATGGTTCGCCGCCGAGCGCTACGCCCCGCGCGCCGAACGCTTCCCCTTCGCGCTGTACGGCGCGGCGGACGGAAAGGCCGTCCTTTCCTGCGACTGCGGCGAAGGCCGCCGCCTCAATTCGGAACCGTTTTCGCTTGATATTCCGGAAAACGCCCCGCCGGTCGCCCTCGCGCTCGGGACGGCGCCGCCCTCCGGCGCCCCGTTCGGCCTCCGGGAGCTCGCCGCCGCGCGCGGCGCGCTCGCGCGGGTTTCCTTCCGGTATCCCGGCGAAAGCCTGCCCCTCCGCCCGGTTTCCCTCCGCTCGCTCGGCTGGGAGGAGGCGATGTGGGTGCGGCAGGAAGACGGCACGCTCGCGAACGCCGCCGACGGCCGCGTCTTGGTGGCGGACGGGAAAGCGGGCGTGTACCGCGACCGCGAAACCGGCAAGGCGGAAGGTCCCGGCTGGCGCGTCGTCGTCGGCTTCGCCAACTTCCGATCCATCCTCGCCGACCCGCGCATCCGCTCGCCGTTCCTGCGCATCTTCGCCTGGAACCTCGCCTTCGCGTTCCTTTCGGTATTCCTCACCTTCGCGGTGGGCGTGGCGCTCGCGAGCCTCCTGCAATGGCCCGCGCTCAAGGGCCGCGGCGTGTACCGGACGCTCCTGATGCTGCCGTACGCCATCCCGGCGTTCATCCCGATTCTCGTTTTCAAGGGCCTCTTCAACGAAGGCTTCGGCGAAATCAACATGGTGCTGCGCGCGCTTTTCGGGACGGCCCCGGCGTGGTTCACGAACCCCTGGTGGGCGCGGACGATGATTCTCCTGGTCAACCTCTGGCTGGGGTATCCGTACATGATGATCATCTCTTCCGGGATGCTGCAGGCGGTGCCGACGGACATCTACGAGGCGAGCTCCATCGACGGCGCGGGCGCGTGGACCAATTTCTTCCGCCTGACGCTCCCGCAAATCCTCCCGCCGCTCTTCCCGCTCCTGGTCGCGTCCTTCGCGTTCAACTTCAACAACTTCACGCTGATTTACCTTCTGACCGGCGGCATGCCCGCCATCGCGGGCAGCGCCACCGTCGCGGGCGCGACGGACCTTCTCGTCAGCTACACCTACCGCGCCGCCTTCCGCGATTCCGCCGCGCAGATGGGCTTCGCGAGCGCCGTGGCGACCCTGCTTTTCATCGTGGTGGGCCTCCTCGCCTGGTGGCAGATCCGCCTGACGAAAGCCGCGTCGAAAGGCCCGCAAAAATGAGCGCGCAGGCGCTTGCGTGGGCCGTCGGCGGCGCGGCGGCGGTTCTCCTCGTCTGGGTGCTTGCCGTGTACAACTCGCTCGTCGGCAAGCGCAACGCCCTTTCCAACGCGGAAAGCGGCGTGGACGTGCAGCTCAAAAAGCGCTTCGACCTGATTCCGAACCTCGTGAGCGCGGTCAAGGGATCCATGGCCCACGAGCGTGACCTCCTCGAACGGCTCGTCGAAATCCGCTCGCAGGCGGCGAAGGCGGGCGCGGCGCGGCGCGCGGCGCTCTCCGAAGAGGCGCGCGGGGCGATGGCGACGGTGTTTGCCGCCATCGAGGCGTACCCGCAGCTGAAGGCTTCCGCCAACGTGATGCACCTGCAGCGCGCGCTCGCGGAAACCGAAGAGCAGATTGCCGCGGCGCGCCGGTTTTTCAACGCAGCGGTGACCTCGTACAACGACGCCGTCCAGTCCTTCCCGGGGTCGCTTGTCGCCGGGGCGTTCGGCTTTTCCCGGCGCGACTGGTTCGCGGCGGGCGAAGCGGAACGCGCCCGTCCGGATGCGGACTTTTCGCGGTAGGGGCGGGTCGTGAAAAGCGTGCGCGAAGTCGCTTCCGATCCCGCCCTGCGCGAAACCTACGCGGCCATGCGCGCCGCCGAAGCCGCCCGCACGCCCTGCGGGTTGTTCGCCGCGGGGTCCGCGCTGGGCGCGGCCCTGTTCCTGTGGCTCGCCTTTTCCGTTTGGAGCGGGAGCGGCTCCTTCGCGCGGACGTTGCCCGCGGCGTTGCCGGGCGTGGCGCTCGCGGCGTGCGCGCTGGTGCAGGCCGTCCGGTATTCCCGCCAGGACGATTTGGCGCAGGAGGCGTTCCGGCGCTTCGCCGCGCGCACGGTGGAGGTGGCGCTCGAAGACGGGCGGTACGAGCCGCGCGGGGGCATCGCGGAGGCGGAGTACCTCGCAAGCGGCCTGTTCCCCAAAAGCGACGAATACCGCACGGGCGGCCTCGTGTGCGGGCGGGAGGGCGCCACGGCGTTTCGCTTCGCGCGCATCGAGGCGGAGGACGTCGAAATCGAGCGCGACGCGAAGGGGCGGGTGCGCGAGAGGCGGCGGACGGTGTTTTCGGGCGTCTGGTTCATTGCCGATTTCCACAAGCATTTTTCCTCGCACACGCGCGTGGTGCCGGACACGGCGGAAAAAGTGTTCGGCAAGGGGCTGGGCCGATGGATGCAGAACGTGGGGGCGCGCGGGAAGCTGGTGGAGATGGAAAGCGTCGAATTCGAGAAGATGTTCGCGGTCTATTCCGATTCGCAGCAGGACGCGCGGTACGTCCTTTCGCCGTCGCTCCTGGAGCGGCTGACGGCGCTCGCCAAGAAGCACCGCGGCCTGCGCGCCGCGTTTTTCGGAGGGGAGGTCGTGCTGGCCCTGCCGGGGAAGGGGGCGTACCTCGCCAAGACGGCCGCGGAAACCGCGGAAGGCCTGGCGGCGAGTCTTTTGGCCGGCATCGCGCCGTACGTCGGCCTCGTCCGCGACCTCGACCTCAACACCCGCATCTGGACGAAAGAGTGAGATTCCGCGGGCGGCGGTTTTTGCGGCTTGACATTTCCCGCTTGACGGGAGGGGCGGGGATTGGTTTGCTTGGAATCGAGTTTTCGTTTCCCCCCCCACAGGAAAGCCTTTCCCATGGAAAAACACCTGAAAGAAAAGATTGCCGTCGGCGTGGCGTTTGCCTTTCTGGCGGGAGGTCCGCTCGCGTGGGGGTTTCCGACATGGATG
>JAFSUH010000192.1 GCA_017445365.1 Kiritimatiellia bacterium | reverse complement strand
GGGGCGGGGCGGCGCCCTCCGCCGCGGCGGGGCGGGCGGAGGGCAGGGGTTCCGCGAGGACGACGCCCGCGAGGAGCGCGAACACCAGCTGGAGCGCCGGGCGGGCGGAAAGGTTGAATTCGACCGCGGAGTGGACGACGGCGGCGGCGAGGGCGGCGCAGGCCCCGCGCATCATCCACGGCGGGCGGGAATCGCTTCCCGCGCGCGACACGCGGACGGCGCGGGTGAAGAGGAGGCCCGTCGCGAGGAGGAGGAGCGCCATGCCCGGCAGCCCCCCGTCGCCGAGGAACTGGAGGAAGTCGTTGTGCGCCCAATCGAGGCGGTAGCGGCCGAAGCGCGGCGTCTGGTAGATGCCGAGCACCGCCGCCGTCCCGTCCGCGCCCGTGCCGAAGGGGAAATCGCGCGCGAGGTCCGCCGCGGCCCGCCAGATCGACGTGCGCGCTTCGGTCGCCCGGGCCAGGGCGCCTTCGCCGGTGGCGCGTTCAAGGACGTGGAGCCGCTGGGCGTTGACGAGGAAGAGGGCGAACAGCGCGACCGCGGCGGCGAGGAAAAGCGCGATGGGGCGGCGGAGGAGCGCGTTTTCCTTCCACTGGAGGAGCAGCATCCCCGCGAGGGCGAGGGCGGCGGCGAGGGCGGCGCCGCGCGAGCCGGTGAAGAAGAGGGCGAGGAGGAGGAGGACGCCCGCCAGGAGGAAGAGCGCCGCTTTCGCCGCGTGCCGCGGGGAGGTGCCGCGGAGGCGGCCGCCCGTCCCGGCGAGGGCGGCGGAAAGCCCGCCCAGCGCGAGCGGGAGGGCGATGGCGAGAAGCCCGCCCAGCGCGTCGGCGTTGGCGAAGGACCCGCGCAGGCGCGGCATGCCGGGCTCGCGGGAAAAGAGGGCGTACGCGGCTTCGGCGAGGGCGAGGACGACGATGCCGTGGAGGACCGCGTGGCGCGCGGCGGAGGTGCGCAGGCGCTTCGCCGCGGCGAGGGCGAGGGCGGCGAGGCCGCCCCGGAGGAGGAGGGCGTGGAAGGTGCGGTGCGGCTCGACGGCGAGGGCAAGCGCGCCGCCCGCGCGGGAGACGACGTCGGAGAGGATGGCCGCGCGGTCGGGAAAGGCGGTGCCGCGCCAGAGGAGCGGAAGGAGGGACGCGGGGAGGGGGAGGAGCTGGAAAACGCTCCAGAGGGCGAGGAGCGCGAGGCAGGCGAGGAGGGCGCGGGGCGTGGCGAAGGGCTTGCGGCGGTGGTGCGCGGGGTAGAGGAGGCCCGCGGCGGCGACGACCCAGGCCGCGGCGGCGAGGAGGCGCGTTTCGGCGAAGCCGACGCAGGCTTCGGGGAAGAGGGCGGCGGCGAGGAGGAGGGTGAAAACGACGGCGTACGCGAGCCCGCGGCGCGAGCGGTGGCGGTGGTGGGAACTCATGGGGAGGAAGTCGGGGAAGAACCGGAATCGGCGGAGAGTTCTAGCACACGGGGGGGAAAAGGAAAGCCCCGCGCGTTGCCACCGGCGCGGAGGCCCGGGGAAAGGCGGGAAACGGGAGGCGGGGCGCGCGGCTACAGGCGGGCGAGGAACGACGCGAACAGGCCGCGGGCGTCCCGGGGGCCGGGAGCGGCCTCGGGATGGAACTGGACCGAGAAGGCATTCAATTCCTTCGATTCCAGCCCTTCGACGGAACGGTCGAAGAGGCTGCGGTGCGTCACTTCCACCCCGTCCGGCAAACTTTCTTCCCGCACGACGAAATTGTGGTTCTGCGAGGTGATCCACGCGCGGCGCGTCCGTACGTCCTCCACCGGGTGGTTCCCCCCGTGGTGCCCGAACCGCAACCGTTCGGTCTTTCCGCCCAGCGCGAGGCCCAGGAGCTGGTGGCCCAAACAAATCCCGAAAACCGGCTTTTTCCCGAGCAGGCCGCGGATGGTTTCCGCCGCGTACGGCAGGCCCGCCGGGTCCGCCGGGCCGTTGCTCAAAAACACGCCGTCTGGCTCCCAGGCGAGCACCTCGGCCGCGCCCGTCGAAGCGGGAAACACGCGCACCCGCGCCCCCGCTTCGGCCAACTGCTGCAAAATCCCGCGCTTGACGCCGAAATCGAGGACGGCGACGCGTTTCGCCCCCGCGTCGGAAAAGTCGTACGCCTCTTGCGTGGAGACTTCCTTCGCGTAGTCCTTTCCGTCCAGCCCCTCCCACGCGCGGGCGCGCTCCACGGCTTCCGTCTCGCCAACTTCTCCCGAGACGCACAGGTACCCCTTCTGCGTGCCGCAGTCCCGCAAGTGCCGGGTGAGCGCGCGGGTGGCGACGCCGGCAAGCGCGGGGACGCCGTTTTCCGCGAGCGCTTCGTCCAACGTCTTGCAACTCCGCCAGTTGCTCGGCGCATTGCTCTCCCGCACCAGCAGCCCCGCGCACGCCATCCGCGCGGCCTGGTCGTCGCCCGCGTTGATGCCGACGGAGCCGATTTCCGGCGCGGTCAGGACGAGAATCTGCCCGGCGTACGACGGGTCGGTGAGCATTTCCTGGTACCCCGCCATCGAGGTGTTGAACACGACTTCGCCCAGCCGGTCCTCCGCGGCGCCGAAGGGGACGCCGGGGAACACCAGCCCGTCGGCGAGCGCGAGGAAGCCCTTTTTCTCCGCATTTTCCGTTTTCACTTGACAGCTCCTTTCGGCGGCTTGGCCGCGTGCCGGTGGTATTCCTGGAGCGAGAGCACTTCCCAGTCGCCCCCGCGCTCGCGCAGGCGCCTGAGTCCCGCGATGGCCGCGGCGAGGCCGCGCATCGTGGTCGTCAGCGGCACCCCGCGCCGCAACGCTTCCTCCCGCATCCGCGTTTCGTCCGCCAGCGGCGCAAGACCGCCCGGGACGTTGACGATCCACCCCACCGACCCGTCGGCGACCAAATCGAGCACGTTGGGCCGCCCCTCCGACAGCGAAAAGGCCGCGTGTGCTTCGACCCCCGCGTCGCGCAGGGCGGTGGCGCTGCCGCAAGTCGCGAAAATCCGGTAGCCCATCGCGACGAGTTCGCGCGCGAGCTCCACCATTTCCGCGCGGTCGCGGCGGCGTTCGCCCGCGACGGAGACGAAGACGCCCCCGCCGGTCGGGATGGGATTTCCCGCGGCGATCTGGCTTTTGAGGAAGGCGAGACCCGCGTCGCGGTCGAGGCCCATCACCTCGCCGGTCGCGTGCATTTCGGGCGTGAGCTCGACGCGCGAGCCGGGGAAGCGCGCGAAGGGGAGGACCGCCTCCTTGCAGGCGACATAGGGAATCGTGCGCTCCCCCGCGACGCCGAGGGCGGCGAGGGTTTCGCCGGCCATGACTTTCGCGGCGAGCGCCGCGAGCGGGACGCCGGTCGCCTTGCCGACGAAGGGAACCGTCCTGCTGGCGCGCGGGTTGACCTCCAGAATGTACACGGTGCCGTCCTGGACGGCGTACTGCACGTTCATCAAGCCCTTCACCGCGAGTTTTTCCGCGAGCGTGCGCGTGGCGCGGCAGATTTCCTCCACCGTTTCCGGCGCGAGCCGCTGCGGCGGGATGAAACAGGCGCTGTCGCCGGAGTGGATGCCGGCCTTCTCGATGTGCTCCATCACCGCGCCGATGATCTGGGTCTCGCCGTCGGCGATGCAATCGACGTCGACTTCGATGGCGTCTTCGAGGAACTTGTCGATGAGGACGGGGCGGCCCGCCGAAACGGCGAAGGCCTCCCCGCAGTACCGGTCGAAACTCTCGCGGTTCCAGACGATGACCATCGCCCGCCCGCCGAGCACGAAGCTCGGCCGCACCAGCACGGGCCAGCCGATGCGTTCGGCGATCGCCCGCGCCTCTTCGAGCGTGGTCGCGGTCCCGTTTTCGGGCTGGCGGATGCCGCACTCCCGCGCGAGCGCGGAGAAGAACTTGCGGTCCTCGGCGGCCTCGATGCTCTTCGGGCTCGTGCCGATGACGTGCGCCCCGGCGGCTTCGAGGCGGGAGGCGATGTTGAGGGGCGTCTGCCCGCCGAACTGGACGACGACGCCGGAGCAGTTCTCGCGCCTGTATACCGAAAGGA
The DNA here is from genome assembly GCA_017445365.1 of Kiritimatiellia bacterium. Taxonomy (GTDB): domain Bacteria; phylum Verrucomicrobiota; class Kiritimatiellia; order CAIQIC01; family Lenti-01; genus RGIG3480. Next base: position 1,624 of record JAFSUH010000192.1, on the reverse strand, counting down.
CGTTTTCGAGCGTCACCGGCTCGAAATACAGCCGGTCGCTCGCGTCGTAGTCGGTCGAAACGGTCTCCGGGTTGGAGTTGAGCATGACCGTTTCGTATCCGGCCTCGCGCAGGGCGAGGCTCGCGTGCACGCAGCAGTAGTCGAACTCGATGCCCTGCCCGATGCGGTTGGGCCCGCCGCCCAAGATGAGGATTTTTTTCCTGCCACTTTCCGGATGCGCGTCGCCGGGAAGCGCCGCCGGGCGGCGGCCGAGTTCGGCCCAGGTCGAAAAGTAGTACGGCGTCGCCGCGTCGAATTCCGCGGCGCACGTGTCCACCAAAGCGAAGTCGGGTTCGAGCCCCGCGGCAAGCCGCGCCGCGCGCACGTCATCCTCGTCCGCGCCGAGGAGAGACGCCAGTTGCGCGTCGGAAAAGCCGTCCCGTTTCGCTTCGAGGAGCGCGCCGTCGCGCGCGAGGAAGGCCGCAAGCGAACCGGCCGCGGCGATGTCGCGCTCTTCTTCCGCGAGCGTCGCCATCTTGCGGAGGAACCAGGGGTCGATTTCGGAAAGCGCCGCGACCCGCTCCACGCTCCAGCCGCGCGCGAAAGCCTCGTGGAGCGCGAAGACGCGCGAGGGGGAGGGGCGGGCCACCGCTTGGGCGAGCGCGTCGTCCGCAAGCGCCGTTTCCGCCCCGCCGTGCGCCGGGGCCGCGAAGCCCGCGCGGCCGACTTCGAGCCCGCGCAGGGCCTTCTGGAAGGCCTCCTCGAAATTGCCGCCGAGCGCCATCGTCTCGCCCACCGCGCGCATCGTGGTCGAAAGCGTGTCGTCCGCGCCCTCGAACTTCTCGAAGGCGAAGCGCGGCACCTTGACCACCACGTAATCGAGCGCCGGCTCGAAGCAGGCCGGGGTCGCGCGGGTGATGTCGTTCGCGATTTCCGGGAGCGTCATCCCGACGGCGACCTTGGCCGCGATCTTCGCGATGGGGAAGCCCGTCGCCTTGCTCGCGAGCGCCGAGGAACGGCTCACGCGCGGGTTCATTTCGATGACGACCATCTCGCCGTTTCGCGGGTTCACCGCGAACTGGACGTTGGCGCCGCCGGTTTCGACGCCGACCGCGTCCATCACCGCGAGCGAAGCGTCGCGCAGGCGCTGGAGCTCCGGGTCGGTCAAGGTCATCGCCGGGGCGACGGTGATCGAGTCGCCCGTGTGAACGCCCATCGGGTCCAAGTTTTCGATGGAGCAGACGATGCAGGCGTTGCCCGCGCCGTCGCGCATCACTTCCATCTCGAACTCCTTCCAGCCGAGGACGGATTCTTCGACGAGCACTTCGCTTGCCGGGGAGAGCGCGAGCCCGTTGGAGGCGATGGAAACGAGTTCCGCTTCGTCGTGCGCGATGCCGCCGCCCGCGCCGCCCAAGGTGAAGCCGGGGCGGACGATGAGGGGGTACGAGCCGATGGCGCGCGCGACCGCGAGGACCTCTTCGATGGTGTGGGCTTCACCGCTCTTGGGGACGGCGAGGCCGATCGAGGCCATCGCCTCGCGGAAGCGCCCGCGGTCCTCGGCGCGGCGGATGACGTCGGCGGTCGCGCCGATGAGTTCCACGTCGAAGCGGCGGAGGACGCCGGCTTCGTCGAGGGCGACGGCGAG
>JAFSUH010000191.1 GCA_017445365.1 Kiritimatiellia bacterium | reverse complement strand
TCCTCCCTCCCCCGCGGAATCGTCCCCGAATCCCCCGCCGTCGCCTTCCGCTACGAAGGCGCCTCCCCCTTCCAGCCGCCCGCCGGCAAGACCCTCGACGCGATCGAACAGCGCTGGAGCGCCGAGCTGGCCGCCCCCTTTGAAGAACCCACCCCCAACCCCAAGGACCCCCAATGACCGCATCCGCTCCCGCCTTCGGCGTCTCCGCTTCCGACCCCTTCGGCATCGCCGACGCTTCCCTCGTCCTCTCCGAGCTGCAACAGTCCACCGCCTACACCACCGCCATCGCCAACGCGGGGGACGGCGAGTTCATCCCCGGCTCCCAGAAGGGCCTGATCAACGGGCAAACCTCCCTCTCCGCGACTTACCGCTCCGCCACCGTGGGCACCATTCCCGCGCGGAGCCTCACCGCCGGGGGCGCCTCCCCCAGCGCGCTGACGGGCCTGTCCATCTCCACCCAGGCCGGGCAGCACGCCACCGTCTCCGCCTCCGGGCACGCCCACGTCGCCGGGACCGGGACGAACCACAACGCGCGCCTCCGGGCCATCGAACTGCCCGCGTTCGACGGCTTCGGGGCCAGCGACTTCGGTCTGGGAATCGGCGTCACCCCCGCCTACCTCCAAAGCGGGACCTTCACCGTGGAAATCGGCCACACCGACGAGGTGGACAAGGACGGCAACTTCCTCTGCGGGACCAGCCACTCGTGCAAGTACACCGCCGAGTTCGAGGCGGTGGACGACTCCGTGGCCTGGACGTGCCCCTCCGGCTGGGTGATCGCCGCCTCCGACGCCCCCGGGGCCGGCCGGCAAAGCTCCTCCACCCACCCGCGGCGGACGTTCCGCATCGAAAAGCACGAAGGCCTCGTTTCCCCGGCCGCGTCGTGATGCTTCGCATCCATACGGCCCTCCGGCCCGAAGTCGCTTCGCTCCAAGTAAGAAGGAAGAAGTACGAAGTAAGAAGTGCGGTAGCGGCGCGAGCGCCGCGCCGGGAAAAGGACAACCGCGCGGAAGCGCGTCCGAACTTCTTGCTTCTTACTTCGCGGCGCCAGCCGCGACCTTACTTCTTACTTCCGAGCGCGGCGCCAGTCGCGCGGAGGACCGCCTGATGCTCCACCCGCTCGCCCAGGACGCGTTCTACCGCATCGTGCGGGATTGGACGAAGGAGGAGGTCGTGGCGTTCGCCGCCGCGTTCTTCGGCCGCCTCCGCGAGATGGACGACCTCGCAAGCCGCACCCACCGCCGCGCCGCCTCCCAGGACGACATCGACCGGCTGGACCTGCCGCTCGTCGCGGGCGGCGCCGTCCTCCGGCGTCCTTCCGTCGCGGCGATGGAGTGGCTGCGGACCTGCGCCGCCAAGTGGTGGGGCAAGTCGCCCCGCGCGTACACCCTGGCGCTCGCGTACGCGTGCGCCCACCGCGACCGCTCCGCCTTCGACCGGCTCCGCTCCCGCCCGCGCGCGTCGCTCCGAGTCTGGGCGTGGGCGGTCCGCCAGCGGGCGGGCGAAGAGGCGCTGCGCCGCGCGGCGTACGCGCTTCTCCCGCCGCCGGACGACTCGCTCGCGTGGTTCGCCCCGCCGGACGATGACGGCGACCGGACGCCGCCGGACCTGGCGGAAGTGGCGCTCGAAATCGCGAAGGCGTGCGGCGGGACTCCGGAACACTGGCTTTGGGAGGTGGCGGAAGACGACTTCTGGAACGCGTGGCTGTCGATTTTGGACGACGCCGAGCACGCGGACGCGAAGGCGCGGGACAACCCGGAAAGCTGGTGGCGGCGGCACCGGAAGGCGCTCGCGGCGTGCGCGTCGGCGCTCGAAGCCGACGCCGCCGCGTGGCACGCGCGGCGGCATCCGGCGGCGGAAACCGCCGGTTGCCAAGGTTCGGCAAAACCGGACGTGACTTGCCAACCATTGGCAACGCCGTCAGGAGCGTCGGCGGGGGCGGACGAACGTTTGATGCCCGGCCCCGAAGGAAATGGCGCAAATCAGGGCAAACCAGGCCGCGACGGCATAATCGAAATCGCGCGCGGCGATGGCGAGAACGCCGAAGAAAGCCGCAACCGCGAGGGAAAGGATGGCCAGGACGATCCACATGCCCCGCACCATACGGCCATGCCCCCGGTGGCGCAAGGAAAAGAGGAGAAATAGGCAATGGCCGACGAATCCCTCGAAATCAAAGTCGAACTGGTAGGGGCGGAGAATGCCTCGCGGCAAGTCGGGGCCCTCCAGACCTCGGTGGACAATGCCAACAAGGCGGTGGCCGAAACCGCCCGGGCCGCGGGAAGCGCCTCGTCGGCCCTCTCCGGGTACGAGCGCGTGGGCCAAATCTTCCAGCGGAGCCAGAAAGGAATCCGGGATAAAATCTTCGCGACCAACATGGCATTGTGGGAGCAGGAACGCGCCCTCAAGCGCGTGAAGGACCACGTGGGGTGGAGCGCGGGGGTCGCCGAGAAATTCTCCGCCGGCAAGGCGGGGTCGGGACTCGGCGGCTTTTTCACCGGAATCGGCGGAAGCGCAACCTCCCTCGTTTTCGCCGCCCAGTCCGTCGTCACCGCGTGGCGGGATGTGGCCGCAAAAATCCGGGAGGCCCGCCAAGCGCACGAAGAAGCGGCTGAACGGGCGGCGGAGCGGACGCGGGCTATTGCCGGAATCCGGATGCAGGGGCTAATCGACGACGCCCGCGCCGCCGCGAACTCCCTCGACGCAATCGCCGCATCCGCCTGGAAGGCGCAGGATGCGTACGAGAGCATGCAAAAAGCCCGGACCCGCAACGATGCCGCCGTCATCGACACCAGGGTCGCCCGCGGGGAAATGTCGAAGGAAGAGGGAGACCGCGCGAAGCGGGATCGCGCGCTGGATGACGAGGAAGCGGCCTTAAAGGAGCGGATCCGGCGGGCGAAAAACGAAATCTCCTGGCGTGGCGCGGCCGACAAGGACCAGGAAAAACTCCTGGCCGAAGCGCGCGCGGAACTGGAAGCCGCGAAGGCGGCGCACGGCACGAACGGGGCGATTTGGGCCGGGATGCTCAAGCAGCACGGATCCGTGGAGGCCGCCCAGAAGGCGGCGCTGAAGATCGGGGTCTGGAACGGCATGCGGCAAACCTCGCTTGCCGTGGAGGTGGCGCAGACGAAGGTCAACAGCCTGGAAACGGCCATTGCGGAACGGTCCAAGTCGAAAGAAACGGTGGCCGATTTGACCGGCAAGGTCCGCGCGTGGGAGGCGGAACTGGGAAGCATCGGGACCCGGCGCGAGCTGAACAGGGCGAAGGACGGGGCGGAAGACCGCGCCAAACGGGAACGCATCGAAAACCTGCGCACCACGCTCGAAGAGAAAAGGGCATCTCCCTTGACCTCGCTTTTGATGCAACGGTGGCGGCTCAACCGGGACATGCTCCAAGAGCAGGACGAGGAAAAGCGGCTCAAGCTGCAACAGCGCATCCTGGAACTCGACGAGAAAATCACCGCCGAAAAGGACCGGCAGCGGAAGAAGATCGACGACGCGAAGAAGTCGCAGGAAGACCTGCGCCGGCGGATGGAGGACTGGCAGGCGGGGAAGGCCGGGCCGGAGGCGGTGCGGGACCTCGCGGCAAAGCGGCTCGAAGCGGCGAAGAAAGCCCCCGACGCGAAGACGACGGCCGGGCAGGAGCGCATCTTCGAGGCGGCGAAAGCCCTGGACAAGGCGAACGCGGACCTCGCCGACGCCACCCCGGAAGAGGAAGCCAAGCCCCTCACCGGCCGGCAGAAATGGCGCCGGGCGCAGAACGCGTGGATGAAGCCGGAAACCGCGGACCGCGACAAGGTCCTCGGCTACGTCTCCGAAGCGGAGTTCCGCCGCAAGCAGGGGTGGCTCGTTTCCGAAAAGGCCGGGGAAGCGAAGTCCGGCACCGACGGGGTGGAAAAGAAGCAGCAGACGACCAACGACATTTTGGCCGGCATCTTGAAAGCGTTGCAATAGGAGGAGCCGATGAAATTTCATTTCAAAGTAAGAAGCAAGAAGGAAGAAGTAAGAAGGGAGGACGCGCCGGGGGCGCGGATGGTCTCGCTCAATTCGCCCTTGGAGAGGGCGTTCGCGGTCGCGGACATGGACGCCGACCGGCTCTCCCGCGTCATCGCCGCAAGCGAAAACGGCTTTTCCGACGAACTCTTCCGCCTCGCCCGCGCGGCCATCCTCCAGGATGCCCACGTCCAAAGCGAGCTTTTCAAGCGGAAGAACGCCGTCCTCGGCGACCCGCTCGTTTTCCAGCCGTGGGACCCGGACGAGCCCGCCGATCGCGAAGCCTCCGACGCGGTGGAGGCCCTTTTCGCCTCCCTCCCGGACCTGCCCGACGCCCTCGGCCACCTTCTGGACGCGACGATCTTCCCCGTCGCCCTCGCGGAAAAAATCTACGGCCCCGCCGATCCGGCCCGCCCCGAACTGGGCCGCCGCACCGCCCTTCTCGCCCTCCACCCCGTGCCGTACCGCCTCCTCGCCTGGGACGCGGACGGCAACCCCACCGTTGCCACGGCGGAGACGCTTGCCCCCGCGCAAGGGTTTTCCCCGGCTCCTCCCCTCGACCGGGAGCGCTTCGTCCTCCACCGTGGCCACCTTCTGACCGCCCCGGACCGCTACGGCGGGCCGCTCCGCGCCGTCCTGTGGCTCTGGCTGCTCTCCTCGATGTCGCTTGCCTGGTGGGCGCGGCACCTGGAGCGGTACGGGTCGCCGTTCATCGTCGGCCGCTACGACGACTCCGCGAGCGACCGCGACAAGAACGTGCTCGAAGGCGCCATTTCCTACGCGCACCAGCTGGGCGGCCTCGTCGTCTCCGCGGGCACGAGCGTCGAGCTCCACGAGGCCGCCAACGCCGGGACGGACGGCTTCGAGCGCTTCCGCGCCGCCTGCCGCCTCGAAATCTCCCGGCTGATTCTGGGCCAGACGCTTTCTTCGATTGCCTCCGCCACGGGCATCGGGCAGGGCGCGAGCGACATCCAGAACGAAGTCCGCCAGGACATCCGCCGCTTCGATGCGCGGCGGCTGGCCGCGACCCTGCGCGAGCAGGTGGCGCTGCCGTGGCTGCGCTTGAACGGCTACGCGGGCCGCGCCCCGACCGTCTCCTTCGCCGAAGACACCTCGAAGGAGACCGCCCGCACCGCCGAAGTGCTCGGCAAGCTCGCCGCGGCCGGGCTGGAACCGACCGACGACGCCTTGCCGGAACTCTCCGAGAGAATCGGCTTCGCCATCCAGCGGCGCGGCGGCGCCGCCGGCGCCGGCGAAGTAAGAAGCAAGAAGGAAGAAGTAAGAAGTGAGGAATTGTCGGCACCGGAGGTTGCCGGAACCGTGCCCTTTTGCGGCAGTCCTTTCTACCGGAGAGAGCGGGGATACGGAGGGAAGGGGCTCTAGCGAGCCCCAAGCAAGAAGCAAGAAGTACGAAGCAAGAAGTGCGGTAGCGGCGCAAGCGCCGCGCCGGGAAAAGGACAACCGCGCGGAAGCGCGTCCGAACTTCTTGCTTCTTGCTTCGCGGCGCCAGCCGCGACCTTCCTTCTTGCTTCCGGCCTCGGCGCCAGCCGCGACCTTCCTTCTTTCTTCGGGCCCGGACCAGTCCGCCGCCATCGCGGCGGCAGGGTCCGCGGCCCTCGCGCGGGCCTTCCGCGAGCGGTACGCGGACCTTCCGCGGATGCTTCGCGAAGCCCCCGGTTTTCCCGCCGCGCTCTCCGCGATCCGCGGACATCTCGCCACCGCTCCCGTTCCCCCCGTCCTCGAAGAGGCCCTCGCCGCGAACGTTCTGAACGCCCTTGCCAAAGGCGAAGACGGCGAGCTGGAAGAAGCGACGCTCTCCCCGGAAAGCGGCAAATGGCAGCCGCGCGGCAAGACCACGCCCAAGAGCAATTCCGGCTCCTTCGCCCCGATGCACGGAACCGTGCAAGGTGGCCGCGAGCGCTTCACGCCGCACAACGACGGAAAAATCCAGTTTGGAGGGAACAACATCGCCAGGGACAAGGCCGACGGGCAAGCCAGACGCCTCGGCTATGTTGGGATCGACGAGCTGATGCAACGTTCGACCACGGTTCCAAAGGAACGGATTGACGAAATCCTCGTGGGCGGAAACGAGCCGTGCGAGGCGCACGAAGCTGTCGCGGCCTTGCGCACGTGCGCGAACATTCCCAGCGGAATCCCGGGCGAACAGCCGGTCAAACTCGGCGAACGGCCAATCCGTCACTACGTCTGCGGGGAGCGCCGCCACCGCGGCGGGGAGCCGGATGTCGGGCGTCTCGAAACGTTGCCATTAGCCATTCGCGCCATACGGCACCCGGAAAGTAGCCGCCATGAATTTTTGCAAAGACCAATCGTGAAGATTCCGGGCAAACCGCTACCAAGGGGAGCCCAGACCGTTTACATTCGGGGCAACGGGAAGACGTTTGTCTACGCCGACAGCGGAGTTTTGACTGGATGGGCAAACCACTAAAAAGGAAGCCTCGCACGAATGCGAGGCTGTCGCTCTCCGGTTTCCCGGTAGGCATGGACAACTTGCCACGCCCGGCCCCGGAAGGCAAGGAGGAAAGATGAACCCCACCACCAAACCGCCGCTCGGCCTCAAGCCGTGGTACATCGCAACGTCGGATCGCATGTTGGACATCCTCGCGGCCATGCAACGCTATGTGCAGGACTCCCGGGAAATCCCGGGCGAATGGATCACCGAACTGGCTGCCTTGAACGCCATCATGACCACGATGAAAGAGGATGGAGAGCCGTCGCGGCCCTGCGGGAAGGCCGGAAGGCGGTCTTGATCGAGTGCGAGGAGCGCTGGTGCGAACTTGCCGCCAAGCGGATGGAGGAGGAAAAATGACGCGTGTCGAAAAACTTTCGGGGCCTTCGGCCTTTGGAGACACATCATGGACAGGATTTACAGGATTTTCCGACCCGATCGAATCTTGTGAATCCTGTAAATCATGTGTCGAAAAACTTTCGGCAGCTTCCCGCCGGTTTTGCCAAGGATTGGCAAAACCCTTGCACGCCGTTTGCCAATCCTTGGCAATCCTGGCCCTCGTTTGCCAGACATTGGCACTCCGCGTCGGACAAGTCCTCCGCCCCCACCTTACAACCCGCGCGGGGAAGCCGCGGAAAGAAAGCGGGGCAGGGATGAACCCGGCGATGGTGTCAAATCGTCCGGGCCTACGCATCCGCGGCCTACGAGCGCTTCGTCCGCGGGCGGTTGCCCTGCCTGTCCGAAGAAAAGCACTCCCCCCGGGGAAACGCAAGGAGGAAAGATGAACCCCACCACCAAACCGCCGCTCGGCCTCAAGCCGTGGTACATCGCAACGTCGGATCGCATGCATGACATCCTCGCGGCCATGCAACGCTATGTGCAGGACTCCCGGGAAATCCCGGGCGAATGGATCACCGAACTGGCTGCCTTGAACGCCATCATGTCCACGATGAAAGAGGATGGAGAGCCGTCGCCGGCCCTGCGGGAAGGCCGGAAGGCGGTCCTGATCGAGTGCGAAGAGCGCTGGTGCGAAATGGCCGCCAAGCGGCTGGAAGCGGAAAAATGAAACTCACCGTATCCATCGACGCGAAGAACCTGGAAGGGCGGCTGGCGGACCTGCGCGCGAAGCTCGACGACTGCTCGGACGGGATGCAACTCGTCGGGGAAGAGATGGTGGGGGACGCGCGGAAGGCGTTCACGGAAAACGATTGGGATCCGATCACCGAAGCGGCCATCGAATCGCGCAAGCGCCGGAGGCTCAAGGACAAGCTCGCGGCCTGGCGGGAGGGGGGAATGAAGGGGAAGAAGCCTTCGATCAAGGACGTGACGGTGGCGACGGCGCCGTTGAAGGATTCGGGGGACCTCTCCCGATCGCTCCGGGTGGTGGAAACGGGGAAGGATTTCGTGACGGTGGGAAGCGACCGGAGCACCGACACGGAGAAATCGCCCGTTTACTCCATTGCGGCGATCCACCAGTTCGGGACGAAGGACGGGCGGATACCGGCGCGGCCGTTCTTCCCGATCGACGGCAACGGCTTCACCGAGTCCGTCCGCAAGACGATCGTGCGCCTCTTCGGGACGTGGTTGATGCGGCAGAAATGAACGGCCAACCCTTTTCGCTCATTTCCTCCAACCCTTTTCGCTCATTTCGCGCGTTTGCAGGCGGAACGGCGGCGGGGCCGTCAGGCGGAGGGTTTGGCGAGGTGGTCCGATTTGACGATCAGGATGTCGCCGGGGCGGACGACGAGGTTGCTTTCGGCCAGGACGGAGAGGTCGCCGCGGACGACGAGATACACGGTCATGCCGTAGGAACGACGGAGGTCGTCGATGGTCTTGCGGGCGAGTTCGCTCCCCTCCGCGACGCGGATTTCCCCGATGGCCGAAACGTCGTGGAAGCGCTTGACGGCGTTCTCCGCGCGGGTGAACTTTTCGACGAAGCCCGCCCCGATGATGCCCGTCGGAATCGCCACCGCCCCCACGCCGAGGAAGGCGAGGAAAATCGCGAGGACGGTGCCCGCGGGGGTCACCGGGTAGATGTCGCCGTAGCCGATGGTCAGGGTCGTCGAGACGCTCCACCACAGGCCCGAAAAGGCGTTTCGGAACACTTCCGGCTGGGCGGCGTGTTCGGCGTTGTACATGCAGATGCTCCCCGCCACCATCAGGACGGCGATGATGAAAAGGGAGGAGAGGATCTGCCGGCTCTTTTCCCGCATCACCGAGGTGATGACGTTGAAGGAGTCGTATTTCGCGTTCAGGCGGAAGAGGTGGAGAATCCGCACCACCCGCAGCATGCGGAAGGCGACGACGCCGCGGAAGAAGAACACCGGGAGGATGGAAAAAAGCGCCACCAGCCCGTCGAAGGAAAAGACGAAGCGCAGGCGGGAGACGAGGGGATTCCGGGCGCGGTGGAGGAGGTCCGCCGTCCAGAGGCGGAGGAGGTATTCGACGCAGAAGAAAAGCGTCGTCGCCACTTCCACCGCCCGGAAGGCGCGGGCACGGGCGGAGAGCCCGTCGAAGGTCTCCAGGACGAGCACGAGGATGTTGAGGACGATGTTGCCGGTGAGCGCGTAGTCGAACGCGATGCTCGGGATGTCGCCCTTCTTGCCGATCTGGATGATGTCGAAGACCCGTTTTTTCATGCGGGGGACTATATCGGGGAGGCGCGCGTCCGCCAAGGGGAGGGGACGGGGCTCTCGCGGCGCGTTTGGGCGGAGAGCGGAAAATTCCGCGCACGGAATGGCGGCGCATCCGCGTTTGAAGGCCCTGCGGCGCTTTGCTAGGGTTCGCGCGTGGCTTCCCTCTTCCGTACCGTTTCCGTCGTCCTCCTCGCTCTCGCCGTCCTCGGCGCGGTCGCCTTTTTCGCCTGGGCCCGCCGTCTCGAGCACCGTTCGCTCTACCGCCCGCATCGCACCGTCGTCGCCACCCCCGCCGACGCGCGCCTGCGCTGGCAACCCGTTACCTTCCTCTCCGACGACGGGAAGACCTCCCTCGAAGGCTGGTGGATCCCGTCCCCCGGCGCCCGCCTCACCGTCCTTTACTGCCACGGCTATTCCGGCAACATCGGCGACCTCGTTGGAACCGCGCGCGCCTTCCACGACCTCGGGTGCAACCTCCTCCTCTGGGACTACCGCGGATACGGCAGGAGCGACGGCCGCCCCGGCGAGCGCGGCATCCGCCAGGATGCCATCGCCGCCTACGACGCCGCCGCGCGCCTCGCCCCCGGCGCGGGCGTGGTGGTGTACGGCATTTCCCTCGGCGCCGCCGTCGCCGTCCGCCTCGCCGACGACCTCCGCGGACTTCCCGCGCTCCCGCCGCCGCGCGCCCTCGTCGCCGAAAGCGGCTTCTCCTCCGTCGCCGACATGGCCCGCCGCCTCCACCCGTGGGCGCCCGCGTGGCTGGTCCGCGGGCATTATCCGAGCGACGAGGCCGCCGCGCGCCTCGCGGGCCTCCCGAAGCTCTTCCTCCACGCGCGCGACGACGCGGTGGTCCCTTGGGAAAGCGGCCGCGCGCTCTTCGCCGCCGCCGCGGAACCCAAGCGCTTCGCCACCTTGACCGGGCCGCACGCGCAAAGCGACTGGGCGGCGCTTCCGGCCCTGCGCAAATTCCTGGCCGAAGCGGCCGCGGCGGCGCCGGAAGAGCCCGCCGCGGAGGAAGCGGAAAATGATTGACACGGTTTCCTCTCCGCTCGCGGCCGCCGTCCCGTGGCGGGGGACGGGAGCGCCCGGCTATCCGGCGGGCGCGCCCTTCGACCCGGCGGAATCCTTCCCGGAATTCCCGCGGCTCGCGGCGGGAAAGGAGCCCAACCCGGTCTTCGCGATGGTGCGCGAAGCGTTGCACGCGCTCGGGCTCGACGGAAAGCGCTTCGGCACGGAAGCATGGAACCCGTTGGGCGAGTTCGTCGCCCCCGGCGCAACCATCCTGGTCAAGCCGAACTGGGTGCTCCACCGAAACGAAGGCGCGGGCGGCATGGCGGAAATGGTGACGCACCCGTCGGTCATCCGCGCGGTCCTCGAATACGTCTTTCTCGCCCGCCCCGCGCGCGTGATTCTCGGCGACGCGCCCTTGCAGGGATGCGACTTCGCGGCGCTGATGGAGACGGAAGGACTTGCGGCGGTCATCGACGAATTCCGCGGCCGCGGCTTGCCGCTGGCGGTGGTCGATTTCCGCCGCACGGTTTCGCGCGAAAGCGCGTCGGGGATCGGCAAGGTGCGGCACGTCGCGGAAGGGGCGCGCGGGTTGGAGCACTACGTCGAGCCGGACCTCGGCGCCGACAGCTTTTTGGAGCCGGTTTCCGGCGGGGCGGACACGTTCCGCGTCACGATGTACGACCCGGCGAAACTGTCCTCCCACCACGCGCGCGGGCGGCACCGCTATTTGCTCGCGCGCGAAGCCTTCGAGGCCGACTTGGTCGTCAACCTCCCCAAGCTCAAGGCCCACAAGAAGGCGGGGCTCACGTGTTGCCTCAAGAATCTCATCGGACTCAACGGGATGAAGGAGTACCTCCCGCACCACCGTTGCGGCGGGGCGGGCGATTCGCATCCCGTCCGCTCGCACTTCGCCGACGCGCTGGAGAAGGCGCTCGACGCCATCAACCGCCACCGCGCCTGGCCGCGGGCGTACGCCTTCGCGGAGCGGGCGATCTACGCCCTCGAACGCCGCCGCCAGCGCGCGCTTTCCCGCCGCGCCGCGGGCGACGCCGCGCGCG
>JAFSUH010000190.1 GCA_017445365.1 Kiritimatiellia bacterium | reverse complement strand
CGCCCGCCCCGGCCGCGGAATAGCGCGGCGACCCGCGTCCCGCGGAAACCCCGACGGAGGAATCGCCATGCGCATCTGGCTTGCCACGCACAATCCCGGAAAAGTCAAGGAATTCCGTTCCCTCCTGCACTGGCCGGGGGTCGAACTGCTCCCCGCGCCCGCGGACGCGCCCGAAGCCCCCGAGACGGGGGAGACCTTCGAGGCGAACGCGTGCGAGAAGGCCGTGCTTCTCGCGCGGACCTACGGCGGGTGGGCGATGGCGGACGACTCGGGGCTCGAAGTCGATGCCCTGGGCGGCGCGCCCGGCGTCCGTTCCGCGCGCTACGGCGGGGAAGGAACGACCAGCCTCGAAAACAACGCGTTGCTCCTGCAGAACCTCTCCGGCGCCGCCAACCGGCGCGCGCGGTTCGTCTGCGTGCTGGCCCTGAGCGACCGGGAAGGCCGCACGACCTTCGCGCGCGGCACCTGCGAAGGGACCATCGGCTTCGAGCGGAAAGGCGCGGCGGGCTTCGGCTACGACCCGCTGTTCACGCCGCTCGGGGAAACGCGGACCTTCGGCGAAATGACCGAAACAGAAAAAAGCCGCTACTCGCACCGGGCGCAAGCCATCCTCGCCGCGCGCGGGCCGTTCCTGGAACGCCTCGGCCTCGCGTGAGGGCGGCAGGGAAGCAAAAAGCAAGAAGTGCGGACGCGCGGCAGGGCCGCGCGTTTTTGTGGGACGAGGCTCCCCGGGATCGCGTTTCCGCGAATCAGCTTTCCGGCAGGGTGACGGCGAGGCGGTCGAAAGCGACGGAGGCGGGGAAGGGGAGACCGCGGCGGGCGACAACGGCGCAGGCGTCGCGATGGCTCGTCGCGTGGCAGAGGTGGGTCAGAAGCAAGCGCTTCGGTTGCGCCTCTTCCGCGGCATCCAGCGCCTCGGAAAAGGAAAAATGCGTCGGGTGCGGCTCTTCCCGCAAGCCGTCGAGCACGAGCAGGTCCACGCCGCGGATCTTCTCCATCGTCTCCGGCGGAATCCGCTTGCAGTCGCTCACCACCGCCGCCGACGCCCCGCCGCAGTCCACCCGCCAGCCGGTCATGGCGCTCCTGCCGTGTTCCACGGGAAGCGGCGTCGCGGCGACGCCCGGGAAAATCTCCCGCCGTCCGTCCGTTTCGTGCAGCTTCAGCCGCGCGAGGCTCGTCCCCGGGACCGGAGGCCGCCCCAGATAGGGGAACGTCCGCCGCAGGGCCGCGCACAGGGCGGAGGAGGCGTACACCGGAAGGGGCTCTTCCATCCGGTTCGAGAAGGCGCGCAGGTCGTCGAACCCGAAGACGTGGTCGGCGTGCTCGTGGCTCATGAGGACCGCGTCCACGCGGCGGATTCCGCTTCGCAGGCACGCGAGGCGCAAATCCTGCGGCGTGTCAAGCAAAACCGCCTTCCCGGCGCCGGTGAAAAGCACCGACGGGCGGAAGCGCTTGTCGCGCGGGTCGCGGCTCCGGCAGACGGGGCAACCGCACCCCACCATCGGGATGCCGTACGAGGTGCCGGTGCCGAGGAATTCGACGCGCACGGGGGCTCAGCGGAAGTCCGCGGGCGCCTTGCGCGCGACGCGGAAGCCGACGCGCGGGGCGGCCATCTGCTCGTACCCGTAGCCGCGGGCCGTGCAGCGGAGGAAGGGGAGGGGGTTCGCGTACGACCCGCCGCGCATGGAGCGGCGGACGCGCGTCGCGCCCTCGGGCGGGTTCAGGAGCGAAGCGATGTCGCCGGTGCGGTAGGCCGTCCGGTACGCGTCTTCCGCGTACACGTCGCCCATCCACTCCCAGACGTTGCCCGCCAGGTCGTAGAACCCGCGGCCCGTCGGGGGGAACGCCTTGACGGGATTGGTGTTCGGCCACGGGTCGAGCGCGAGCGCCGCGGGCATGAAATTGGCCCGTCCGGCGGCGGCCGCCTCGTCGGCCGCATCGCCGTCCCCGCCCCACGGGAAAAGGACGGATGTCCCGGCGGAACGCGCCGCCCATTCCCACTCCGCTTCGAGCGGCAGCCGGTACCCGTCGGCGGCCGGGTCGAAGACGATGCGCCGCCCTCCGTCGCGGATGTCGTACGCGGGCTTGAGGCGCGCCTTGCGGCTCCGCCAGTTGCAGTACGCGGCCGCGTCGCGCCACGTGACCGCCACCACCGGCTCGTCGTCGCCCTGCGGGAAGCCGGGCGCCTTCCACGTCGGCTGGGCGGGGATGCGCTCGGCCGCGGTGAGGTAGCGCGCGTCCTCCGCGAACGCGCGGAACTGCGCTTTCGTCACCGGCGTCGAAGCGAGGAGGAACGGGGCGAGTTCGATGTCCGCCGCAGGCGTCTCGTCCGCGTTGCCGTCCCCGCCGTCGCGGCCGATGCGGAAGCGGCCGCCGGGGCAAAGCACTTCGTCGCTCCGCCAGGCGGACGGGCTTGCGGGCACGAGCGCGGGGGGAAGCAGGCCTTTTGCGGCGGCTTCGAGTTTCGCGGCGGGGATGGCGACAAGCGCGCCGTTCGCGAGGAGGCGGACGGCGTACGACTTGCTTGGCCAGCGGCCGTCGGCGCCGGGGCGGGGGAAGTCGTCGTCCGCGGCGGCTTGCGCGCGCGGGGCGAAGAGGGGGGCGGCGGGAGCGGCGGCGCGCTCGTTATCCTCTCCGTCGCGGACCCAGACCCCTTGCAGGATGTCGCCGCTCGTCAAGCGCCACGACACCGGACGGGGTCCTCCGTCGAATCCTTCGCGGGATTCCAGGACCTGGATTTGCGGGGTGTCGAAAACCGTGATTTTTGCCACCTTGTCGAGACGGATGGACTCCCCTTCGTCCAAGACGATTTCGGGCGCATCCGCGAGCTTTCCGGTCAGGATGTCGCTGGTGGTCGTGAAGACGGTGAAGGTGCCGTCGCCGTTGCGCGCGAGTTCGAAAAGGTTTTCCGGGGAGAGGGAGAGGGTGCCGAACGCGCCTTTGAGGGTGACGACGGGGAGGGGAACGGTGAGTTCGATTCCCTCCGCGGCGCCGGGCAACCACACGTTCACGTGCCGCGGCGTGGCGACCTCTTCGGCGAGCCGGGCCTCTTCCGCGGCCTTTTCCGCCTCCAACCGGGCCCGTTCGGCTTCCGCGGCCTCCTGCGCCAGGCGTTTTTCTTCGGCGATCCGGGCCCTTTCGGCCTCTTTTTCGGCCGCGAGGCGGGCCTTTTCCAGAGCTTTTTCTTCCGCAAGGCGCGCTTTTTCCGCCGCACGCGCTTCCGCGAGCTTGCGGGCTTCCCTTTCGGCGCGGGCCTTCTCGCGGAGGGCCCGTTTTTCGGCCCGTTCCTTCTCCTTGCGGGTCTCTTCGGCGCGTTTTTCCCGTTCAAGGCGCGCTTCTTCGGCCAAGCGCGCCTTTTCGGCGGCCTTTTCTTCCGCGATACGCGCTTTTTCCGCCGCTTCCGCTTCTTTCGCGAGGCGTTTTTCCTCCGCCAGCCGGAGTTTTTCGGCTTGCCGTGCCTCTTCGGCGAGACGGGCTTCCTCGGCGAGGCGCGCCTTTTCCGCGGCCTTCCGCTCGGCTTCCGCCTGCTCTTCTTCGGCGATACGGAGCCGTTCCGCCTCCCTTTCGGCCGCGATGCGGGCTTTTTCGGCGGCCCGTTCCTCCGCGAGGCGCAATTTCTCCGCCTTTTCGGCTTCTTCGGCAATCCGTTCCTCTTCGGCGCGCTTTTCCTTCTCGCGGCGGGCTTCTTCGGCCAACCGGGCCCGTTCGGCGGCTTTTTCGGCCTCCAACCGGGCTTTTTCCGCCTTTTCGGCCTCCTTTTCGGCCGTCCGGAAGGCTTTTTGCGCCGCGCGGAGGTCCCGTTCCTTCCCGTCCACCGCGTCTTCGGCCTCTTCCTCGCGCGCTTTCGCGTTGGCGAGGGCTTCCCGCGCCTTTTCCCGCGCCGCCGCGGCGGCTTCGAGGCGGTTTTGCGCCGCCTGGAGGTCCTTTCCCGCCGCGCGGACATCCCCCTGCGCGGCCGCAACCGCCACCGCGGAGGCATTCCGGAGAGCCGTCGCGGCGCGGAGGTTGTTGCGGATCCTCTCCTGCCCTTCCGGGCCGTCCCCCAGGGCGAGGGAGGTCTCCAGCGCGGCTTCGGCGGCGTTCACGGCCGCGGCGCGCTTCCGCCAGTCCTTTTCGGCGGCCGCGAGGGCGTCCTCCGCGTCGTCCAGGCGGTTTTCCGCGTCCTTCGCCTCGCGGCGGGCGGCTTTTTCCGCCGCTTTCGCGCCGTCCAGCCGCTCCCGGGCCGCATCCGTGGCGTTCCCGGCATCCGCGAGCGCCGTTTGCGCGCGTTCGAGGGCGCGGGTGGCCTTCTCCACGTCGGCCGCCGACGGGCGGGCGGGCGGTTCCGGCGGGGCGGCATGCGCCACCTCCGGCGTGCTCGGGGAGACGAGGGGTGCCGCCCCGGCCGGGAGGGCCAGCAGGGCGCAGAGGAGCAGGGAGCGGGAAAATGCTTTCATGGCGGGGACTCTTTCAGTCGCGGGACGGTTTTGCAAGGCCGATTTCCAAAAGGGCGGGGAAGGGGAGCGCGGTCGCGAAGGAAGCGAGGTCGTCGCAGCGGCAATGCCGGTTCCCCGCGAAGAGGGTGATTTCCGCCGTTTCCGCCTGCGCGGCGGCGCGCGGGAAGAAGATTTCCGTTTCGAAGACGGCGCCCGGCTCCGGCTCGCCGCGGCGG
>JAFSUH010000189.1 GCA_017445365.1 Kiritimatiellia bacterium | reverse complement strand
GTTCCGCTCCATCGCCCGCGCCTCGGCGGCCGCGGCGTCGGGCGCCGCCCGTTCGCCGCCGCATGCCGTCGCGGCCAGCGCCGCCAGCAAAGCCGCCATCGCCGCCAGCAAAGCCGCCATCGCCGTTTTCCAAACATTCTTCATCGTCGCACCTTTCTTGGGTTTCCCCATCCTTTCCCTTTTCTCCGGGAATGCAAGTCCCTTTTCCGCCGGGGGCCGTTCGGTCGCGGCTTGCATGGCGGCCGGGAGGCGGCCGCGGCGCGACGCATGGTAGCCGGAACGTGGACACGACAGCGCATGGCGGCCAAAAGGCGGACGCGGCGGCACAGGGCGGCGAAGCCGCCGTGGAGCCGCCGCAAGGCAACGTGCCCGGAGGGCACCCTTGCGCCGGGAGGCAAGAAGGCGTAAAAGCCCGCCCCGCCATGACTGCCCCCTCCATCCGCAACGTCGCCATCATCGCCCACGTCGACCACGGCAAGACCACCCGGGTCGACGCCATCCTCCGGTTTCTCCACGTCGCCGAGGGCGAAGCCGCCCGCCAGGGCTGCCTGCTCGACTCGAACGCCCTCGAACGCGAGCGCGGCATCACGATTCTCTCGAAGAACGTCTCCGTCCGCCACCGGGGGGTGAAAATCAACATCATCGACACCCCCGGACACGCCGATTTCGGCGGGCAGGTCGAGCGCGTCCTCAACATGGCCGATGGCGCGCTCCTTCTCGTGGACGCGGCGGAAGGCCCCATGCCGCAGACCCGTTTCGTCCTCGACAAGGCCATCCACCTGGGGCTGAAGCTGGTCGTCGTCCTCAACAAGATCGACAAGCCTTCCGCCCGCCCCTTCGACGTGCTCGACGAGGTCTTCGACCTTTTCGTGGAGCTGGGCGCGAGCGAAGCGCAACTCGACTTCCCCGTGCTCTACGCCGCCGGGCGCGAAGGCTGGGCGGTGCAGGACCTGGTCAACGACCAAAAGACGGGCATCCGCCCCCTGCTCGACGCGATCGTGGACGAACTGCCCCCGCCGCCGGTGGCGGAAGGCCCGCTCCAGCTGCAGGTTTCGACGCTGGACTATTCCGATTACACCGGCCGCATCGGCATCGGCCGCGTCCACCGCGGGACGCTGCGCCTGGGCGACCCCATGGTTCTCGTCCGCGCCGACGGGACGACCCTCCCCTGCAAGCCGCGCGCGGCGTACTCCTTCGAAGGCCTCGGGCAGGTCGCGCGGGAGGAAGTCCCCTGCGGGGACATCTGCGCGGTCCACGGGGTCGAAGGCGTGGACATCGGCGACACGCTCTGCGCGGAAAGCGCGCCGGAGGCGCTCCCGCCCATCGCGCTGGACGCGCCGACGATTTCGATGACCTTCCGCATCAACGACTCGCCGGGGTTCGGCAAGAGCGGCAAGTACTTGACCAGCCGCCACATCCGCGACCGCCTCCACCGCGAGACGCAGCGCGACGTGGCGCTTTCGTACGAGGAAGTGGGCGAAGGCTCCTTCAAGGTGTCGGGCCGCGGCGTGCTGCACCTGGCGGTGCTGATCGAGACGATGCGGCGGGAGGGGTACGAGCTGACCATCTCCCGGCCGCGCATCATCGTGCGGACGATCGACGGGGTCAAATGCGAGCCGGTGGAGACGCTGGTCGTGGACACGACCGACGAAACCGCGGGCGCGGTCATCGAAAACGCGGGGAAGCGGCAGGGGTTCTTGAGCCAGATGCACTCCGCCAACGGGCGGACGGTGATGGTGTTCGCGATTCCGACGAGGGGGCTGATCGGCCTCCAGACCAAGCTCGTCACCGCGACCGCGGGGCAAGCCATCGTCAACCACCGGTTCCTGCGCTACGAACCGATGAAGGAAGACCTCTCGCAACGGACGAACGGCGTTCTGATTTCGATGGAAGAGGGGCGGGCGAGCGAGTACGCGTTGGACGGCCTCCAGGACCGCGGGTACTTCTTCGTGGACCCCGGCGAGTGGTGCTACGAAGGCGAGATCGTCGGCGAGCACTGCAAGGACACGGATGTCGTCGTCAACGTCCAGCGCGGGAAGAAGCTCACCAACATCCGCGCGGCGGGGAGCGACCGGAAGCTCTTCGTGGCCCCGGCGGTGAAGCTTTCGATCGAGGAAGCGCTCGAATACATCAACGACGACGAGCTGGTGGAAGTGACGCCGGAGGCGATACGCCTTCGCAAGTACTTCCTTTCGGACCTCGAACGCCGCCGCAACCGCGACCACGAGTGGAACCGCGAGGCGTAGCGCGCGGCGCGATTTTCTAGGGTTGCCAAACTTTGAGGGGAAATCTTGTCCCAAAGGCATCAAGGGAACAGGGTTCCGCCTTCTCCCATCCATGGTTTCCGGTTGTTCCCGCATCACTTTTCGCGTTAGACTGCAAAAACGATTGCCCATGATAGATGCCGTATCCAACGCCACGAACGCCTATCTTTCGCGGATGCCAAAAGCCCGCAGGAAGACGCACGGGCAGTTTTTCACGGGACAAAACACGGCCCGATTCATGGCCGGTTTGTTTTCGCCGGAAAGATTCGGGGGCGACTTGTCCATTTTGGACCCGGGCGCGGGGACGGGAATCCTGTCCGCGGCAGTGGTCGAATGCCTCCAAAAGCATTCCTCCGTCAAGCGCATCCGCCTCGTCTGCTACGAAACCGACCCGAACGTCCGTGGGATCCTCGAAAGCAACCTCCGGTTTCTGGCGGATCGTTCGGCGATTCCCGTGGAATGGGAACTCCGGACGGAAAACTACATTGCCAGCCAGGCCGATACCTACAACCACTCGCTCTACGCGGCTGTCAATCCCGAACGATTCGACCTTGTCATCGGCAATCCCCCCTATAAGAAACTCCCAAAAGATGCACTGGAAGCCCGTGCCATGCCCGATGTCTGCCACGGGGCGCCGAACCTGTATTTCCTGTTTGCGGCGATGGCCCTCTTCAACCTGAAAGCCGACGCCGAAATGGTGTTCATCATTCCCCGCTCCTGGACATCGGGCGTCTATTTCCGGCGCTTCCGGGAACGCTTCCTGCGTGACGGGGCATTGGAACGCATCCACTTGTTCAAAAGCCGCGACAAGGTCTTCGGTCAGGAAGAAGTCCTTCAAGAAACCATGATCGTCAAAATCAGGAAGTCTTTCCGGAAACCGGACCGCATAGTCCTGTCTTCCTCGGAGACCTCCGAGGATTTCTCCTCGCTCCAAACCTTGGAGTTGCCCTATTCGGTCGTCGTTTCCGGCTCCGATTCCTACGTGTTCCTGCCAACCAGCCATGAAGAAGCGGCGACCCTGCGGAAACTAGCCGGATTCAAGGAAACTCTCCCGCACATCGGACTCCGCATGAAAACCGGACTCACCGTGGATTTCCGCAACGGCGAAGATCTCAGGAACTCCGCGGAAGCCGGGGCCGTGCCCCTTTTCCAGTCGCGCCACATCCGGGATGGGCATGTCGTCTTTCCCGTGGGGAAACCCCATGAATACATCATGGCCCGCCAGCCCGCCCTGTTGCAACGCAATGCCAACTACCTCTTTTTGAAGCGTTTCACCTCGAAGGAAGAGCGGCGCCGTTTGCAATGTGGTGTTTATCTTGCCCGCCAACATCCGGGGTATCCCCTGATCAGCACCCAGAACAAGGTGAATTTCATCGGCGGTTCGACCGATTTGCCCGACAAAATCGTGTTCGGCCTCTATGTTTTGTTCAACTCGACCCTGTATGATTCCTACTACCGGATCCTGAACGGGTCCACGCAAGTCAATTCGACGGAAATCAACGCCATGCCCGTTCCTTCCATCGACGCCATCGCCGACATGGGAGGCGAATTGCTCCGGTGCCGGGACATGTCGGAAGGCACCTGCGACCGGATATTGGAAAGCTACCTATGACGAAACTCGATCAAGCCCGTGGAATTCTCGAACAACTCGGTGTTCCGCCCCGACAGCAATCCGACATTTGTTGCTATACCCTTCTGGCCTTGGCGGGACTCAAGGCCCGCAATCCCTGGACGCGGGCGACCAACAAGTGGCTCCGCATCCACGACATCATCCGATTCGCCAAAGACGGCTATCGTGCCGTCTACGCGGAAAACCGCCGGGAAACCTTCCGGAAACAGGCCTTGCACCATTTCCGCGACGCGGCTTTCGCGGAAGACAACGGATTGGCCACCAACAGTCCCAATTACCGCTACCGCCTGACGGATGAAATGCTGGCTCTGCTGCAAAGCCACGGCAAGCCGGGCTGGGGGAACGCCTTGCAACGTTTCCTCGATCGGCACGGGACCTTGGTGGCGCGATACGCATCAAAGCGGGAATTCCGGAAGATGCCCGTTCGCATCAACGGGCTGGATTTGTCCCTCTCGCCCGGTGCGCACAACCTCTTGCAAAAGGCCGTGCTCGAAGAATTTGCGCCGCGTTTTGCCCCTTCTTCCGAATGCCTTTGGCTCGGCGATGCGGAAAAGAAGGATTTGGTCAACCGAACGGAATGCCTGCAAGAACTCGGATTCGGCATCTCCGTCCACGACAAAATGCCGGACATCGTCCTCTACCGCCGGGACCGGGACTGCCTCTACTTCATCGAAGCCGTCACATCCGTCGGTCCCATGGATTCAAAGCGGATTCAGGAAATCAACCGGATGACCCGGCAAGTCAAGGCGGGAAAAGTTTTCATCACGGCTTTCCCCGACATGAAAACCTACAGGAAATTTGCCGCTTCCCTGGCTTGGGAGACTGAAGTCTGGCTGGCCGAAATTCCCGACCACATGATTCATTTGAACGGCGACAAGTTTTTGCTCCCGAAAGAAGGGCGACAAGTGAGAGAGTCCGGGCGTCGCCACGAAGTGGAGGCACCGCAAGCGCGCCGGGCGCCGCCGCGGCGCTGAAAGGGCTTGACTTTTGCGGAGGTTCGGGAAAAGTGCCCCGAACCCTTTCCGAAAGGACATCCATGAAACGCATTCTTTCCTCCCTCCTAGCCCTCGCGCTTCCCGTTTCCGCGCTCGCCGCCGGGTTCGCCCTCGAAGACGGCTCCGTCCGCGGCAACGCCGTCCCCGGCGAACTGACCGCCAAGGGCGGCGTGCCGTCCGCGCAGTACTTCAACCCCGCGGCCATCACCGGACTCCCCGGCACGCAACTGGAAGCGGGCGCGACCTTCATCAAGCCCTGGGCGGACGTGAAGACCGTCTCGCCGTACACCGGGACGACCTCCGTCGGCCACGGCCACAGCAAGGTTTGGAGCATCCCCAACGCGTACGCGACCCACCAGATCAACGACGCGCTCTTCTTCGGCCTCGGCCTCTACACGCGCTTCGGCCTCGGCGCGAAGTTCCCGTCGGACTGGGCCGGGCGGTACAACAGCATCAAGGCGGAAATCCTCTCCTTCGACCTCGCCCCCGTCCTCGCGTGGAAGGTCTCCGACCGGCTGTCCCTCGCCGCGGGCATCGACATCCGCTATTTCGACATCGAGCTTTCCCAGCAGATCGACGCGGCCGGCGCGGCGGGCCTCCGCCCGTACAACGACCCGGCGCCGTCGCCCTACGACGTCCGCCAGACCTTCCACGGCGACGACATCCTCCCGGCGGTGGACCTCGGCGCGACCTTCAAGGTGACCGACACCGTGACGGCGGGTCTCGCGTACCACAGCCGCATCAAGTACCACGTCAAGGGCGACGCG
The DNA here is from genome assembly GCA_017445365.1 of Kiritimatiellia bacterium. Classification (GTDB taxonomy): domain Bacteria; phylum Verrucomicrobiota; class Kiritimatiellia; order CAIQIC01; family Lenti-01; genus RGIG3480. The sequence continues at coordinate 7,270 of JAFSUH010000189.1, read as the reverse complement.
AAGTGGGAGAAGCCGCCCGCGGTCGCCGCGATGGCGCCGCAGTTCTTCAACGATTGCGACTTCGACGCGTGGAACTACAACCCCGACAAGGTGATGGCGGGCGTCGCGTGGGACGCGACCGAGAAGCTGACGCTTTCGGCGGGGCTGACGTACACGCTCTGGCACCTCTACGACGACCTCGTCATCCACGTCGCGAAGCCCGAACTCATGGGCCGCGACAAGGTGACGAGCGAAAAGAAGTGGCACGACGTGTTCCGCGCGTCGGCGGGCGCCTCGTACAAGCTTTCGGACGAGTGGGGCGTGCGCGCGGGCTACACGTTCGACCAGTCGCCGATCAACGGCGCGCACACGGACTACCTCGTGCCCGGCGACGACCGGCACCTCTTCTCGGTGGGCGCGGACTGGACGAAAGGCGCGTGGACGGTGGACGCGAGCTACTTTTACGAAGTGGTGGCGGACTTCGACGTGAAGGGCGACCCGAAGCACGGGACGTTCGACGGCAAGTTCCAGGACGCGAGCGGCCACGCGGTGGCGCTGGCCTTGATCCGCCGGTTCTGATTCCCCGCACCGGAAAAACATACCGACGGCCGCGCTCCGCGCGGCCGTTTCTTTTTGCGGGGGCAGCCAGGGGCTTGCGGGACAAGGGCGCTTCCGCCATGCTTTCCCCTGCCGTGAAAAACATCTTCCGCATCTTCTCCGCCACCGCGTCTTTCCTGCTCCTTGCCGGATGTTCCCTGGAAAGGCCGGAGGCAACCATCGATCTGGCTTCACGGCATGCACACGTGCACGGGTTCGATTTGGCAGCCGGAAAGATGGTTTGGCAGCCCGATTACGACAGGGAAGAAGTTTATTCCGTCCCGGCGACGATCGAACGCGTCCGTTTCGAGGAAGCACGTGGTTCGTTGAGTGGATTCGTGTGGTATGCGGTCGCCATCGGAAAAGCCCCGGATGGTTGTCCGTTCCGCGAGGGGGAACGGGTATTGCTGTACGGCGCCGCCGATGATGCCGCTTGCGTTGACATGCAACCGGGAGCGCAAGCGAGCCTCCTGTTTTTCCGGGAAACGAACGAATTTGCCGATTTCAGGCAAGAAACGGAAGCCTCCGTCCCGCGGACGGCCCCGCCGGAACGTTCCGGCGGCTTTTGATTCCCGGCCAAAACCGCTTCCCCAAGCCCAATTCCTCCATCCTGTCGTCTCTTCGCGGGAAACGTTTCCCTTTTCCCCGCTCGCTCGCGGCGGTACCGCCGCGGGCTATTTCATTTCCAGCTGCGGCGCGGCGGGGGCGTCGGGAAGGCGCGTCACGTCGGCGCCGAGGGCGCGGAGGCGCGCGTCCACCTTTTCGTATCCGCGGTCGATGATTTCCGCACGGTGGATGCGGCTTTCCCCCTCCGCGCACAGGGCCGCGACGATCAACGCCATCCCCGCGCGGATGTCGGGACTGGTGATCTTCCCGCCGTGCAGCTTCCGGGGCCCCCGCACCACGACCCGGTGCGGGTCGCACTGGACGATGTCCGCGCCCATCGCAATCAGCCAATCGACGAAGTACATGCGGCTTTCGAAAAGCTTCTCGAAGAAGAGCATCCCGCCTTTGACCTGCGTCGCGAGCACGAGCAAAACGCTCATCAGGTCGCTCGGCACCGCCGGCCAGATGCCGTCTTCCATCTTGGGGAGCACCCCGCCCATGTCGTCGCTCGCAACGAGCTTCTGCCGCCGGGGCATCACGAGCCCCTTGTCCGTCCGGCGCCACCTGACGCCGAGCCGCGCGAAGGTGCGCTCCAGAATCGTCATGGTGTAGCCGCCCGGCAAGTCGCCCACTTCCAGCTCCCCGCCCGTCGCCGCCGCGGCCGCGAGGAAGGAGCCGATTTCGATGTGGTCGCTTTCCACGCGGTGCTTCGCCCCGCCCAGCCGCTCCACGCCTTCCACGACGAGCCGGTTGGTCCCGATGCCGCCGATCTTCGCGCCCATCCGGACCAACAGGCGCGCCAAGTCCTGCACGTGCGGCTCGCACGCGGCGTTGTAGAGCACGGTTTCGCCTTCGGCGAGGGTCGCCGCGAGGAGCAGGTTTTCCGTCGCGGTGACGCTCGCCTCGTCAAGCAAAATCTCGGCGCCGCGCAAACGCCCGCGGCGGCTCCGGATGCGGTACCGCCCGTCGCGGACGAAAGTTTTCGCCCCCATCGCTTCCAGCCCCGCGAAATGCGTGTCGAGACGGCGGCGGCCGATGACGTCGCCGCCCGGCGGCGGGAGAACCGCCTCGCCGAAGCGCGCCGCGAGGGGGCCAGCGAAGAGGATGGACCCGCGCACCTTGCCGCACAGCTCTTCCGAAAGCGGCGCGCGGCGCAGGTCCTTCGCGCAGATTTCGACCGCGTGGCCCTTCCGTTCGGCGGTGGCGCCCGCGTCGCGGAGGATGCGGAGCATGTTTTCCACGTCGACGATTTCCGGCACGTTTTCGAGGCGCACGGTCTCCGCGGTCAGGGTCGCCGCCGCGAGCATCGGCAGGGCCGCGTTCTTGTTGCCGAACGGGCGGAAAAAGCCGCCCACGGGCCGCCCGCCGCGGATGAGGAGCGTGGACACGGCGCCGGGCCCTACCAGACTTCGGTGATGGTCGCGACGATGCGTTCGCCCAGGTCTTCCGCGGCCGGGCGCAGGGCGACGGACTTGGAGGTGGTCATGTCGCCGGTCATGGAGAACTCCTCCCAGCCGACGAGCGAGGGCGACTCGACCAGCACCGCGCCGTCGCGGACGCGGCGGAGGTAGAAGGACGCCTTGATGTTCATGCGGTACGCGTTGGCGGTGGAGGCGGAGCCGGAGGTGTAGCTCACGGGCTTGAGGTAGAAATCGAGCAGGGTGATTTCCAGCACCGCGTCGGCGGCCTCTTCGGAGTTGACGAGCTTCAAGGTCCCGTCCATCTGGATTTCGGAGACGACGCCGCGGGTGACGTCGAGCTCGATGAGCGGCTCGGTCGTCTGGTTGACGCAGGTGGGCACGTAGATCGTGCGGATGTCGGGGGGCAGGGTGCTCCCGAGCCTGTACCCGGCGCAACCGGAAAGGGCGAGCGCGCAGAGCGGGAGGACGGCGGCGAGGAAGAGACGGCGGATCATGGTTTTTCTCCGGGGGCGGTGGGGGGTTGGGCTTCGGGGAGGACGGCGAGACGGGCGCGCGCGGCTTCGGCGAGGAGGCCGGTGGGATACGCGGCGAGGAAGTCCTCGTAGGCGATGCGCGCGGAAAGCGGGCGCTTCAGGGTCCGGTCGTAGTACGCGGCGCGTTCGAACGCCTGGCGCTCCTGGCGGGCATGGATTTCCTTGAGCCACGCGCGCACGGTCGGCGCGTTCGCGCCGTCGGCGAAATGCCGGAGGTAGCGCGCGGCGGCCGCGCGGGCGAAGTCGAGCGCGCGGGAATCGTTGGGCGCGTCGTCGGCGAGCGTCCGGTAGCAGCGGGCCTGGCCGAAAAGCGCCTCTTCGGCGAAGGGGGACTTCGGGAAGCGGTTGAAGCAGGCGAGGAAGGAGTCGATGGCCTCGGGATGGTCGTACGCCGCCTCGTGCGCCTTCCCCGCCAGGAGCAGCGCCTCCGCGGCGAGATCGCCTTCCGGCGCGGTCCTGACGATGAACTCGAAGTGGGGGATGGACTTTTCGGACATGTCCACGCCGGGGAAGAAGAGGAACTTGCCGGCGCGGCGGGCGAAGAGGGCGCGGGCGAGGCGCATGTCGTCGTCGAGGACGGCGGCGAAGTCGGCGCTCGTCGGGTAGTGCTCGAGGAGGAACTCGTACTGCTCGGCCGCGGCGGCGATCTTGCCCCTGCGGTCGAGCCAGCGCGCGTAGCGGAGCTGCGCTTCGGCGGCGTTGGGATCTTCCGGCCAGGTGAGGCGCAGGGCGTACGCCTGCTTGGCGGCGGCTTTTTCCCTGCCGGCGTCGGCGAGGGCGAGGACGTGCTCCCACTGGCGGGCGGGATCCTTGTAATCGGGACGGTGGAAGAGGTGGAAATGCGACTCGTCGAGCGTGTCCACGTACGGCTTGCTCGAAACGCAAGCGGAAAGCGCGCACGCGAGAAGGAGGGGCATCAGGAGACGGACCAAGCGGAACATGCCGCCAACGATAGCGGGAAACCCGCCCCGGTGGAAGAGGGAAAAACGTCCGCGGGGCACTCTGCCCGCCGGAATCCCCCCGCCAGGGCGCCCGTCCCCGCAAGGCGTCACACTCCGAAAAAGGAAAGAAGCGCGACAAGATGTCGCACCCCGAACGCAAAGCCAACCCGCACTTGGAGACCCTTCCGGAGGTGCGGCATCTTGCCGCGCTGTTGCATCCGAAGATGACGCCTTGCCGGGAACCCAACGCTGTCACGGGAGGGATGGCCGCCACGCTTTCGTCAGGCGTTTCGAAGGCCATCGAGAGCCATCGAGGGCCATCGAAAGCCATCGGATTCGACGGGCGGGGTTCCCGGAGGGAAAAGCTGGCGGGAAGGGGTGCTTTGGGCGCCCTTTTCGCGGCAAAACCGCTTCAGAAGAGCAGGACGGCCGCGTAGGCGGAAAGAAGCGAGGTCGCCAGGCAAATCGCAAGCACCGCGCACGCCTCGCGGCGGCGGCCGCTCCCGCGGAAGAGGACGAACATCCCGAGCCCCGCGTTGACCAGGAGCCCCCCGAGAAGCGAGCCGAAGGGAATCGCCTGCTCCAGCCACAGCTCCGCCAGCATCGCCGAAGAGGCGCAGTTGGGGACGAGGCCCACGGCGACCGCCGCGAGCGGCGACCAGAGCCGGTTCGCTTCGAGCCACCCGCGGACGGCGTCCTCCCCGAGCCACGCGAGCAGGACGCCGAAAGCGAAGGCGACCGCGAGAACGTAGGCGAACACCTTGAGCGAGTGGACGACGGGGTGGAGCAGGTGCTCCCGCCACGGCGAGGTCTCCTCGATGTCGTGGCCGCAGCAGCCGCGGTGCGTTTCCGCGCCGTGCGGGTGGCCGGGGGCGGGGGAAACGGGCGTTTCGGCCCGCGCGCGGCGGCCGAAGACCGCGTCCGTCGCCATCCCCACGGCGGTACCGATGGCCACCTTGCAGGCGAGCATCGCGAAGACCATCGGCCAGTCGCCGGAAAAATCGCCGAACATCACCGGCAGGGCCTCGTCGGAACAGGAGAGGAAAATCGCGACCAAGGTGCCGATGGTGACGTGCCGCTTGCAGAAGAGGTCGGCGCCGACGACGGAAATGCCGCATTCGGGGACGAGGCCGAGGAGGGCCCCGGCGGCCGGGGTGAAATGGCGGGAGCGCCGGAGGATGCGGGCGAGCGGCCCCTCGAAAAAGGAAAGGAACACGTGCAGGCAGAAGACGATGGCGAGAATCGCGGCCGCGTCGTGCAGGGAATCGAGGAAGATGTCGGTCAGTTCGGGCATGGCGCGCCCCTTCTCCGCTCTCCGCGCCGCGAGGTCAAGCCGTTTTCCGCCCGCGGCGGGCGGATTTGCCAATGCTTGGCAAAAACTCTCCGGTTTTGCCAAACATTGGCAAAACGGGAAAAACGCGCGGCGGACGGGGAAACCTACGGGGCGAACTTTTCCCGGTACCCGAGGACGAGGATCGCGGCAATCAGGACCGGCACCACGCAGCACCAGGCGTACGCGGCCCGCGGGATTTTGATCCCCTCCCCCGCGTTCGCTTCTTCGCGGAACGCCTTCCAGCCCCAGCCGCCGGGCAGGACCGCGAAGAGCGAGAGAATCAGCGCGCCCAAGGGAAGAATCGTGTTGCTCACGATGAAGTCTTCGAGGTCGAGGATGCACGAGCCTTTCCCGAGCGGCTGGACGCCGCTCCAGAGGTTGAAGCCCAATACGCAGGGCGCGGTCAGAAGCGTCACGGCGGGGCCGACGACGCACACCGCCTTTTTCCGCGACCACGCGAAAGCGTCCATCGCCCACGAGAGAATCCCTTCCAGCACCGCGATGACCGTCGAAAGCGCCGCGATCGACATGAAAAGGAAGAACACCGCGGCGAGAACCCGCCCGGCGGGCATCTGCGCGAAAAGGCGCGGCATGGTGACGAAGACGAGCGAGGGGCCCGCGTCGGGCGTCTGGCCGTACGAGTAGCACACCGGGACGACGACGAGGCCCGCGAGGAGCGCGACGAAGGTGTCGAGGAGGACGATCCACGCGCTTTCGTGCGGCAGGGAGCGGTCGCGGGAGAGGTACGAGCCGAAAACCGCCATCGCCCCGGTGCCCACCGACAGCGTGAAGAAGGCCTGGTTCATCGCTTCGCGCAGGAGCGTCGTCCATCCCGCCGCGCGCGCGTTTTCGAGCGAAGGCGAAAGGTAGAACCGGAGCCCTTCCCGCGCTCCCGGAAGCGTCATCGCGTACGCCGCGAGGGCGACCATCAAAAGCAGCAGTCCCGCCATGAGGACTTTCGTGCAACACTCGACGCCCTTGCGAAGCCCCATCGCGCACACCGCGAATCCCAGCGCGGCGGCGAGAAAGGTCCACCCGCCCATGCCCGCGGGCGACGAAAGGAGGGCACCGAAAAACGCGGGCGCCTCGAAGCCGGGCGCGTGGAAGGCTCCCGCCGCCGCGGACCACGCGTAGGCCAAAATCCACCCGGTGACGGGGATGTAGAACATCATGAGGACCGTCATCCCGATCGGCGCCAGGGGGCCGACCCAATGCCAGCGCGTCCCGGCGGGTTCCAGCGCGCGGAAGGCGTGACCCCATCCGGCGCGGGAGGCCCGGCCGATGGCGAACTCCATGACGAGGACCGGCGCGGAGAGGAGGAGCAGGAAGAGGAGGTAGAGGAGGAGGAAAACCGCCCCGCCGTACTTGCCGGTGATGTACGGGAACCGCCACACGTTGCCCAAGCCGATGGCGCATCCGGCGGAAACGAGGATGAACCCGAGGCGGGAGGAAAGCATTTCGCGTTTTTTCTGCATGGGAAAGGGACTCCTTCGGCCGCGCCGCGGGGCGTCCCGCGGGCGGGCCGCGACGATTTAGCCACAATCCCCCCGCCCGCTCCAAGCAAATGTCACCGCGCTTCCGGCTTGCCAAGGGGCGGGCGCTTTCCCATCCTCCCGGGCGTGGAGACCGACCTTTCAGCCGTCGCCGGGAGCGACTTCCCGCGACTCGACCGCGCCCTCGCGGACGCCTTCCCCGCCATTTCCCGCACGCGGTGGAAGGATTTCATCCGAAAGGGCTTCGTCTCCGTGGACGGCGTTCCCGCGGCGGACGCGGACGCCCCCGTCCCCGCCGGGGCGGTCCTCTCCTGCACCCTCCCGCCGCCCCCGCCCGCCCCCGGCGACGCCCCCGCGGGGGACGCCG
>JAFSUH010000188.1 GCA_017445365.1 Kiritimatiellia bacterium | reverse complement strand
TTTGTGGCAGGAAGTTTTCAATGGTTTTCAATGTCCCACCCGCGGGTTGCCCGCGTTCCGAAACTTTTCACTTTTCTCTTTTCACTCTTCACTGTCCCATGGCGATTCGCGCCCCCTCCCCCGCAGACACGCGGCTGGAAGGGAACCCCGCAAAGCTTGCTTTGTGGGGACCCTAAGCCGCATCCCCCAAAAAATCCTGTTCATCCTGTAAATCCTGTCCGAAAAACACTTTGCGGCTCTTGCGTCTCCGCGGGAATCCTTGTCTTTCCGAATTGGTGCGAGATTGCGGAATTTCGTGCGAGATTACGGAAAAACGGGCCATTTTCGGGTCGTTTCCGTGGTTCCGTGCCGCGAAAAACAACGTTGCCATCCTTACCATTCCGGCATGTATTCCGCTTTGGTAATTACCATTCCGGCATGCATGCCGGAATTTTCTTGTTCATTTTTCCCGTTTTTTCCATTCTTCCGGCATGATTCCCGCACGTCCGAGACTTTACGAGGCAATCCTCCGCGAACATTTCGCCGACAACCGCCAGATGGCATTTCTCTCCGGCCCGCGCCAAGTCGGGAAAACCACCATCGCCCGATCCCTGGGTGACGTTTACCTCGACTGGGATTCCGACGATGCCCGTACCGCCATCGTTGCCGGGCAGCGCGCCGTCGCCGACCTCGCCCGCCTCGATTCCGCCGCCACCGCCGGAACATCCCCCCTTGTCGTTTTCGACGAAATCCACCGCTACGGCCGCTGGAAAACCTTTCTCAAAGGCTTTTTCGACGTTTACTCTCCCAAAGCCCGCATCCTCGCCACCGGTTCCGCGCGCATGGACGTTTTCAAGCGGGGCGGCGATTCCCTCATGGGGCGGTACTTCCCCTACCGCATGCACCCCTTTTCCGTCGCGGAACTCCTTTCTCCCGCCCTGCCCCCCGCCTCCCTCCTCCGCCCGCCGTCGCCCCTTCCCCCCGACGATTGGAAGGCCTTCCTCGCTTTCGGCGGCTTCCCCGAGCCTTTCTCCCGCCGCACGCCCCGATTTTCCTCCCGCTGGAACCGCCTCCGCGACGAACAACTCCTCCGCGACGACATCCGCGACCTTTCCCGCATCGCCGAAATCTCCCAGCTCGCCGTCCTCGCCCGGATCCTTCTCCAACGCAGCGGCACCCAACTCCTCTGGTCCGCCCTCGCCGCCGATACCAAAACCGACGAAAAAACGGCAAAACGATGGGTTGCCGCGCTTTCTTCCCTGTACTTCGGCTTCACCGTCACCCCTTGGTTCCGCAACGTCGCGAATTCCCTCCGCAAGACCCCGAAGTGGTACCTCCGCGACTGGGCGCGCGTCGCCGATTCCGGGCAACGGTTCGAAACCTTCGTCGCCTGCCATCTGCTCAAGGCCGTCGAAACCTGGACCGACCTCGGTTACGGCGACTTCTCCCTCCACTACCTCCGCGACAAACAGAAACGCGAAGTCGATTTCCTCGTCGCCCGCGACGGTTCCCCCTGGTTCCTTGTCGAAGCCAAGGTATCCGACGGAAGGATTTCCCCGGCACTGGCCCATTTCCAGCGCGCGACATCGGCCCCGTACGCCTTCCAGGTCGTTCTCGACGCCCCCTTCCGTCCCTTCGACGCATTCGCCGCCCCCTCCTCTCCGCCCGTTGCCCTCCCCGCCCTCGCCTTCCTCTCCCAACTGGTCTGACACGGCGGGGACGCCGTTGCCGCATCCGCGGGGCGCGGGATTGCGGAATTTCGTGCGGGATTACGGAAAAACGGGCCATTTCGGGCCGTTTCCATGCCCGTGAAGCGGGTTTCAATGGCTTTCGATGTTCCAATCCTTCGGGGCCTTGCCGCATTTCGCGTGAGCCCTTTCCATGGTCGCGACAAATGGGATCCCCTCGGAACCTGTTCCACGGGGCAGAAGCGCGTCCCCCTCCGACACGCGGCTGGAAGCCGCATTTCCAATCCTGTCCATCCTGTAAATCCTGTCCGAAAAACACTCTGCGGCTCCCTGTCTCCGCGGGGAACTTGCCTTCCGGGATTGGTGCGAGATTACGGAATTTCGTGCGAGATTACGGAAAAACGGGCCATTTTCGGGCCGTTTCCATGCCCGCGAAGCGGGTTTCAATGGCTTTCGATGTTTTCCTTTCGAACGCCGGTCCGCGTCAGGGGGACGGGAGAATCCGCCAGGAGACATCGGTGGAGGCGGCCACCCCCCGCGATAGCTTCACCGCCGGGACGGCATCCTCGGCCGCGTCGGCCGGCCAAGCGACGGGCCCGAAAAACACGGCCCGTTTCACGCCGGGCAGCACCCGCCGCCGGGCCAGGACCCGTCCGTCCACAAGGAGGCTCGCGACGGGTCCGGCGTCGCCTTTCGCCCGCACGTCTTCGAACACGGCACGCACCGCGAGGCATCCGCCCGCTTGCGGCATGCTTCCCGGCGACGGCTCTCCGGCGCGGCCGAAAACGGCGGCGGCGCGCAGGTTGTCGTCGAGGTATTTGTGCGCGGAGCCGTCCAACCGGCATTCGGGAAACTGCTCGACGAAAACGTCGGGAACGGCTTGCGTGATTGCGTCTTCGAGGAATCCTTGCGCAAAACGCTTGAAAATGCAGGCCCGGACGGAGCCGACGCCCGACGCGAACGGGAACCGCACGTCCTGCCGCCCGCGGCGCCACGAGGCCAGCGTGAAACGCATGTACGAGTCGTGGCCCATGAGCATCGAAAGACCTCCGCCTTCCCGCACCGTCTCCACGTCGCAATACGGATACCGCCGCCCCTTGGCGCCCGCGGCCGCTTCCACGACGCTTTCGCCGGGGGAGGCAACTTCGAGCCGGACGGCCTGCGACGCATCCGACAGGTCGCCTTCCCTTTCGGGCCAGCATCCGGGCGCTTCGCCGCGCCGCACCTCTTCGGGCGGGTCGTCGAACCACGGGACGGGTTTCCCGGCGCGGTCCGGGAACACTTCGGAGAGCCGCCGGTTGATCCGCTCGTACAGGAGCCAGAGCCCGTAGGCGCTCGGATGGTGGTCCGAATCGAAGAAAACCTCGCGCCCGGCGGCCACGGCGGCCTCGAAATCGCCGTCGGCGAAAAGAACGTCGTCGCGCGCCGGGGAACCGGCCAGCGCTTCGCGCACCTGCGAGGAGACGTTGCGCCCCCGGTGGGCGCGGATGGCCGCAGGCAGCTTCTGCCGGCATACCTGCGCCTTCACCGGGGAGGGCAGCACGAGGAACGCGCTTCCCAGGGCGCGGGCCCACTCGCGGCGCCCTTCGAAAAGCGCGACCCAGTCCGCCAGTTCGCCAGCGGTGAGCTCGAAGGCCCCGAGGTAGTCGTCGAGTTCCGCCCAATCGCCCCCGCGACGGAAAATCCAGTTGCCGGAACCGCGGACCTCGCGGCCGACGGGCGATTTGAACCAATCCAGTAGCACGCGGCGGTGGAAGGCGAGAACTTCCGTGCGCCAGGGGAAGGCGTCGTTGTACCACTTCTCGTACCGCTGCCCCAGCTCGCGGAGGGAAGCGCGGTTCTTCGAGGTCCGGCGCAGCGACGGGCGCGGACACGGATTGCGGTTTTCGGAGGAAACGGCGAAGGGCGCGTACGTCACGAGCCCCGCCGGACGGAGAACGAGCCTCGCGAGCATCGGGAAAGCCATCGCGGCGGACCAGAGGACGAGGAATGCAATCGTGCATGCTTTCTTCATCGCGCGGCTCCTCAGAACTGGAAATACAGGAACGACTGCCGGGTGCCGGCGGCCAGGAAAAGGAGCGCCGCCGCGCCCAGCGCCGTCGCGGCCACGCTCTCCACGGTCCAGGCGGCGCCCTCCGGCAGGATGCGACGCGCGGCGCGGCGGAGGAAGGGAACGACGGGAAAGGCAAGCACCGTCCCGGCCGCGAGGGCGCATTCGAAAAGAAGCGTGCAGTCCAGCCAGAGGACCCGCGCCTCCCGGGAAAGCGGGGCGAGGCCCGCGAGCGAACGGAGAACAGTCCCCGCCGCGGCGGGCGTCGCGGAGCGGAAGAGAATCCAGCCGAAGCCGATGGCGGCCAGGGCGTACGCGCGGGCGGCAAGGAAACGCAAGAGGGCAACGGCGGGGGAACGGCGCGGTTCCGGCGTCCCCTTGGGGCGGCGCGGCGCGACGAGACGCTCCGCGCAGAGGAGCACGCCGTGCCAGAGGCCCCAGAGCGCGAACATCGCGCCCGCGCCGTGCCACATCCCGCAGAGGACGAAGACGAGCAGCCCGTTCAGGCAGGCGCGGAACTTGCCGCATCGGCTGCCGCCGAGCGGGATGTAGAGGTAGTCGCGGAACCAGAAGGACAGGGTGACGTGCCAGCGGCGCCAGAATTCCCGGATGCTCGCCGAGGCGTACGGCCAGAGGAAGTTCTCGCCGAAGTCGAATCCCAGGAGCCGGCCGATGCCGATGGCCATGTCCGAATACCCGGAAAAATCGAAGTAGAGCTGCAGCGAATACGCCGCCACGCCCAGCGCCGCCATGGCCGGGCTCATGGCGTGCCCGGCGTCCGCGAGTTCCCACACGGCGTCCGCGAACGGCGCGAGCTGGTTGGCCAGGAGGATTTTCTTGGCGAGCCCGACCAGCAGGCGCCGGAAGCCCGAGGCGGCTTGCGGGGCGGAAAACGGGCGCGCCCGGAAAGCGTCCGACACGTCGGCCCAGCGCACGATCGGGCCGGAGACGAAAAGCGGGAAAAGCGCCATGAAGCTGAGGAAATCGAGCGGGTTGCGCGCCGGGGGATGCACGCCGCGGTACACGTCGACCACGTAGGCCACCGCCCGGAAGACCCAGAAGCTGATGCCCAGGGGCAGCGCCAGTTGCGGGACGGGAACGAGCGCGCTTCCGGCGGCGGCATCGATCCAGCGCGCCAGCACCCCGGCGTACTTGAAGAAACACAGCATTCCGATGTCCGCCGCCACGGCCACCGCCAGCAAAAGCCGCCGGAGACGGGCGTCGCCGCTTGCCGCGATGGCGCGCGCCACAAGGTCGGTCGCCAACGTGCAGGCCAGGAAGGCCGGAAGCCCCGGCAGGTCGGCGAGGACGCAGGCCGCGAGACTCGCGCAGAGAAGCCACAGGTTCGCCGGAAGCGTCCCGCAACGGCGGTTGCGGGCGACCGCCTGCAATCCCCAGTGGACGAGAATCACGGGCGGGAGAAAAACGGTCAGGAAAAAGAGGCTGCCGAATGCCATTTGTCCATCTCCTTGCGGAAGGAAGCACGATGGCGGAAGTCGCGCTCCGGGTCAATCCCCATCCCGGCCGGAACGGCGGCGCGACCCCGCGGAGGACGCGAACGGTTTGCATTGCGGACGGTTTTCTTCCATTCTCCGCCCATCCCGTTTTCCGCATGTCCCCCCTGTCCGCCAACCACGCCGACGCCCTGCCCTCCGCCGCGCCCCTCCCCGGCGACAGCCACACGCACACGTTTCGTTGCCGCCACGCCGGCGGCGAAGTCGCCGAATACGCCCGCGCCGCGCGCGACATGGGCCTCCCCTTCCTCGCCGCGACCGACCACATCCCCCACCCCGGCGGCGGGACCGACGGCCTCCACATGACGCTCGCGGAGCTCCCCGGCTACGCCGCCGCCGTCCTCGAAGCGCGCGACGCCCTTTCCTACCCCGTCCTCCTCGGCCTCGAAGCCGAATTCGAGCTCGCCCGCGACCGCGATTGGCTCACCGCCCTCCTTTCCCGCCACCCCTTCGACCTCGTCCTCGGCTCCGTCCACTGCGGCGACCACTGGCGGCTCACCCCCGCCTCCCCCGAAGCGACGCCGGCAAAAATCCGCGCCATCTGGACGGACTACGCGCGCAACGTCATCGAACTCGCCCGCTCGGGCGCCTTCGACGTGGTCGCCCACCCCGACCTCGCCAAGCGCACGGGCCTCCTCCCCCCGCCGGACCTCCTGGAAGAAACGATGTTCCCCGCGCTCGACGCCATCGCCGAAGCGGGGGCGGCCATCGAAATCAACACCTCCGGCCTCGTCCACCCGGCGGGCGAGCCGTATCCCTCCCTCCCCCTGCTCCGCCGCGCCCGCGCGCTCGGCATCCCCGTCTGCTTCGGAAGCGACGCGCACGCCCCCAAGGACGTCGCGCAGTTCTTCCCCGCCGCCGTCGCCCTCGCCCGCGCCGCGGGTTATTCGACATACGCCGTTTTCTCCCGCCGCGTCCGCCGCGAAATCCCCATCCCTCTCCCCGCATGAGCCGCCGCCGCCATTCCGCCCTCTTCTCCGGCCGCTGGGGCGTCGCCGCCGCCCTCGCCCTCCTCCTCGCCGGACTTGCCGCCACCGCCGCCGCCGTCCGCCGCGAGCGCGCCAACCAGCGCGACGCCTTCGACCGCGAGGTCCGCGCCGTCTTCGACGCCCTGCGGCGCGACACGCTCGCGTTCCTCGAAGTGCTCGACGCCATCCGCGCCTTGAGCGCCATCGACCTGGACCCGGCCGTCACCGAAGAGGCGACGCGGGCCGCCCTGCTCTACCAGCGGCGGGTCCTCGGCGCCTACGCGTTCGCGCAGAAGATTTCCGACGCGACCCGCCGCGGCGGGTACGAGGAGACCCTCTTTCCCATCGTGGAGACCGACCCCGCGCGCCCCGGCGAGTTCCGCCCGCGCCCCGCCGCCGCGTTCTACATGCCGATCACGAGCCAGACGCCGCCCGCCGGGCTGGGCCTGCCCAACGGCTTCGACCTCGGCAGCCGCAAGGAGGACGCCGCGGCGCTCGCCGTGATGGAGAAGAGCTACACCTTCGCCATCGGCGGCGACGTTCCCTCCCAGCCGGGCGCGGTGATGGTGTTCGCCCCCATCCGCAACGCCTCCGGCGAGTTCATGGGCCTCGCCGCCGCGCCGTGGAGCCCGGCGAAATCCGTCGCCGCGGCCAAGGCGGAAGCCCGGAGCGACCTCGACTGTGCGCTCGTCCCGCTGGAAGGCGCGTACGAAGAGGGAGCCGGTTCGCGGCTCCTCCAGCTCGGCAACCGCGCGTGGATATTCCGCGCCGACCCCGGGGAAACGGGCCTTTCGGCGACGGAGAAGCGCATCGCCGCCGTCGGCCTCGCGGGGAGCCTCCTCGTGAGCCTTCTGTTTCTCTCGCTCGTGCGCGGGACTCGCCGCCTCGACCACCTCGTCGCGGCCCGGACGAAGGAGCTGGAGGCGGCCAACCAGGAGCGCGAGGCGCTGGAAAAGGAACTTTTGCGCGCGCAACAGGACGAGCGCGAGCGCATCGGCCGGGATCTGCACGATTCGCTGGGGCAGAAGCTGACGGGCGCGCTGTTTTTGATTTCGCCCCTGCACCCCGCCCCCGCCGCGAAGACCGCCGCCGCGACCCTGAAGGAGGCGATAGCGGACGTCCGCCGCGTCACGCGGGGCTTGTCGCCGCTCGCGCTCGCGGAAACGGGCCTCCCGGAAGGATTGCGGGGCCTCGCGCGGGACGCGGAGACGCTCTTCGGCTTCGCGGTGGCGCTTGCAATCGACGACGACCCGCCCGTGCCGGAAAGCGCCGCCGCGGCGGAACACCTCTACCAGATTGCGCAGGAAGCGGTGACCAACGCCGCCCGGCACGCGGGGGCGAAGCAGGTAGCCATCACGCTCGCGCGCGACGGGGAAACGGGTTGGGGGCTGCTCGCCGTCGACGACGACGGCAAGGGGCTCGGACCGGAGGGGAAGGCGGGGGGGAACGGACTGAGGCTCATGCGCCACCGCGCCGAACTGATACGGGGAAAATGGGAAATGCTCCCCTCGCCGCTGGGCGGTCTCCGCATCGCATGCCGGTTCCCGTTGAGCGGCGGAGCAACCGCCGCTCAACGGGAAAGTAAGAAGTAAAAAAGGAAGAAGTAAGAAGTGATGTAGCGACGGCGTCCCCGCCGTCGCATTTTGCCACGGTTTGGCAAAATCGAAAAACCGCGGAGAAAAGGAGGCCCGGAGATTTTGGACAGGATGGACGGGATTTTGGGAGATGCGGCTTCCAGCCGCGCGTCCGTGGAAAAAAGCCTCGCGCGAAGTTCGCTACGTCCGCAAAGAACTTTCCGCGGAGACACACTTTCGGGGGTGCGACATCTTGTCGCGCTTTTTCAAACGCGGAAAAGTTTCCCGCAGAGAGTTTTTCGACAGGATTTTTGGGGGATGCGGCTTCCAGCCGCGTGTCCGTGGAAGAAGAAAGCAAGAAGTAGAGAAGGAAGAAGTCGAGGCTGTTTCCGCTTGACAGAACGGCGGGAAATTGGTGTGCTTGGAATCGAGTTTTCGTTTTCACCCCCTCACCGGAAAGCCCTTCCCATGGAAAAACACCTGAAAGAAAAGATTGCCGTCGGCGTGGCGTTTGCCTTTCTGGCGGGAGGTCCGCTCGCGTGGGGGTTTCCGACATGGATGGGGGTGTACGGGGCGTACCAAAC
>JAFSUH010000187.1 GCA_017445365.1 Kiritimatiellia bacterium | reverse complement strand
TGGCGCCGGGAATCGCCCCGACGCCGCCCGCCGCCGCTCCGGTGGCCGCGCCGATGGCCGCCCCCGCGGCGGCACCGGCCAGCACTTCGTCCCAAGCCGCGGCGGTTTGGTTCGCCATCCCGGCGAGGCTCCCGACGCCGCTGTAGAACCCGCGGTTGAAGAAGCCTCCGTCCGTCCCCTTGACGGGGTGGGCGGCCATGACTTCGGCGTTTTCGCGGTAGCGTTGGTACGCCTCTTCCACGCGGGCACGCTGCTTGTCGTCCATCTTGCGGAAGGAGTCCGCGAACCCGAGCGCGTCCAGGAGCTTCCGCGCCATCCCTTCGGATTTGACGGCGATGGGGTCGATGCCGGCCTTCTCCAACTTCTTCACGGAATCGGCCGAAGTCCGCTCCGCCTCCCACCCGAACGCGGGCCGGTAGTGGGCGAGGTCTTCGTCGAGGATGCTCATGGCGTATTGCAACGGGTCCACGAGCCGTTCGGACTTGCTGCGCAACCTCCGCAGTTCTTCGACGAGGGCTTCCTCGCGGGCGGCGACCGTCTCGCCTTCGGCGGTCTCCACGGCTTCGGCGAGGTCGCGCTCGCGGCCGTCTTCCGCGTCCTTCGCGGCCTGTTGCGCCACCTCTTCGTCTTCGGCGAGGAGGGAGGCTGGGCGGCAGAGGTTGTGCTTCGCGGAAAGCCAGAGGAAGTCGAGGAGGAGCATGTTCCCCTTGCCGGTCTCCGGGGAAAGGCGCGTCCCGCGGCCGACCATCTGCGCGTAGAGGCTCCGCACCTTCGTGGCGCGGAGGACCACCACGCAGGAAACGCCCGGTTCGTCGTAGCCTTCCGTGAGGAGCATGGAGTTGAGCAGCACGCTCCCCGGCCCCGCGGAGGAGAACCAGGCAAGCGTTTCCGCCCGGTCGGCGGAAGCGCCGTTGACCTCGCGCACGCGGTCGGCCATGCCGAGGGCGGCGAAGTGCCCGAGCATCTTCTTCGACGTGGCGACGAGCGGCGTGAAAACGATGGTCTTGCGCGTGGAACACCGGGATTTGATTTCCGCGGCGATCTGGTCGAGGTACGGGTCGATGGCGGCACCCACGCCGTCGGCGGAGTAGTCGCCCGCGGTGGAAGCGACGTGCGAAATGTCGAGCTTGATGGGGACGGTCTGCGCGCGGATGGGGCAGAGGAACCCGTCCCGGACCGCGCGGGCGATGGAGTACTCGAAGGCGAGGGAATCGAAGTACGCCCCGAGGCTGCGCATGTCGCCCCGGTCCGGGGTGGCCGTCACGCCGAGGACGCGCGCCCCGTCGAAGTGTTGCAGCACGCGCTGGTAGCTCGCGGAAAGCGCGTGGTGCGCCTCGTCCACGACGATGGTTCCGAAGAAGTCCGGCTCGAAGAGGGAGAGCCGCGCCTCGTTCATGAGCGTCTGGACGCTGCCGACGACGACGCGGAACCACTCCCCGAAACACGTCTGCTCCGCCTTCTCGACGGAGGCGCGCAGGCCCGTCGCCTTGAGAAGCTTGTCGGCGGCCTGTTCGAGGAGTTCGCCGCGGTGGGCGAGGATGAGCACCCGGTCGCCGGAAGCGACGCGCTTCTCCGCGAGCTTGCAGAAGACGATGGTCTTGCCGCATCCGGTGGGCAGGACGAGCAGGGTCCGGCGGCGGCCGGCATCCCACTCGCGCTCGACGGCGGCGATGGCTTCGGATTGGTAGGGACGCAGTTTCATGGCGGGGAGGCGGCCCGCGCTTCCGGTTCCGCGGAAGCGCGGGCGGTTGGCGTTCTAGAACTGGCCGGGCGTGAATTTCGCCGCGGGCGGGAGCCAGCGCTTGACGCAGTTGATTTTCGTCTCGGTGCCGTCCTTCGCGAGGAAGTCGCGCTGTTCGAGGAGGCAGGTGCCCGTCGCGCCGACGCACTTGTCCCACGGGTACGGCGTCTTTTCGCCCGGCTTGCGAAGGCCGCAGGCGTGGAAGAAGGCGGTGATGATCCAGGCGAGCGGTTCCCAGAGCTTGAGGCGTTCGCTGATGGTGGTTTCGCCGGCCTCGCCGCGGCAGCGGATGGTGATTTTCGCTTCGGGGCAGGGCTTGATTTTGCCGTTGCGCGAGCCGTTGTAGAAGCCGCGCTCGAAGCGGAGCACGGTGAACTCGTAGTTGCCGGGCGGCAGGAGTTGGTACGAGCGCTCCTTGTCCGTGGAGGAGTCGATGGCGTCGTCCCAGTCGAACGCGGCGCCGGTGGTGTTGGAGGATTCTTCGCTCATGGTGGGTTCCTTGTGGGTTCGGGGTTGGTTCAGTTGTTGGCGAGGGCGCGGATCTGCGGCCAGCAGGCGACGAGGCACCCTTTGACGAAGCTTTCGTCGTAGTCGTCCACGGGGACGCTTTCCGGGTAGTACCCGCGGCCCGCGACGATTTTGCGGAGCTGCGCTTCGGAGATGCCCGCGTCCTCCATCAGTTGGCGGAGCGCGGTGTTGCGGACGGAGGGGGCCGCCGTGGGGGCCGGGGCGGGCTTGGGCTCTTCCGTCGGGACGGGGCCGCTTGCGTCGTAGGCCGGCTCCTTCGCGGCGGGCGCTTTCGCCGGGGCGGGCTTGGCGGGGGCCTCCAGCGGCGGCTCGTACGCCTCGGGAGCGGCTTCCGCGCGGGGGACGCAGTGCGCGGCGAAGTATTTTGCGAACGTGCCCCCGTCGTTCTCGAAGGGGATTTCCTGCGGCAGTCCCCAGCGGTTCTTCGCGTCGTAGGTGGCCGCGTGTTCGGTGAGGATGACGCGCTTGCCGCCGCGGGCCTTGTTCTGGCCTTCGGCGTTGCGCTCCACGATGATCTTGTAGCGGAGGAAGAGCACCGCGTCGGCCCATTCCTTGAGAAGCGGCCCGTCCTGCTTGGAAAGCTTCATCTCCCACCGGTCGAAGGAGTTGGCTTCTTCCGGCACTTCGAACTTGCGGGTCTTCGCGTGGGCGATGACGACCACGTTCTTGCCAGCGTCCCGGATGCGGGAGAGGAGGTCCAGCAGCCGCGCGAACTCCTCGGCGGCGACCTGGTAGCCCTTGCCGTAGTTGGGCGTTTCGATGCTCGCCCACTTGTTCTTGTCGCAGACGTGGCGGAGCAGGAGCCGTTCCGCGGCGTCGGCGGTGTCGAGGACGACGGTCTCGAAGGTGCTCCCGGCGGACTTTTCGAGGAAGTCGAGCAGGCGCGGCCAGCTGTCGAGGCCGGGGACGCGGGACACGTCGAGGTGCTGGGTGCCGCCTTCGGTGTCGAAGAAGACGGGGAGGGGGGAATTGCGCGGCGAGGGTGGACTTGCCGATGCCCTCGGGGCCGTAGATGACGACCCGCTGCGGGCGTTGCTTCCTTCCGGTTTCGATTTGCATGGTGGAATCTCCTTCGGATGGTGGCTAGAACTGGCCGGGGGTGAACTTGACTTCGGGGTGGTGCGCCATGCCGTCTTCGATGACGATGGTGCACTCGTCGCCGGAGGAGACGCGCGTGCAGATGGCCTGGAGGCCGTGTTCCTCCAGCCACTTGCCGAAGCGCTCCATGCTGGGCATGTCGAATTTTTCGAGCTCGTCGAGGAGGACGAACCCGCACTTGGGGTTGATGGCGCTGGCGACTGCGACGGCGACCGTGAGCTGTTCGGCCCCGCTCATGCCGTCCCACCGCTGGCCCTTGTAGAGCAGGCACCCGTCGGAAATGGCGAGCCCGTCGAGGGGGAGCTTCGCGCCGTCGAGGAGCTTGACGCGTTCGTTGCGGACGCTCGCGAGCTCCGCGGCGAGCGCGTCGTACTTTTCCTGCGCCGTGGCGCATTCGGCCTTGACGCGCTCGCGTTCCGCGTTCGCGCGGACCTTCGCGTTGGTGTCTTCGGCGCTGGCGATGGCGGCTTCGAGTTCCGCCGTCGGTTCGTCTTCGGCCCCGGCCGCGGCGCTGTCGACCCGGGCGAGGTCGGCTTCGAGGCTCGTCACCTCGTCGTGGAGGCGGGCGGCGCGGGCGCGGGCGTCTTCGAGCTGCGCTCGGATGCGCGCGGCGCTTTCCCGGAGGATGCGGTTGCGGGAGTTGCGCTCGATGGCGGCCTGCTGCCGGCGGATGAGGTCCTGGACGGAGACGGGCTCGTCGGGCGCGTCCTCGTACGCGGGCATGCCGAGAAGCTGTTTCTTCTTCTGGCCGAGGGTGACGCCCGCGTCGTGCCGCTGGTCGAAGAGGGCTTTTTCCCGCTGTTCGAGCGTGTCCATCTTCTCCCCGATGCCGAGGACGCCCATCAAGCCCTTCGCCTTCTCGCGTTCGCTGGCCTTCATGAAGGCGGGCAGGTCGATTGCCAGCTCCGACACGAAGCTGTTGAGGAGCGCCTGGCCCGCCTTGGCACCCGTCGGATCGGTGACCACGAGCGAGGAGTTGCGGCCCTTGCGTTCGACGACGATGCCGTTGTCCATGGTGATTTTGATGTACGGGTCGCCCGCGGCGCCGTCGCGCTTCGGGTTGGTGGGCGCGTGCCGCTTGCCGCCGAGGGCGAAGGCGATGGCGTCGAGGATGCTCGTCTTGCCCTGGCCGTTGCCGCCGCCGATGACGGTGAGGCCGTCGCTGCGGGGCTCCAGCGCGACCGTGCGGACGCGTTTGATGTTTTCGATCTGGAAGGATTGGATTTTCATTCGGTTCCTTGGGTTGGGGTGGTTGGTCGGGGTTAAAGGCTCCAGGGGTGGTGCGCGTTGCGTTGCGCGGTCGCGGGATCGCGGAAGAGTTCCAGTTGGGCGTGTCCGCTTTCGACGGAGGCGATGCGGGCGAGTTCGGCATCGACCCTTTCCACGAGGCGCTGCGCTTCTTCGCGCTTGGCGGGATTGCGGGTGGCGAACCACGCCTTCTGCGCCTCGCGCATCTGCCGGACGGTCTTGTAGAACTCGTGCGTGGTCATTGCGTTTCTCCGGTGGCGAGGCGGCGCTCGTAATCCGCGGCCGCCTGCTCCGCCTGGTACCGGCGGATGCTCGCCTCCGTGATGCGCAGGTCCTTGCGGTGCTTGCGCTTCCGCCCGTCCGGGAAGCGTTCCGGGAGGAGGTGCATCCCGGTAAGCCGTCCCGAGGCGGCGAGGCGGCGGACCGTCTTGGCGCTGCACGAGAGGAGGCGCGCGGCTTCGGCGGCCGTGCGGAGCTGGACGGGGCGGATGGGGGAAGGGGAGGACATGGGGCTAGAAAGGGGGTTCCGTGGGGAGGAGGGAATCGAGGGCGGCTTCGTCGCGCAGGCGTTGCGCGCGGGCCGTGCGGGTCCGTTCGCCGTCGGGGTCGGCTTGGATGCTGTCGGGCGGGTCGCCCAGGTCGCGGGCGAGGTCCTGCCGGAGAAGCAGCCAGTCTTCGAAGGCGATGGTTTGGTCTTGGGATGTTCGCGGCACGGCCGGGGCCCCTAGAGGCAGAAGGCGAGCACCGTGAGGGCGTGGATGGCGGCGAGGGCGCAGGAGAGGCCCACGGCGCCGAGGATCGCGCTTGCGATGGCGCGGAAGAACTTGCGGACGCGGATCCAGCGTTGGCGGTCCTTCCGGCGTGCGTCGCGGAGGCGCAGGGCGTCGATGATGTCTTGGCTTTCGAGGTAGTCGGTTCGGTTCATGGTCGCGGAGGTGTCGGAAGAGGTGAAGGTTCCGTAGGGTGTTGTCCAAAGATTCACGTTTGAAGGTTTGTGCGGTGTGGGTTGTTCGGGGTTTCTGCGGGATTCAGTTGGTTTTGTTGGCTGGTTTTGGTTGGGATTGGTTTTGTCCCGTGTTGGGGGTGGCCTTTAGGGCCGGTGGTTGTTTTGAATGTTTGGGTGATACACGGCGCGTGTGCGCCGGAAAGGGGAAAGCGCCGCCGGGGACCGCGCATGAAACACGTCCGGAAAGACGCGGGACCCGGCGGCGGAAGGGGGAAGGGCCCGCAAGGGACGCGTGGCCGCGGAGACCAACAACCGCCTTTGGAGTAGCGGAAAAACTCCGCGGGCTCGCGTCCTTGCGGGCGGAAAGGGGAAGAAAGCCGGTATCGGGCACCGCACCGGCGGGCGGCTGGTTTTCGGCAGCGGGCGGAATCCATGAAAAATCCACCCCACCCGCGCCTTCGGCCAGTTCGCAGAAGCTCCACGGGAAAGGTATGGGAAACCGGGAAGCGAAAAGGGGAAAAGCGGGAATCGGGGACGGCCTCCCGCGGGGCCGGGGTACCGCACGGCGCAGAATCAAGAAGGCGCGGGGTGCGGTTCCCCTTCGGGCTCTTCCGAGGCATCTCAGGTGTTTTGCCAATTTTCGGCAAGGAAAGGGGGAAGTCGCCAAGGATTGGCAAACGGCGGGAAAACGATATGGAACCGCCGGTGGAATTTTGCCAAGCATTGGCAAAATGCGAAAAACGCGCGGCGGGAAACCCGCCGCGTGCAAATCTGTCTTCCTCCTTCCTTTGCGGCGGGTTTGTCCGTTGCAACCGTCGGACAGGCGCAAAAAGCAACCGTCGCCCTCTGCGAAAAATTCTCTTGCCCCCTTGTCGAAGAAGAAAGCCGTGCTAAAGTGGAAGTGAAAGGTTTCGTACCGTGAACGCCGCCCTCTCTCCCGCCATCGACGACACCGCAGCATTCCGTGCCGGTGCCGCTGACGTGTTTTCCCGCACGTTTTCGCTGGATTTCTCGCCGCGTGCCATTTTGTTGCCCCACACGCCGGACAGGCGCCCCGGATGGCAGCAGGATGCGGAAAACATCCGCGGCGACTGGGCGGCGGTGGGTGAATGCCTCTGGTTCGCCATCGACCGTGTCGAAACGGAAAACCCCGGCTTGTTGCATGACGCATCCCCTGAAACGCACTGACGCCCCGGCGAGACAGGAAGTCTCCGGCATTTCCATCCAGCAACAGATCCACAGCGGACCGTTGCCTCCGCCGGAGGCCCTGCAACTCTATGAGGCGGCCCTGCCCGGCCTTGCGGAACGGATTGTGTCCATGGCCGAAGCGGAGCAACGGGAGCGCTTCCGCCGGGAAGATTTCCGGCATGAAGAAGCCATGCTTGCCTCGCGGCACGCCTTTCAGGCGGAACGGCTGGGCCAGATATTTGCGCTGATTGCTTCGCTCTGTTTGATTTCCGGTTCCGTCGTCTGCGTGGTACTGGGCTCGCCGTGGATCGGGGCGGCTCTTGCCGGAACTACGTTGGTCGGCGTCGTCTCCGCTTTTATCGGCCGACGAAAGGCCTCGAAGCAGAGCGGCGGAAACTGAACGCTCACGATTTCCGGCAAAGGACAAAAAGAACAGCCCGGAAGTTCAAAGCATGACCTGCCTGTCATGCTTTCAGGTCTCACTACCGAAGGATGCAAAAAGCAACTGCCGCTTTTGCAAACAACAAGCTCCATTTCGCCATCGGAGGCATTACGGGGAGATGAATCTCGATGCAAGATTGCCGTCCGTTGCGTCTGCCGTTCCGCCACCCGGGCGACGGATGCCCAACTTACGCAAGAATCCCCCCTTCCGCAAGCGCGCTCCCAACTCCGCGCGCCGCGGATGGTTTTGCCAATGTTTGGCAAAAACGCCTGGTTTTTGCCGAACATTGGCAAAATGCGAAAAACGCGCGGCGGAAAACCCGCCGCGCATCCACACTTCTTCCTTCTTACTTTTTTACTTCTTACTTTCCTTCTACTTCTTCGCTTCTTCCTTCGCGGCGGCTTTTGCCGCCGCGGGCGCGGCCGCGGCTTTCGCCTTGTCCGCCGGGGCGTTCTTTTCCGCGTGCTTCGCGAGCACCGCGTTGCGCAGGGTTTCCAGCAGTTTCGGGTCCGCCTTCAGCTGCGCGAGCGCCGCGTCCCGGCCCTGGCCGATGGTCTCTTCGCCGTAATAGAGATACGCGCCGCGCTTGGTGACGACGCCCAAATCCACCGCGGTGTCGAGGACGCTGCCGGCGACCGAAATCCCTTCGTTGAAGTAGATGTCGAATTCCGCTTCCGTGAACGGCGGGGCCACCTTGTTCTTGACGATCTTGACGCGCGTGTGGCTGCCCACCACCTTGCCCGCCGAATCCTTCTGCGGCGCGCCGCGGCGGATTTCGAGGCGGACGGACGCGTAGAACTTCAAGGCCCGGCCGCCCGGCGTCGTCTCCGGGTTGCCGAACATGATGCCGATCTTCTCGCGGATCTGGTTGGTGAAGATGAGGACGGTGTTGGAACGGTCGAGCGCGGGCGCGAGCTTGCGCATGGCCTGGCTCATGAGGCGCGCCTGCAACCCCACGAAGGAGTCGCCGATTTCCCCTTCGATTTCGGCCTTCGGCGTGAGCGCGGCCACGGAATCGACCACGATGACGTCGAGCGCGTTGGTCTTGATGAGCCGCTCCGCGATGGCGAGGGCTTCCTCGCCGCTGTCGGGCTGGGAGACGAGGAGGTTGGAGACGTCCACGCCGATGCGCTTGGCGTACACGGGGTCCAAGGCGTGCTCGGTGTCGATGAAAGCGCACGTGCCGCCCGCGCGCTGGGCGTTGGCGACCACGTGGAGCATGAGGGTGGTCTTGCCGGAGGATTCGGGGCCGTAGATTTCGATGATGCGGCCGCGCGGGAGGCCGCCGACGCCGAGGGCGATGTCGAGGGAAAGCGCGCCGGTGGGGATGACGGGGATGTTCTTGACGGAGCCGTCCTCGGCGCCGAGGCGCATGATGGCGCCGTCGCCGAACTGTTTCTTGATCTGGGCGAGGGCTGCGGAGAGGGCGGAGGAGGCGTCGGTCTTGTCGGAGATTTTCGGGGCGGCTTTCGGAGGCATGGCTTTGGGGTTCCTTGTGTCGGTGTGGGTGGGGATTCGTTCGAATGCCGCAAGGATGGGCGAACCCCGCGGCCAAGTCAACCATGCAAAACGGCCGGGACGCCCCCGCATTTCCCCCTGTCGCGGGCGGCGGTTTTCTGCGAGACTCGGCCCCATGCTTTCCCCAGCGTTCCGATTCCTTTGCCCCGCGGCGGGGCTGGCGGTGCTCTTCCTCCTGGTCCGCCTCCACGCCTTCACCCTCGGCCGCCGCGTGACGGCGGCGGGGCTATCCGCCTACGCCGCCGCCGTCGCCGCCGCGCTCTTCCTCGCGGCGGGACTGGGAAACCTTCTCGCGCGGCGCCGGAACAATTCCCCCGACGACGCGGATGGCGTCCCCTCCCCGTCCGTGTCCCCCTTCCTTTCCCTGCTCGCGGGCATCCTTCTTTTCGGCTCCATCGCCACGGCGTGGCAGACGCACACCGATTCCTTCTTCCAGCCCGGCTGGTGCCTGCCGCCGCGCGGCGGCTTTTCCGCCGCCCTCCTCAACCCCGCGCTGTTCCTCCCGGTCCTCGCCGCGCTCTTCGCCTTCCTCCGCGCCTGGCGCGGGCCGCGCGGCCTCCGGTTCCTGCGCGGTCTCTTCCCCGTCGCGCTCCTCCTCTCTTCCTCCGTCGCGCTCTTCCGCCTCGCCCGCCTCACGCGCGGCCTCGCCTTCTGGAACGACGACCACGCCTCCTTCCTCTTCCGCTTCCTCGAATGCGCCGCGGTGTTCCCGCATTTCGCAAGCTACGTCCCCTTCTGGAACGGCGGCGTGGAAAATTCCGTCATCGTCACGAGCGGCATCCGCGGCCTGTGGTTGCCCTTCCTCCCCGTCTGGCATCTTCTCGGCCCCCTGCGCGCGCAATTTTTGGTTTACGGCGGCCTCTTCTTCCTCCTGGTTCCCGCGGCGACCCGGGCGGCGGGCCGCCGCGCCGGGCTCGACCGGACGGGCGCGACGCTTTTCGCGGGCCTCGTCCTCTGGAGCAGCGCCACCTTCTTCGGCTGGACCTTCGAGACGGGCACCGCCGGGGCGACGGCGGCGGCGATGTGGCTGCCCGCCTCGCTCGCGTCGGCCCTGGCGCTCGCCTCCGGGCGGGACGCCTCCCGCGGCACGCTCGCGCTCTGGGGGGCGACGACGTTTCTGGTCGCGCAGTGGCCGCCGATGGCGGGATTCCTCCTTGTCGAGGCGCTCTTCGTCCTCTGGCACCTGCCGCGGCTCGACCGGCGCGACCGCTGGCGCATCTTCGCCGTTTCCGCGCTCCTGTTGCTTCTCCTGCTGCCCACCGCCCGTGCGGTACTCCGCTCGAAAAGCGTCCTTGCCTACGCGCTTTCCGCTCCGCCCGCCGCGGCATCCGCGGCCACCCGTACATCCCTCGCCGCCCTGCCCGCCAAGGCATGGGAGCAGTTCCTCTTTTTGACGCGGAACCTCGCCAAATCCGCCTCGCCGGTGCTCGTCTTCTGCGGCATCTGCGGGTTGTTCGCCGCGACGCCGCGCCCGGCGCGCCGCTTGGCCGTTTCCTCGATTGCCGCGGGCATCGCGCTCTATGCCGGGGCGTGGGCGTGGAAGGCGAACCTCCAGACGTACCGGCTCGTCATCCCGTCTTTCCTCGTCCTCGCCTTCCCCGCCGCGCATTTCGCCCTCGCCGTCCTGCGCGCGCCCGCGCCTTCCGGCCGCTTCCGCCCCCTGCCGCAAGCCGTCCTCGCGGGGCTGGCGGCCGCGCTCATCCTCGGCGCCTGCCTCGAAGGGCCGACCATCGCCGCACGCGCCGCCCGCAAGGGAATCGGCGCGCGCGACGACGTTTTGCGCGCCGCGGAACGCCTCCGCGCCCTCGTGCCGGAAGGCGGGCGGGTGCTTTTCGCGGGGAAGGCCGCCCACGCGTTCGGCGGCGGGCACCTCGCGCCGTTGCCGTGGCTGGCGGGGCGGGAGATGTTCGCCTGCGATTACTACGGGTTCCCGCCGGGGACCGCCCCGAACGACTGCCCGCCGAAGGACCGCCGCCCGCCGGGGAAGAACGGCGACTGGGAATACATGCGCTTGCACGGCGTCACCCATTGCATCGCGCACGACCCGAAAAAAATCGCGTCCTTCCGCAACCGCCCGGACAAGTTCCGCGAGGTGGAGACCCTGAAAATCGCCGCGTGCCCGGACGAGGTGGTCTTCGAGGTGTTGGGCGCGGAAGGCGGCGCGCTCGCCAAGGGGCGGGGGAAGGTGCGCGCGACCTTCAACCGCATCGATGTCGCGCCGGAACCGGGGGAAAGGGAGCTGGTGTTGCGCTACGCTTGGTCCGATTGGCTGTCGGTCCCCTCGCCCGCTCGCATCGCGCCCGCGCCGCAGGAAAACGGCGACACCTTCATCGCGCTGGAACCCGGCGGCCTCGCGCACGTTCCCATCCGCTACCGCCCCGGATTCTGAGCCGCCGACGGCTCCGGGGAAACGCCTCACGCGACGTCGCGCAAGGTTCGCAAAAAGCGGAAACATTGAAACCCATTGCACCCTGCCAAGACGGGCATGGAAAAAGAGCTTTTGACGGGATTCACGGGATGGACGGGATTTGGGGGCGAAATCGGGCGGTTTTTCGTAATCTCGCACGAAATTCCGCAATCCGGCATGGTCTTGCGGGCCCCGCACACGGGGCCAAGCCGCGCAAAAGGACCGGGACGCGGTTTCCCGCGTCCCGGTCCGGTCCCCGTGTGCCCCCGGTCCCCTTCCGCGCTATCTCATTTCGACGGTGACGCGGGAGGAATTGAACCGCGCCGCCTCGTCCCCCGACGGGGGGGCCAGTCTTCGTCGGTCATCCGCTCCTTGCCATCCGACGCCGTGCAGGTCGCGCTGAATCCCGGCGGCGACTAACCGCGCCGTGCCGCGACGGGTTCCCTGCGGGAGGCGGATTCCGTTCGCCTTTGCCGATATCCGGCAAAAGCGGCTTGAATTTGCCGGACATCGGCACGCCGGCACTTGGCGGCGGCAGGGCGAAGAGCTAGAGTAGAGGCATGTTTTCCGACACGCATGCCCATTTGGACGGTTTCGCGGTGGACGGCACGCTTGCCGCCATCGTCGCCGGAACTCCGGCCGGAAGGTAACGGAGAGATCCGATGCCCTCCCTCCCCCGGAAATCCAATGTCGAACTCGCGCGAATCCTCGCGATGTTTTTGATCACCGCCCATCACTGCGTTTACCACAGCCGGGCGCTTTCCTTCGTGGAAGGGTTCAACCGGGATGTTTCCCTTTTTTGGTTGTTCGGGGGAAAAGCCGGCGTGGATGTCTTCGTCCTGCTCAGTGCGTATTTCCTGTACGGGAAGACGAATACCGTCCGGCAGTTCGTCCGCGTGTGGTGCACGACCTTCTTTTACTTCGTTTCGATCCTGCTGCTCTCCCTCTTCGTGCTCCGCGTCCCGATGACCCGGGGCGAGATTATCCGCGATTTGCTCCCCGTGCTCGGTGGCCGGAACTGGTTCGTCAGCACGTTTTGCATCTGGTTGCTCCTGGTGCCGGTGCTGAACGCAATCGTCAGGAACGCCTCCCCCGCCCTGGTCCACGCCATCACGGCAATCCTGTTCCTCCTGGAATGCGTCCTGCCGACGCTCCACGAAACGCATTGCTACGCCAATCTGGCGTTTTTCGTTTTCCTGTTCTTCCTGATGGCGGAGTACCGTCGCGGTACCTTGGACATCCTCAAACGGAAAAGCTTCTGCCGGGTTGCCCTCGTCTCTTCCGTGGCCGTCGTTTTCGCGATCGGGAAGTTCGCCGGCTCCCTCGCGCCGGCGATGGACCAATTTTCACCGTTCAACCTGATGTTCGCGTGTTCGCTTGTCGCCCTCTGCCTGAACGCGCGGACATGGTACAGCCGTCCGGTCAACATGCTTGCCAAGGCAACCTACGGGATATTCCTCCTGCACACCGGAAACCCCATCCGCGGGAATTGGTTGTGGCCGCAGGTCTTCCGGTGCGACCGTTTTTTCGCTTCCCCGTGGTATTGGGCGTGGATACCGGCATCCGTCTGCGCGATTTTCGCCGCTGGGTTCCTGGCCGAGTGCTTCCGGGTCCACTTTCTGGAGACCCCGTTGCAGAAATCCCCGTTTTACCAACGCTTGGTGAAACGGGGAGAGAATGCGTACGACCGGTTTCTGGGACAATGAGCCGTTGGCGGACCCCCAAGGCGTTTCACGGGAAACCGGGCAGACCGGGCGTTGACAAAAAGCTTGCACCCCGGAAAATCGAGGCGGCGGGACTTCCGAAGATCCTCGCCCGCCGCCTGTTCGGCGGCGACTGACGGCGTCGTGCCGCGACGGGTTCCCTGCCGGGAGCGGATTCCGTCCGATACGCGGGCCCCGCCGGGGAAAAGGGGCTGGACAAGGGGGGCGAAGGGCCCTACTTCGCCGCGTCGAGGGCGGAAATCGTTTCTTCGGTGATGGTGAAGGTGGTGCCCTTGCCCTTTTCCGGGGCTTCGTACATGACGTCGAGGAGGAGGCTTTCCATCAAGGCGCGCAACGCCCGCGCCCCGGTCCCCTTCTCCTTCGCCTTCCGCGCGAGCAGGCGCAACGACCCTTCCGGGATTTCCAGCTCCACGCCTTCCAGCGCGAGCAACTTGCGGTATTGCTTGACGAGCGCGTTCTTCGGCTCGGTCAGGATCCTGACCAAATCGTCTTCCGTCGGCTCCGCCAGGTCCGTCACCACGGGCAGGCGCCCCACGAACTCGGGAATCAATCCGAACTGGACCAGGTCCTCCGGCTCGATGCGCGGGAGTTCCTTCTTCTTTTCCGCGGGGTCCGTGAACCCGATGGCGTTCTTCCCCATCCGGCGGCGGCGGATGTCGTCCAGCCCCACGAACGCCCCGCCGCAGATGAAGAGGATGTTCGTCGTGTCGATGGGGATGTTTTCCATCTGCGGGTGCTTGCGCCCGCCGTGCGGCGGGACGGTGGCGACGGTGCCTTCGAGAATCTTGAGAAGGGCCTGCTGGACGCCTTCGCCGCTCACGTCGCGGGTGATGGAGACGTTCTCCATCCGCCGGGCGATCTTGTCGATTTCGTCGATGTAGACGATGCCCAGCTGCGCGCGCGGGACGTTGCCGTCGGCCGCGCGGATGAGTCGGAGGAGCACGTTTTCGACGTCGTCACCGACATACCCGGCCTCGGTGATGCTGGTCGCGTCCGAAATGGAGAACGGGACGTCGAGAATCCGCGCGAGCGTCTTCGCGAGCAGGGTCTTCCCCGATCCGGTCGGCCCCAAGAGCAAAATGTTCGACTTCTCCAGCTCCACGCCGTCGTCCGCCGACGGGTTCTTCACGAATTCCTTGACGCGGCGGTAGTGGTTGTGGACGGCCACGGCGAGCGCCTTCTTGGCCGCGTCCTGCCCGATGACGTACTCGTCGAGCCCCGCCTTGATTTCCCGCGGCGTCGGCACCCGGAGGCGGCGGATTTCGTCCTGCGCCGCCCTGGCCGGA